>JAAWBZ010000069.1 GCA_022792945.1 Oscillospiraceae bacterium | reverse complement strand
GGAGGGACTGGAAAGAGCACGAGCGTCTACAATCTGAGCGCGGGGCTGGCGCTGGAGGGCAAAAAGGTGCTGGCAATCGACGTGGACCCGCAGGGGGATTTGACCAAGATGCTGGGGCTGCGGAGGCCGCATGAGCTGGAGCTTTCGCTGGCGAACGTCATGAACGGCATCGTCAGCGGCGCTTCGGCGCGGGGGCATCCGGAGATCCTGCGGTATCGGGAGGGGTTCGACTTTGTGCCGGGGAACCGGGCGCTTTCGGCGGTCGAGGTCGGACTGGTCAACGTCATGAGCCGGGAGACGGTGCTTCGGCAGTATGTGGACAGCGTGAAAGCGGATTACGACTATGTGCTGCTGGACTGCCGGCCGTCCCTGGGGATGCTGGTCGTCAATGCCCTCTCGGCGGCGGACTATGTGCTGATTCCGGTCCAGGCGGACTACTTGGCGGCGGAGGACATGACCGAGCTGGTGGGGACCGTGCAGAGCATCCGGCGGCAGATCAATCCGCGGCTGAAGATCGGCGGGGTGTTTCTGACCATGGCCAATGAGACCAACTTCCGGCGGGAGATCGTGGCCTCGGTTCGGGAGAATTTCGGCAAGCGGCTGCCGGTCTTGCAGACGGTGATTCCGTCCACCGTGCGCCTCGCGGAGGTCAGCACGGCGGACCGGAGCATTTTCCGGCACGAGCCCAACGGCAAGGCCGCGGCGGCCTACCGGTCGCTGGTAAAGGAGGTGGCGCAGATTGGCGAGAAGCAGCGCAGCCGGTCTCCTGACCTCAGTAGATGAGCTGTTCACCACCCAGGCCCAGCGCGACGAGGCGCAGCGGGAGACTGTGCGGGACATCCCGCTTTCGGAGATCCGCGACTTTCCGAACCACCCCTTCCAGGTGCGCATGGACGAGAGCATGGCCGAGATGACGGAGAGTGTGAAACAGTACGGCATTCTGGTTCCGGCGCTGGTGCGGCCCAAGGGGGACGGCTTTGAGATGGTATCCGGGCACCGCCGGAAGATGGCCTGTGAGCTGGCGGGGTTGGCGGAAATCTCCTGCATTGTCCGCGATCTAACGGATGATGAGGCCATTTTGATTATGGTAGACAGCAACCTCCAGCGTGAAAAGATCCTGCCCAGTGAGAAAGCGTTTGCTTATAAGATGAAGCTGGAGGCCATGAGGCGGCAAGCTGGTAGACCGAGCAAAGAAAATGGTGTCCCACCGGGACACCATTTTTTAGAGGGGAAGTCGCGGGAAATTTTAGCGGCTAACTCTCAAGATAGCAACACGCAAATCCAGCGCTACATCCGCCTCACCTCCCTCATCCGCCCCATCCTCGACATGGTGGACGAGAACAAGATCGCCCTGCGGCCCGCGGTGGAGCTTTCGTACCTGACTGAGCCGGAGCAGCAAGCCCTCCTGGACACCATGGCCTGCGAGGACCGCACGCCCTCTCACGCCCAGGCCATCAAGCTGCGGAAATTCTCCCAGGACGGCAAGCTGAACGAGGATGTGGTCCTCTCCATCATGCAGGAGGAAAAGCCCAACCAGGTGGAGCAATTCAAAATGCCCCGGGACCGTCTGTCCAGGTATTTCCCCGCGGGGACGCCCGCGCAGAAGATGGAAGAAATCATTCTCAAGGCGCTGGAGCTGTACCGCCGGCGGGAACGGAGCCGGGAAATGGAGAGATAGCCACACCTGGGGAGAAGTCTAATTGTTTGGGGAAGCGGCCTTTTTCGCCGTTCCCCCTCTCACACTCTCCCCCTGTTACCAGCTGTACCGGCTGAAAAGAAAGTGAAAGCCTCGTGGAATCCCACGGGGTATTTTTTGCGTCAAAAATCAAAATTTTAGGAGGATTTTTCAACTATGACTGTGCACAAACGAAGCCGCGGCTTCCGCGCTCTGGCGCTGCTGCTGGCGGTCATGACCCTGTTTTCCGTCTTTCCCCTCACCGCCTCCGCCGCCCAGGAGAACGGCTACCACGACCCCGCCGACCGCTGGCTGCCCTCCAACAACCGCACCAATGAGCTGGACGCCAACGCCGTGGTGACCCATGAGACCTTTCTCTGCTACTCCTGCGACCGCTACACCGGCTTCACCGTCTGGCGGACGCCGGAGTACGCCCGGGGCGGCGTGACGGCCATGAGCCGGAATGTCAAATACTCAGACGGGACCTGCGTGGACGGCAAGACCGCCGGCGTCATCCTGGACGGCATCCCCGGCAGGGACGCCCAGTACACCGGCAGCCACTGGACCAAAGCCTGCTGCGACACCTGCGGAACCCTCAACGCCAACATGGACCCGCGGCGGTACTGCTACAGCAAGGACGTCTACTGGCTCTACGACTGCGCGGCGGAGTTCACCCAAAATCTGCCGGAGACCGCGGCGTATGCTTACGAGGACGGCGCCTATCACCGGAAGTCCACCACAAGCGGGACCTACTGCGGCTTCTGCTACGGCACCAGAAAGACCACCGCCAGCACGCTGGAACGCCATGATCTGGAGCGGACCGTCGTGCCGCAATTGGCAAACCAGCGCTTTGTCGTGAAGGACCTCTGCACCCTCTGCGGCTATGAGCGGAGCGAATATGTGGGCGCGAAAGCGGTGGTGGCCGATTACTACGGCGTGGTGGACGGACAGCCGCATACCCTGACCGTCTCGGACCTATCCGAGAGCGGCGTAAACGCCCGCATCCGCTACGGGAACAGTGCGGACAGCTGCAACTTAACCACTGCACCGGCCTATACGGATGAGGGGCAATACACCGTCTACTATGAGATCACCTACACCTGCCAGGGCGCGGACATGACCGAGAACGGCGTGGCCTACGTCTGGCTGCGGGACGAAGCGCCGGATGAGAATGGCGCGGACTGCCCCTGCGGGTGCGGAAAGCCGGACTGCGGCTGCAAGAAGGACCAGAATTGCGGCGGCTCCTGCAATTCCTGCGGGAATGACCACAATTTCACGAAGCTGGAGACTGTCTCTGCCTCCTGCCTGGGGCTGGGGTATGCCCGGTATCTCTGCGCGGACTGCGGAAAGGTGGAGAAGCGCGACTACACCGCCGCCCTGGGTCATGCCTGGCAGAGTATCGTCATTCGGGAAGCCACCTGCGAGACGGACGGGAAGGTCCTGGAAACTTGCCGCCGCTGCGGGGAGACGAATGTGGTGAACACGCCCAAGGGTGAACACCGCTATGAGACGTACAGCACCGCCGCCACCTGCACCATGCCGGGGCACACGGTCAGGGAGTGCGCCGTCTGCGGCGACCGCCACATCACGGACATCACGGCGGCACTGCCCCACAAGTATCAGGCGCAGACCATCCCCGCCGGCTGCGAGAGCGGCGGACGGACCATCCACCAGTGTGAGGGGTGCGGCTCCAGCTTTGTCACCGACTACACCGCGCCCCTGGGCCACAGCTGGGACGAGGGGCGGCCTGTGACCGTCCCCACCTGCACCGGCGAGGGCGTCACGGAGTACCGCTGCGTGCGCTGCGGCTTCCACCGCCTGGAGGCCAGCGCCGCCGAGGGACACACGCCGGGACCGGCGGCGGACTGCGAACACGCGCAGCTCTGCACCCAGTGCGGCGCGGTATTGCAAGACGCGCTGGGACACAGCATCACGGAGACCGTCACCGCCGCCACCTGCGAGGACATGGGCTATACCGCCTACACTTGCGAAAGCTGCGGTCTCAGCTACAAAACCGATTACCTGCAAGCCCTGGGCCACGACTACGCCGCCGCCGTGACGGCCCCCGCCTGCACCGTGGGCGGCTTCACCACCCACACCTGTACCCGCTGCGGCGAGAGCTACACCGATACCCCCACGGAGGCCCTGGGCCACGACTGGGATGCCGGGACCCGGCTGACGTCTCCCACCTGCAACACCGAGGGCCTGCTGGAGCACCACTGTACACGCTGTGACGCCTCCTACCTGGAGGCGCTCTCCCCCGCGGGCCACAGGGAAAGCGGCTGGATCATGGACAAGGAACCCACCGCCTTTGACGGGGGACACCGGCACAAGGAATGCGAGGACTGCGGCGCGGTGCTGGAGCAGGAGACCCTGGACAAGCTGGGGAACACCGGCGACACCGACGGCAGGGGCGAGACGGAGGTTGGCGGTTATCTGGTCATTGTCACCGACACCCACACCGGAAATCCCGTCGCGGACGCCCATGTGGTGCTGAACCGGGATGAAACCTTTTCCATCCGCCTCCCCCACCGCCGTCTGCTGGACAGCGAAAAACGGACCACGGTCACGGTCCTGCTGAAAAAGGACCGCGCGCCCCTCCCCGGTCTGGGCGTCACGGTCACGGACCGCGAGGGCAATCGCAGCGCCGGACGGACCAACGCCCGCGGGCAGCTGACGGTCCCGGCGGCCTCTGGCTCCACCGGCGGCAATATCACGGTGGGCGGCAAGGATGAAAACGACGAAAAGCTGACGCTTACCGTGAAGGTCTCGGACTACGAATCGGGCCGCACCATTGGCGACGCCGTGGTCACAATCAGCAAAAGCGGTCATGTGACGGTCAAACTGCCGCGCCGCGAAAAAATGGACGCGGACAACCGCATCCTGGTGACTGTCACCGACCACCGGAAGCGCCCCCAGGCGAGCATTGACGTCACGGTCAAGGACAGCCAGGGCCAGAGCGCCGGCGGCGAGACGGATGAGGACGGGAAGCTGGTGGTCCCGGCCGGGAGGGCGCGGCACAGCGCGTATATCGTGGGCTACCCCGACGGGACCTTCGGCCCCGGCCGCACCATGACCCGGGCGGAGGCCGCAGCCATTTTCGCACGGCTGCTGGCGGAAAAGAAGGAAGAAAAAATCCCGGCGGCGGCCTATACCCCCTTCCGGGACGTGCCGTTTGCCTCCTGGTACAGCGGGTATGTGCAGTACCTGGGCGGTTACGGCATCGTGACCGGACGGAGCGCCAGTGCCTTTGTGCCCGACGCCGCCATCTCCCGCGCAGAGTTCACCGCTATGGCGGTCCGCTTCCTGGCGGCGTATGGCAGCGAGGCAGGGGCCACAGTTTCCTTCCGCGGCTTCTATGATGTAGCCGCTTCCGACTGGGCGGCATCGTATATCCAGGAAGCGGCCCTGCACGGCTGGGTGATTGGCTACGGCGACGGGACCTTCCGGGGCGACGCCCCCATCTCCCGCGCCGAGGCGGTGACGCTGGTCAACCGCCTGCTGGCGCGCGAGGCGGACGAGGCGTATGTGGAGAAGAACCTCCGCAGCCTCTACACCTTCGTGGACCTGGGCAAGCACCACTGGGCCTACTGGGCGGTCATGGAGGCCGCCAACGCCCACACGGCCAAGAGCAGCGACCCCGAAACCTGGAGCAAGTAAGCAAAAAAGGACCTGTCCGTTTGGACAGGTCCTTTCAGCCTGTCGAAAAGAGGTCTGCCTGGAAATTTCCAGGCAGACCGCAAAAGCAGGGAAATAAAAACAGGGGCAAAATATGGTGGGCGAAAGAGCTGGGGATATTGTCTGGCTTTCCATCTGGCCAGCTTTTTGAGGTT
>JAAWBZ010000258.1 GCA_022792945.1 Oscillospiraceae bacterium | reverse complement strand
CTGCCTGGCCTGATCCTTTGGCATCTTCCGGGCAATGACCAAACCTTCCGTCACGTTCTGCAGGGCAGTCTTATTCAAAAACAAGTTGTAATTTTGGAACACAAAGGCAGTTTTCCGGCGGATGGCGGCGATTTCCTTCTTTGTAACCTTATGTAAATCATAGGCCTGCCCATCAAACACCAGTTGGCCTGCCTGGGCGCGCTCCAGGAAATTCATGCACCGCAGCAGGGTGGTTTTGCCGGAGCCGCTGGGGCCTAAAATAGCCACCACGTCTCCCTGCTCTACCTTGATGTCTACACCTTTGAGCACTTCTGTGCCCCCAAAGGACTTCTTGATGCCCTTTACTTCCACCATTTCGCCTGGGGCCTCCTTTTCGGCAGGATTATCATGGACTCTTTTGCCGTGTATACGCTGAGCCTCTTCTCCCCCAGCTTTTGCAGCTTTGTCAGCACAGTGGAGAACAGCAGGTAAATTATGCCTGCCTCCATATACAGGGCCAAAGGCTCGTAAGTGCGGGCAATAATGCGCTGGGTGGACATAAGCATTTCTGTTACCGTAATGGTAGACGCCAGGGAGGTGTCCTTCATCATGGCGATAAGGGAATTTGCCAGGGATGGGAAAGCTGTGCGCATAGCCTGGGGCAGCACAATGCGCCGCATGGTCTGCAAATAGGACATGCCTACACAATAGCCCGCCTCCAACTGCCCGGCAGGCACAGCCTCCAGGGCGGCCCGGACGATTTCCGCGCAATAGGCACCCTCGTTTAAAGAGAACACCAGCACTGCCGCCGGAAAGGGATCGATAATCACGCCCAAACCCGGCAGGCCATAAAACACCAGATAGAGCTGCAAAAGCAGGGGCGTGCCCCGGAACACCCAAATGTGAAACCTGGAAAGCTGCTTCAGCACCGGCACGTCCGCAAACTGCGCCAGCGCCATAAAAACGGCCAGCACCATGGCAAAGAAAAAGGCGATTGCTGTCAGGGGCAGGGTCATGGTCAGGCCCGGCACCAGGATTTTTATGAAAGAATCTGACAGTATCTCCCACAGCCGCTCTGTCATACCTCGTTTCTCCCTTCTTTGTAACCTCCGCCCTTGGCGGCTGGGATAAAGTATACCATATTACTCCACTTTATGCAAATACCTTTTTTCTATAATAAACCATACTTCAGCAAAAGAAATATGCCTATAGGGCATGGAATTCCGCATAATAAATATCCCCCGGCGGAGCCGGGGGTATTTCCTATGCGGGTATAACCCTATGATACTAGCCACGCGTCACGTCACGTTGGTGTGGTCTGACACCTGCGTACTGTCCTTATCTGCTGCCCGTAAACG
>JAAWBZ010000009.1 GCA_022792945.1 Oscillospiraceae bacterium | reverse complement strand
TTCAAGGCTTTCCGGTCTTGTTGCGCTTACGCCATCGCCCCATCAGCGGCCAGATCCTCGGTGAGGTCTGCGATGGGGTCGCCGGTGCTTTGGATGCTGTTGGCACTCCACGGCGCGCCGGAAGCGGCAGTGGGGTAGACACCGGCGGTGTGATCCACAAAATACTGGGCAAAGCCGTCCGTCTTCATCTGCTCGTCAGTCAGGTCCCGCGTCAGTTGATGTACGATAGCCCCGATCATCTCCAGATGCCCCAGCTCTTCAGTACCGATATCTGTAAGCAAGCCCTTCAGCTCCGGAAAGGGCATGGCGTAGCGCTGCGAGAGATACCGCAGAGAAGCGCCCAGCTCGCCATCGGGGCCGCCGTACTGGGAGATGATGAGACTGGCCAGCTTAGGATTGGTATTGGCGATATGCACAGGGTACTGAAGCTTTTTCTCATATACAAACATTATGCCTTACCTCCTGCTTCTGCGAAATCCCAGGGCCACGGGTCCTGAAGCCAAACGTATTTGCTGTCCACACTGCCGGCGGACTGCTGCAGGGGACCGTACTGTGCCTCATAGGCCGCGCGGCCCTGCTTGTAGAGCTCGGCGTACTGGGAAAAAAGCTGCACGGCCTCCGCATCATTCTGGTGGGTGTCCAGATAGAGCCCCAGCTCGTGCATGGCGAAGCCCAGCGCCATCAGCTCGCCCAAGGGGCCGTTTTTTTCGTTGCGGTTGACCAGCCCCATAAAGGGCAGGTCCAATCCCGGGAACAATGTGCCGCGGATCAGTGCGCGGGGTGCCTCATACTGCTCCGCATTTTCCCGCTGGAAGGGTACATAGGGGTTCGCCAGCGGCGCGCAGCAGGGGAGACAGCCGGTTTTGTCACCGCAGCCGATGGGGCCGGCCTCCTGAGCCTCCTGCACCGCCTGGGTGGCATTCATTTCATCCAAAATGAGTTCCTCCTTTTCATGGGAATCTATGCCAGTCTATGCCGTCAGGATTCGACGCGTTCCTGGAAAACTCTGTACGCCCGGACGATTTTATGTTATAATGGGGGAGAGCTGTCCCATACATTGTGATGGGGAGGTGTGGAAGATGAAAATTCCCACGTATAAATTGATCCTGCTGGCACTGGTGGCCGCCGCCATGGCGCTCACCGGAGTGCTGTCGGCTACGCGGCTGCTGGAGCAGCAGGCGGCTGCCGCCATGGCACAGTCGATCCCCACTGTGGTCATCGATGCCGGCCACGGCGGGGAGGACGGCGGAGCGGTCTCTGTCTCTGGCGTGCTGGAGAGTCAGCTGAACCTGGAGATTGCCCTGCGGGTGGAGAGCTTTTTGGCTTTGACAGGCTTTGAGACCGTGATGGTCCGTGAGAGTGATACAGCTGTCTACGACCCGTCTGCCTCGACCATCAGCGAGAAAAAGGTCTCGGATCTGCGCAACCGCGTCCAGCTGGTCAATCAGACGCCGGGGGCGCTGCTGCTGAGCATCCACCAGAATCTGTTCTCTGAAGGCAAGTACGCTGGCGCGCAGGTTTTCTACGCCAAAACCGACGGCAGCCGGGATCTGGCGGAGCGGACGCAGCAGAACCTCATTGATACTGTGGACCCCAAAAACCACCGCCAGGCCAAGCCGGCGGAGACCGTCTACCTCATGAACCACATCCAATGCACCGGCGTGCTGGTGGAGTGCGGCTTCCTTTCCAACGAGGCCGAGGATCTGAAGCTCCAGGACGCCGGATATCAAAAGAAACTGACCTTGGCCATGGGGTGCTCCCTGGCTCAGTGGGTCGAAGGAGCGTCCGAACGCAGTGAAGTCTAAAACTGTTTATTTCTGCACCGACTGTGGCAATGAGACCATGAAATGGCAGGGGAGGTGCCCCGCTTGCGGCGCTTGGAACACTATTGTCGAGCGTGAGGAGAAGCCGATGCCGCGAAGCGCCGGCGTCGCATCCGTTGTCCGCGCCAGAGCGCCCAAGGCGCTGCGGGAGGTGGGGGGAACCGAGGAGCTTCGCTTCACCACTGGTTCCGGCGAGCTGGACCGGGTGCTGGGCGGCGGCGCGGTGAAGGGCTCACTGGTGCTGGTGGGCGGCGCGCCGGGCATCGGCAAATCCACGCTGCTTTTGCAGATCTGCCGGGACGTCTGCAAAAGCCAGACAGTGCTATACGTCTCCGGCGAGGAGAGCGAACGGCAGCTGAAAATGCGCGCTCAGCGGCTGCTGGTGGAGCGCGAAAAGCTGCTGGTGCTGTCAGAGACCAGTATGGACGCCATCCTGGACGCTGCGAGCAGTGTCCAGCCGGATGTCCTGATCGTGGACTCCATCCAGACGCTCTATAACCCCAACAGCACCTCCGCACCGGGCAGTATTTCGCAGGTGAAGGAGTGCACCATGGCGTTGATGCAGCTGTCAAAAACTACGGGCACCACGGTGTTCGTAGTGGGCCATGTCAACAAGGAAGGAGCCATTGCCGGCCCCAAGGTGCTGGAGCATATGGTGGACTGCGTCCTCTATTTCGAGGGTGAACGCAGCACAAATTACCGCCTGCTGCGGGCAGAAAAGAACCGCTTTGGCTCCACCAACGAGCTGGGCGTATTTGAGATGGTGGACACGGGGCTGAAGGAGGTGCCGAATCCCTCAGAAATGCTCCTGGCCGGCCGGCCGCTCCAGACGCCGGGGACCTGCGTGGCCTGCGCCATGGAGGGTTCCCGCCCTATTCTGGCCGAGATTCAGGCACTGGCGGCGCACAGTACCTTCAACGTGCCGCGCAGGACCACCGACGGCTTTGATTTCAACCGCGCAGTCCTGCTGATGGCGGTGCTGGAAAAGCGCGGCGGCATGAATTTAGGCGCCTGCGACGTCTATCTCAACGTCATCGGCGGCCTCCGCCTGGACGAGCCGGCGGTAGACCTGCCGGTGCTGCTGGCGGTGGCGTCCAGCTTCCGCGACCGTGTGGTGGACGACAGTCTGGCCGCAGTGGGGGAGGTGGGCCTGACCGGAGAGATTCGCGCTGTTTCTCATCTGCCCCAGCGCCTCCACGAGATCGCCCGATTGGGCTTCCATAAGTGCATTGTCCCTCGACAGGGCACCGATCAGATCGTAAAGCCTGCCAGTATGGAACTGCTGCGGGTGCGAAATATCCGAGAGGCGATTGAAATCGCGCTGTAATAGCTGACAACAGTGGATATCTCGATTCAAAATGGAAGTGCAGCGGTCTTGCTTTTTCACCGGAGGCGGGATAAAATGGGAGGCAGGAACTCAGGGAGGAGGACGCCAGTTTGCAGGACCGTCCGGGTGCATCTTGCAAACGAACGCAACAAAATAAAAATTTTGTTGCGTTATAGGCGCAAAATACAATTATGGAGCATTATCAGGACTGTCCGCAGGTGCTGCGGGAGTTTCTCAGCTATCATGAAACCATCAAGGGCCAATCGCCCAAAACCATTTCGGAATACTATCTCGACCTGCGGATGTTTCTTCGATTTATGAAGCTCATGAAATTGGAGATGCCGTATGACACACCGCTGGATGAGATTTCGATCAAGAATGTGGACCTGGAGTTTCTGCGCGGCATCACGGTGACGGATGTGTACGACTTTTTGTCGTATCTTGCCAACGACCGTGTGGCGGATCCGGACGGGCGGTCCTCTGCGGCGGGGATCGGCACGGCGGCGCGGGCGCGGAAGCTGTCGGCCATCAAATCCTTTTTCAAGTATCTGACCACCCGCACACGGCAGCTGGAGGAAAACCCGGTGCAGGATTTGGAATTCCCTAAGATTCGCAAGTCTCTGCCCCGGTATCTGAGCCTGGAGGAATCCCAGCGCCTGCTGGCGGCGGTTCAAGGGCCTAATGCCAAGCGGGATCTGGCGATTCTAATGATCTTCCTCAATTGCGGCGTTCGCCGCTCGGAGCTGGTGGGACTGAACCTCACCGATGTTTATGAGGACCGCATCCGTGTGGTGGGCAAGGGCAACAAGGAACGCATTGTTTACATGGGCAGCAGCTGTAAGCAGGCCATTGACGACTACCTGGTCGAACGCTGCAAAATATCGCTTTCGGACAACCGCGCGCTGTTTGGCTCCCGAGAGAACAATCGGATCAGCGTCACGGCGGTCCACCGGCTGGTGAAAAAATATCTGCTGGCCGCAGGTCTGGACGCCTCGCAGCTGTCTGCGCACAAGCTGCGCCACACGGCGGCGACGCTGATGCTCTCTGGCGGCGTGGATGTCAAGACGCTCCAGGAGGTCCTGGGCCACGAGCATCTGAACACCACGGAAATCTACACGCACATTGAAAACACGGAGCTGAAAATCGCCGCCGAGGCCAATCCACTCTCCAAAATCAAGCTCAAGCCATAGGCGCTCGCAGCACTTTTTTGTTGCAGCCGCCGCGAAAATCTGTTAAGATAGGGACAGGCTGAAGAAAGAATGTGATCGTCCGTGAAAACAACCAAGCGCCGCCGTGGAGACCGAAAGGATGGCATCTGGCTCCGCGACTTAGACGCAATGCACGCCTTTACCCCATACCTCTACCCCAACCGCGCTGACAATGAGGCGTTTATCCGGGATGTCTTTGATTTGACCGCTATTGACGAGTTTTTAGCAAAAAAGAATGCGGCAAATCCGGAAATGCCCTATAAATTGTTTCACGTGATCTTGGCCGCAGTGGTCAAAGCCGTGACGTTGCGGCCCAAGATGAACCGCTTTGTCCAGGGCAGCCGGATGTATCAGCGCAATGTGCTGACCACGGCTTTCGTAGTCAAGAAGCAGTTTGACGACGAGTCGCATGAGGCGCTGGCCTATCTGTCTTTCGACGGAGACGCGACGCTGGACTCCATCCACCAGCGCATTCTGGAGGAGATCCGCACCTGCCGCAGTGATAAGCTGGACAACTCCACCGCCGGCATGGACGCGCTGACAAAGCTGCCGCGGTTTGTGTTGCGGTTTGTCATGTGGATTTTGCACCGGCTGGACTACTATGGAAGGGTGCCGAATTTTCTGATTAAGACGGACCCCAACTATGCCTCTGTGTTCTTCTCCAATCTGGGGTCCATCAAGCTCCAGGCGGGCTATCACCATCTGGCAAACTGGGGTACCAATTCCCTGTTCGTGACCATCGGACAGGTCGCGCTACGGCCCGTTTACGCAGAAGATGGCAGCTTTGGGATGCACAGAACTGTGGAGCTTGGGCTGACCATCGACGAACGGATTGCGGACGGGTACTATTATTCTGACACGGTCCGATTACTGAAATACTTGCTTCAGCATCCAGAACTGCTGGAGCTGCCCGCCACAACGCCAGTGGATATGATGGCAGGCGCGCGCGCATAAAATTTTGGCCCTTGTCAGCGTTTTGCTGGCGAGGGCCTCTGTTTTGTGAGATCAGCCAGCGTCGGCAATCCGCGGTAACGGAAGATCATGGGCCTCGCCGGCCTTTTCAGCCCATTCGATCAGGACGTCCGTGCTGGTGTGGACGATTTCCAGTTCTTCTTCCAGTCTGTCCAGTCTCCCATCAATGCCATCTAATCTGTCATCAACACCATCTAATCTATCGTCAATGCCATCTAATCTCTCGTCAATGCCATTTAATCTATCGTCAATGCCATCTAATCTATCGTCAATGCCATCTAATCTCTCGTCAACGCCATTTAATCTCTTGTCAATGCCATCCAATCGTTCATTGATCTCGCCGAACTTCTGATCGATCTCGCAGAATCTCTGATTGAACTCCGTCTGCATTGTTCCTATTTTTTCCAGGAGCAGATCTAATTTATCCATCTTTTTTCCTCCATGGACACCAACCCAAATCCTATACGCCTATTGTAATCTGCCATCAAGGTTTTTGTCAAGAGCTTTTCAGCGCCAGTCAAGTACCGCCCTCCTCTGCCGCGCCGTCCGCGCAATGGATTTTGATGAAAATGCACAGGAGCAGCGCCGAAAAATGTCGCTGAGGTGGTCATCATCGGCAAATTGCCAGTTTACTTTCCGGCGGCGGTATACTAAAATATATGTAGAACCTAGAATGGGTGATTTTGGGGAAATGGAGCGCTGACAATGCAACTCTTTCAAAAGGAACAGTTTTGCTTCTACGATGGCGCCATGGGGACCATGCTGCAGCGGCATGGCCTCCGGCAAGGAGAGGCGCCGGACCTGATGTGTCTGACCCACCCGGAGGCGGTGGAGGCAGTCCACCAGGCTTATCTGGATGCCGGGTCGCAGATCCTCTGCACCAATACCTTCGGTGCCAACCGGAGAAACCTGGCCGGCAGCGGCCACAGCGTACAGGAGGTGGTGACTGCCGCCGTGGACATCGCCAGGCGGGCGGCTGCAGACCGTGCCCGGGTGGCGGTGGACCTGGGGCCCATCGGAGAACTGATGGCACCCCTGGGTTCGCTCACCTTTGCCGATGCCTACGAGATGTTCCGGGAGATGGCTGTGGCCGGCGAACAGGCCGGGGCGGATTTTGCGGCGGTGGAAACCATGGCGGATTTGGCGGAGCTGCGTGCGGCAGTGCTGGCCGTGCGGGAGAATACCCAGCTGCCGGTGCTGGCAACCATGACCTTTGAGCATACCGGCCGTACTTACCTGGGGACCACGCCTGAGAGCTTTGCGCTGGTGGCCGAGGGGCTTGGCGTCTCGGCGCTGGGCGTCAACTGCTCGGTGGGGCCTGACGCGCTGACGCCCGTCGTCCAGCGGCTGGGCAAGGTCACTTCCCTGCCCCTGATCGTTAAGCCCAATGCGGGGCTTCCGGACCATGATACCGGAACCTACGCCCTCTCCCCTGCCGATTTCGCCCAACAGATGACCGCCTTTGCCGGTTTGGGCGTCCGTCTTGCCGGCGGGTGCTGCGGTACGGACCCGGATTATATCCGCGCGCTGTGTGCTGCGTTTGCGGAGCTGCGGCCCAAGCAGCAGAAATGCGATGAATCCGTCCCGCTGGCCTGTACTGCCTCGACGGTAGTACCGCTGGATGACGATGTCATGCTGGGCACTTCCCTGCTGGGTGATCATCGGGCGGAGTTTGACCAGGCGCTGGCTGAGGGCGACTTCGACACGGTGCTGGAGCTGGTTAACGAGGACCTGGATGACGGCGCGGATCTGATCTGCATCCCCACAGACTGCGGCTCGGACAATGCGCGTCAGTCACTGCAAGGCATTCTTTTGGAATTACAAGGCTTTATCACAGTCCCGCTGGCGTTTGTCAGCAAGAATGCCGGTGATCTGGAGGCCGCCCTGCGGGTCTTTCACGGAAAGGCCTGTGTCATGGCGGAAAATGGTACGGACCTGGACGCGCTGGCCGGTCCTGTTCTGAAATACGGCGCAATCATCATGGGGCTTCAGCCCCCAACGGAATGAGGTATCCATCATGAAAAATGCAGTAAAACGTATTGGTGTTCTGACCAGCGGCGGCGACGCGCCCGGTATGAATGCGGCGATCCGCTCTGTGGTGCGCAGCGCGATCTATCGCGGCATTGAGTGCATTGGTATCCGGCGTGGCTGGAACGGGCTGATCCATGGGGATATTCTCCCGATGGATGTCAGCAGCGTCAACCGCATCATCAACAGCGGCGGCACCATTCTCTACACCGCCCGCAGCCAAGAGTTCATGTCCCCCGATGGCCAGCAGAAGGCCGCGGACACCTGTAAGCTCCTGGGCCTGGACGGTATCGTGGCCATCGGCGGCGACGGCACCTTCCGCGGCGCGCAGGCGCTCTCCAAATATGGTATTTCCGTGGTAGGCGTTCCGGCCACCATTGACAACGATATTGCCTGCACCGACTACACATTGGGCTATGACACCGCCTCCAACACCGCGGTGGACGCCATTGACAAGCTGCGCGATACCATGCAGTCCCACGAGCGCTGCTCCGTGGTGGAGGTCATGGGCCGCAATGCCGGCCATCTGGCGCTGTATGTCGGTCTGGCCGTGGGTGCGGCGGTGGTGCTGGTGCCGGAGAAGCCACTGAACTTCCAGGAGGACGTGGTGGAGAAGATCCGCCGGGCGCGGCTCCACGGCCGGACCCATTACATGATTGTGGTGGCCGAGGGCGCGGCCAGCGCCATTGAGATCGGTAAGCAGATCAAGGAGGCCATCGCCATCGATCCGCGTGTGACTGTCCTGGGTCATATCCAGCGCGGCGGCTGTCCCTCGGCCCGCGACCGTGTCATGGGCACCCGGATGGGCTTCCACGCCGTGGAGGTCCTGGCTGAAGGCCGCACAAACCGCCTGGTCTGCACTGTCCGCGGCACACTGAAGGATGTGGACCTGATGGAGGGCCTCGCCATGAAAAAGACGCTCTCCCAGCAGCAGTACCGGGTTCTGGAGGCCATGACGGGCGTTTGACCAAAAGGAGGTCGCGGATATGGATAAGCTGGACTTGATTCTGGATCGTCTGGATAAAATGGACACCCGATTCGACACAGTGGAAACCCGGCTGGACACGATGCAGACGGATATCGATGGAATGAAGAAGAATATTGACCGGCTTACAGAGCGTATCAATGAAGTCAAAGGGAATATCGCCGAAGTCAAAGGGGATATTGCTGAAGTCAAGGGGGATACTGTCGAAGTCAAAGGGAATATCGACGAAATCAGAGAGGACATCTTCGATATCCAAGGGGACATCGTCGCAGTCAAAGGAGATATTGTCGATATCAAGGAGGAGCTTGACGAGGTTAGGGAGGGCCAGGAGGAGGTACGTACCAGCGTTAATGTCCTGATCGAATGGGCGGAACACGCCAGCGAGGTCCAGGACCTGCCCCTACCCAAAATCAGCTGAAACAAAACGAAACGGTGCATGGAGGAAACCTCCATGCACCGTTCAGCTTGTCGAAAAAGTCTGCCATATGGCAGACTTTTTCGTGTAGATGTAGTAAAATAGGAGCGGGTGATAAAAGATGTTGGAAAGAGGGAAAAATGAGCGCGGGGTCATAGAAATGGTAGGCACGGAAAGTCTGGTG
>JAAWBZ010000001.1 GCA_022792945.1 Oscillospiraceae bacterium | reverse complement strand
CCAGCTCCACATAGCTAAGTCCTTTCTGTCTGTCGCTTCGGATATCCATCCACTGTGCTCCTTTCATGTCCTGACTCCCTTTCCGGGCTCTTTTTCGCCCTATTGGGAGTCTATCTTTTTTTCGCCTCCTCCGCCACAAAACTACATTTTTTCCTCGGCGTTTTCTTACATTTTATCACTGGCGCTGACACAGAAGATCCCGGAAAAGCCGCGCCCGCTCGATCCACTCGCCAGGCTTCTCTGGCGTGAAAGTCAGCGCGTGCTGGTCCGCCTCGGGCAGGGACTCAAACGCAGAAAGGACCGGTTTCCACTTGGGGCCGTAGAGCAGGCAACCCTCCATCGTCCAGCCCCAATAGCCGGTTTTGACAACTGGCAACCGCCATACCACTTTGACCTCCACGCCCTGCTTTCTGGCCTTGCGTACCTCTCCCGTCAGCCTGACGGCGGTCCTGATATCCGTGAACAGATTTCCCATAAAATTTCTGGTTTCCTCCTTGTAATTCTCCGGGGACCGTGGTACACTAAAGGCACTAGGCCCCCGGTGGTTTGGTTTCGGGCTTCTTGCATCGTGCTTTGGTCGGCGGTGATGCAAGGGGCCTTTCTCATGCCAGCACGAACCGGCGGGTGGTGGTCTGCTTGAGGAAGCGGGCGGCGATCTCGGGCAGCTCACGCTTGAGGGCGGTGCTGTCGAGGCGGCTGCTGGTGACCGGCTTCCAGGTGATCTTCCAGTCGGACCCGCTCAGGGTGTCCACGGACTGGGCGGCCATGTGGCCCTTGATCTCGTCCTGGAGGCCGTCGATCTCGGCGGCCAGCTCGTCGGCCATCCGGCGCAGCTCTCGAAGCTCCTGGACCTTGCTGGTGATTTCTTGTGTACTCATGATGTTACCTCCTGTTGATTTGGGGAACGGGGCCGGGGGCGTTAAGCATCTATGCCGTCTGCAATCTCAATCTCCCTTATCCTCTCCGGCGCTTACCTGGCGTTCTTTGCTTCCGCCTTGCCGTTCTCCCTTGCGGTGACTAATAATAGCATATTTCCGGCAATATGTACATTGACATACTGTACATATTTCCAGCAATATATTTGTCACTTTTTTGTATTGCCGGAAATATATTTTCGTGGTATAATACGGGTACAGGTGGAGAAGGACTCCTCAAAATCGAGGGCTCCACGGAATAAGCCTGCCGCCCGGGTGACAGGTGACTAAATTGACAGAATTGAGCCTGTCAGCGCATTTTGTCAATCCTGTCACCTGTCACTGGGAGTATGACCTTGATTTTTATAAGAGGAGGCACAGCTATGCCAGTATCGAAAGCAAATCAACGCGCCGTGAATAAATACAAGAAAAACAACTATGACCGCATAGAAATCACAGTGCCGAAGGGACAGCGCGGCGTGTTCCAGTCACACGCCAGCGCCAGGGGAGAAAGTGTCAACGGTTTTATCAACAGGGCGATCATGGAGGCGATGGGGCGGGACAACGGCGCACAGGAGGCCGCAGAAGCCCCGCAGGAGGCTAGTGTGGTATCTTTACCCCCCGAAACCATCCAAGCCGCCCAGGAGGCCGCCAGCGCCGCCGGAGAGGCGATACCGGCCTTTATCTCCCGTGCCGTGGAGACGCAAGCCCAGCGGGACGCCCTGGCCCGCAAGATGGGGGGATAGCATGGAGATCTTCTATGCAAAGGCGGCGGTCAAGACGATCGGCGGCATGGACCGCCCGACGAAACAGCGCATCAAGGCCGCCATCGAGAAGCTGCCGACGGGCGATGTCAAGGCCCTCCAGGGCTGCAAGGGCAGTTACCGCCTGCGGGTAGGCGACTGGCGCATCTTGTTTTCTTATCCTGAGCATGATATGATTTTGATTGAAAAGATTGGACCTCGTGGCGAAATCTATAAGGGGGTGTAACCGATGTCACCAATTCGTGAACAGCTTGTGGGCGTGATCGACTGCCTGCCTGAGACGGAACAATCTCTGCTTTTGGAGATCGCCCGCCGGTTCCTGCCCGACGACGTGGCAACGCCGGACGATCTGCGGGCCATCCGTCAGGCCAGAGCCGAGTATGCCAGCGGCGAGACCGTGCCGCACAGCGCCGTCAACTGGGATTAAAAAAGCAAGGGCCGGGGAATCTCTCCCCGGCCCTTTTGTCAGCCGATCAGCGCGTGGATCGTCTCGAGGAAAGACCTGCTGATGGGGTCGTAGCCCTCGCCGGTGTCCGTGCAGCCGGTGATCCTCCCCCGGGGCGTCTCCGTCCCGTACCTCAGCAGATAGCTCAGAGGGTCCAAATCTGGATAGAACATCCCGCCCCCTTCCAGCCGGAAGCCGGTCCGAGGCGCCCGTCTTGCTGCCACCTGTGCTTCCAGGCGGTGGAGCTTTTCCAGTGTAGTCATTGCCTCACTTCCTCCTCTAGGGCTTTGATGCGCTCCAGAATGTCAAGCTGCTCCGTCATTCTCAGACCGTACTCCAGCACCGAGCGGGCGGCGGTCACACGCACCTGACCATTCTCGCCGCTGTCCTCCATGATATCCTTGAGGACTGCGACCGCCGGTTCAAGCGTCTGCTGCACCTTCCGGGTCGCGTTCTCCACCAATCCCGCAAACGCCTTGCGGTATTCCGCCTGAAATTCCGGATCATCCAGGTAATTCCGCAGGGTCTTGGAGGTGATCCCCGCGGCGGCGGCGGCTTTCTCCTTTGTCGGCTGTGTCAGGAGCGCGACCAGGGCTTTTTGCTGTTTGGGTGTCATGGCACCACGCCTTTCGTTGGTAAAATTCGGTATTAAATCATCAAGAAATCCTCCAGCGCCATGCAGACCATCCACGGCTCCCGACTCCGGCGGAAGAACACCGCTGGAACGCCGTCCTGGAAGCGCTGGGCGTCCCGCTGGGCCTGTTGCATCCACTCCGGGAGGCGGAGGGCTTCGGCGCGCTTGCACTCGATGTGGACGCCGGGGAGGCCGGAGAGGTCCGGCACTTCCCCGTAGCTCTGCGCCCGTCCCGGCTCCACCGGGTAGCCGTGGGCCTGGAGGATGCGGGCAAGCTCCAGCTCCGCCGCGCGGCCCTTGCGCTGCGATGTGCGCCCGCTCATTTTTGAAGCGCCTCTGCAATGCGTGCCAGGGCGCACACGCCGTCCAAAGTCCCATCTTCCGGGTCGTAATGGGTATGGAACCAGGCGCAGCGTTCTTCTGCGCAAGTGTCAGAGATCAAAGGGCAGAAAAGTGTACATTCATACATGGGTCGTTCTCCTTTTGCAAAAATGAAAGTCATACCCCGGTGACAGATGACTAAATTGACAGAATAGAGGGACCAGGGGCATTTTGTCAATTCTGTCACCTGTCAACGAGCCAACGGATTGATTTTTATAATTGGGCTGGCCTTTCTTCCAGCGCCATCGCGCAGTTGTTCCTCGATACGGATATATCCATATTCTTCCAGAATTTGCAGCGGCACTTCCAGGGCATCCGCCTTTTTGAACCGCCTTTGGCACTGTCGGAACAAATCGCGCTTGCTGATTTCATCTGTGCCGCTTTCCATGATCCGCCGCCAGAGATATCTGGCATCTTCCATCGTGCCGTCGGCTCCCATCGCCTGGTATGCCGCCTCAGCGTGTGCGCCCAGGAACTCTGCTATGGCCGTCGCGTCCGCCATTGTCTCGGCGCTGATCGGCTCCGCTGCTGGAAAGCTGGACAGATGCAGCAGCGCGGCGATGCGGACCATTGCGCCGGTCAGTTTGGTCCCCCAATCCCGCATATGTTCCCACGGGCCGCGTAACTTCGGCTCGATGTACTTCTGGTACTCCTGCCGGATGGCGTCCGCCTCCGGGGAGAGGCGCACCACGCCGCTTCCCTGGCCCGAGAGAATGCGGCGGACGAAATGCCGGTATTCCTCCCGCACCGCGCCGGATACAGGAGCGGGCGCGACCTCCCGCCAGCCTATCTTCGAGTTGCACACGGCGTAGAGAAAGCGGCCGCACAGGCCCCGGCCCCGCATGGTGGCATTGCCCATCAGGCCCCGCAGGACCTCCGGCTGGATGGTCAGGATCATGGACAGGAGAGGTCTGCGGATGTAATTGGACTTGCGCCCGATACGGTCCACGGATACCGGGTCCCCGGCGTGGCCCTTCAGATAGATGTCAAAATTGGTATTCCGGTCATACCGGCCCGAGATGGCGTCAAAAACGCCGCCCTCGGCGCTGGCAACCGTGATACAGCCGCCTTGCTGTTCCATCAGGTCTACCAACTTCTCCGACGTGGTGTCGTCCACTATCAGGCGGAAAGCATAGAGGTCCCGAAATTCGGCCAGCTGGGCGGACAAGTTCAAAGCCTCCAACCGCTTTTCTTCAAAATTCCCTTTGCTCTTGACCGCGCTGCTTTGGGCCGCGGCCAGGGCCTTTTCCAGAAGCGCCCGCTCTGTCTGGTTCTGGGCGATCTCCGCCGCCTCCCGCTCCCGCTGCTCCGCCTCGTACTCGTAGACGGGGGCGGCCAGGGCGGCGATCACCGCGCTCTTGCGCTCTCCCGGCGGGGCCACCGCCACGGTATAGAGGCAAAGCGGCTCTTTCCAGTCCGGGGTGATTTCCACCGTGTCCCGGGATTGAAAAGCAGTGGACAGGACGCCCAGAGACAGGACACCGGCCATTTCCTCCGGCGTCTGGGTACTCTCCGCCAGCTGCTCCACGAACGCCGCCACCGGCCCCGGCAAATGCGACGTGGGGAATGCCGGTGTCTGCACTGTGGAAAACGAGATAGGCTTGTCCCACGCCTGAACAGAATCACCCATCAGGCTACTATTGATTTCGCCGGCGTACTGTGCAATATCTTCCCGATTCGTTGCCGAAGCACCTCCCTTTCTCGGAAAACGGTCATTTGTTCGTGTATTGTGCCGTCCTGGAGGATGCCGATTAAGTAGTCGGCGGTGGCCGCCCACTGAATGGCCAGGGCTTGCGCCTCCGCCAGCTGTTCGGGCATCTCCAGAAGCAGCGCGTGGGCCGTTCGAAAGCAGGCGCAAAGCTGATAGAGCGTTTCTTTCCGCCATGCCTCAAACGCCTGTTGGACCTCGGCCAGGGCTTTGCGGCGTTTGACAGCGGCGACGTCGGCCTTTGTGGGCTTCCGGTGAAATGGCAGGCCGAGGTCGAAGTCGGCGTTGAGACGCTCCGCCGCACCCAAAGCGTCCAGCCCCAGCAGCCGCCCGGTGAAATCGATGGAATCCCCCGAAGCCTGACACGCCCAGCAGCGGAACCGCCCATCCCGGAAGCTCAAGGAAGGGTGCCGGTCCGAATGGAAGGGGCAGAGCGCCCGCCCCGCCCGGTCGAAGGTCAGCCCGTAGCACTGTGCGGCCTCTTGGGCGCTCACCCGCTCGCGGACTGCCCGGAAAATGTCAATCAATCCCTGCCGCCCCCTCAATGGCCCGCGCCGTCCGCAATATCTCCCGTGCCCGGTGCTGCATCGAGCGGGCGAAACGCTGCGCTTCTGCCGGGTCGTCTGTCAAATAGTAGCCGTGGGCGTTGTCACTGATAATCAGAGTTCCGGCCCTCCGCTCCCGCTCGATCTGCCGGCGTATCGCTCGGCCTGGAACGCCCAGGACCTTTTCCAAATGCCGGAGGCTGACGGCGTTCTCTTGCCCGCAATGTAAAAAATCACGGATTCTCACAGGCCGCGCCTCCGCCGGAAAGAAACGCTTCCAGTTCGTCCATATTGACCAGGAAGTTTTTCCCTGCCCGGGTGCTGGAAACAAGGCCCAGTTTCACCCACTGACGCAGGGCGTTCAGCGTAACACAGGAATCGGGGTCTTTTTTCTTGTATTCCTCGACTGCTTTGGGAAGTGTTCTGATTTTTGCCATTTTCAAATCTCCTTTTGCAAAAAATAATGGCCGTCGCAAGGTAACAGCCTTACGACGACCACGCTCGGTCCTTCCAGCCCAACGCTTAGGGCAGGGGATACGTGAGCCATCGACGGCGATACTGGCTCAATGGCTCACGACAACATATTGAATTTCACATGATAGGATTATACCATATGTTGATGAAGAAAGCAACCCCATATTCCCGATTATGCTTTTTTCCTGCGCAACATGACATCGGCTATACATTCGGATGCGCGGCGCTCCGCTTCCTCTATGGCGTGGCTGTAAACGTCCATCGTAATGCTGGTGTTGGCATGGCCCAGCATTTTGGAAACCGTTACAACGTCGATGCCCTCAGAGATCATGATGCTGGCCGCCGTGTGCCGGAAACTGTGGGGGTTGATATGGGGCAGCCCGTGGCGCTTTGAAAAGCTATTGAGCCATCCAGAAAGCGACGTCGGGAAAACCGGCTGACCGTTGGGGGCAGTAAAAACAAAGTCCCCGTCGTACCATTGTCCGCCAGCTTGCAGCCTGACTTCTGTCTGAGCGCTTCGATGCTTTCTCAGCAACGCGACCGTTTCATCCGGGATCGTGACATAGCGTGTCCGTCTTGTCTTGGTGCCGCCCTCAATCATGCCGCGGCCAGAAAAGAATGAGATGGAGGTGTCGATCAGAATCCGCTTCTGTTCAAAGTTGACCTTGCTCCACTTAAGCCCCAATATCTCGCCCCTTCTGCAGCCTGTCACGATGAATAAATGGATCATCGTTTTCCACCGCAAAGGCTCATCCTCGAGAGCCTCCATTATGCGGGCCACGGTTTCCGGCTGGAAGTAGTTCGGCTCTTTCTTTTCGATTTTGGGAGGGGCTACCTTCAAGCCCGGGTTGTACGGGATCAGCATTTCCCGCTCCGCTTGCCTCAATACGCTGGTAATGAAACTGTGATACCGGCTCAGTGTATTCCCCGACAGCGGCGCGTCCGGTGTGATGATCTTAAAAAGCTGTTGAACGTCTGCGTCCAGCGCAGCGGCGACCTTTTTTGCTGTTTCCAAATACACCCGCTTTCCCTGGCAGCACACACATACAACACTTTTATTAAGTCCCGCGGCGTCGGCAAATGCACGTTGACTGCTGAACTTCCTATACACGAGGGGCCGCAAATCCACCTTTGCTTGTGCGCTGCGCGGCTTTTTCCTCACGCCCTCCTTTGCCAGCTCTTTGTTCAGTTCGTTCAGATGCTGGGGGCGGATGTCCCTGATCTTCATGTGGCCGATCAGCGGAACGAGTCGGTTCATCGAATATCTGTACATTTCCAGGGTGTTTTCCGCACATCCGGCTTGCGTCTGGAGATCAATAAAGTATTTCGCGTACTGCTCGAAGGTCTGTCGATTGTCCGTCAGGAAGCCTTGCTCGATCTGCTGCTCAAACTCAAAGGCGACCTTCTGAACTGCCTTGTCCATCTGACGGGCCGTCATGGGATGGTCCGGCGTCCAGGTCTTATAGTGACGGATCTGTTTGCCTTTGCTGTCTCGCCCGCAGGTCACGGTGATCTTGTAGCTGGGTCCCGTCTTGCCCTCGATTTTCTTAATACTGGCCATTCATCATCCTCCCTTACTATGGGAACCCCGGCGGCGGGCGGCTTTAAGTTTATCTCGCATCCGGCTTTTCTTATCCGGCCCCGCTCTTGCGTCCTGTCTCACCCTTCCGGGCTTTAAGTGTTCGCCTGTTCCCTTGCGATGACTATATAATAGCATATTTCCGTCAATATGTACATTGACATACTGTACATATTGCCAGCAATATATTTGTCACTTTTTTGTATTGCCATCTCCGTTGCACAAGCCCACAATGATTTCCCCAGTCCATCCGCAGCGGCTCCCGTCTCGCCGCCGGCCCCTGCACTGCGCCAGGACGCCGTGACACACGGCCCCCGCCTGGAGCGGGTGGAGTTTCTTTCCGCATACGGGGCAGCAGTACCAAAGCCGCCCGCCGATTGCTTTTACCATGTCGCCACCGCCATTCTAAAGGGCCTGGTGCGCCAAATGTGCGCCAAGCCGAGCGGGCTCTTATTTTTGCAGAACCTTTTTGATTTCAAAACGGCCCATAATATCAAAAACGCCATTTTATTTGCAATTTTGTTGCGCATTGTGTTTTTTTCGTCCATGTGCTTGTCGTAAGCCATACGGACGCCCTCCTGAAGCAGCTGGTCCAGAGAGCGGCCGATGTAGTTGGCCCGCTGCATATCCTGGAACATCACCCGCAGGGACGCGGCGAATGTGTGGGCCTTGAAAAGGCCCTTGTCCAGGGACGCCTGGACGATGGGGATTCCGTTGGCCCCGCCGGCGGTGACGGGGCTGCCGCCGCTGCCGCCGGTGATGCCGTAGGCCACCGACATGGCCGACGTGTAGTCCACCCAGCCGCCGCCGGTCTGAATGACGATGTCCCGGGGGTAGGTGACGGAGGTCAGGGGCTTCCGGATCAGCGGGTCCCGCTTTTCCAGCTCCGACACCAGGAACGCGCCGCCCGAGGCGACGCCCGCCGCGTCCATCGTGGGGACAGGCCCCGCCGGCATGGCCGCGCGACCGCCGAACACGCCTGCATTATGGACGCCAACATTGGTAAAAGGCATGATGTTTCCCTCCTTTAAGCGTTATTCATGGTGAGGATGCGCAGCTCGGCGACGCTGTTCGCGTCCGCCGCGCCGGCCCACTGGCAGTTGGTCAGCTGGACGGTGTTGCCGCCGTCCGCCTCGGCCTCCAGGCCGCCCACCACGGCGGTGGGCTTTTCGGCGTTGGCCGCGACGCGGAGATACACGGCCCCGCCCAGCTTAGGCGTACCGACAAGGCACAGGACGTTGATGCTCCCCCGCTGGAACACGGGGACTGCCTCCTTCGGTGCGTACTGGCCGATATCCTGCTGGAGATAGTTCAGGCTGGATTTCAGCTCCCGGGCCGCGATGCCTACGAACTGCGCCGCCGTGGAGCCTGCGCCCATCTGGACGACGTTTCCGGCATCATCGTACTGGAGCGGCGCGCCGAACAGGATATGATCGCTGCCGCCGGCGGGGCGGGTGCCCACGATCATATCCGGCTGGCGGGCGTAGCTGCCGGCGAAGCCGTGGGGCATGGTCTTGCCGATGAGCTGGGGATTCATTGCCATGATTTAGCCCTCCTTCTTCTTGTGGGGATTTCTGGCGGCGTAGGCCGCCTCCTGCTCCCGGCAGACGGCCTCATAGCCGGGCTTGGCGTCCTGGGCCTTGCGGGCGCTGTCCTGGGATGCCTGGAGGATGTCCTGCATCACATTGCCGCCGCCCAGGCACGAGAGCAGCGCGTCGGTCACCCGGGCGCGCTGCTGGCGGTCCGAGATGGCGGCCACCGCGGGGCGCACCCTGCGGATGATCTCCACCGCAGCGTCGCGGGCGCTGGTCTGGCAGGCGTCGTCGCTGGGGATGGTCAGGGAGCCCTCCTCCTTCTTCTCGGGCGTCAGGCGATCCAGCAGCTCGTCCAGGTCGCCCTCGTCAGAGAGCTTCTTTTCCTCCCGGTCGTTCTTGTGCATGACGCTCTCCAGCATGCCGATCAGCTTGTCCAGCTTGCTGCCCAGGTCGTCGCCCTTGGGGGCCTTTTCGATCATCTCGTCAGCAGCGTCCTCCTTCGCGGGTGCGGTCTCCTGCGCCTTGTCGGCGGGTTCGACGTCCAGCGCGTCGCAGGTGGTCTGCACGAGGTCGGGCAGCTCCTCCGGGCTTGCATCCTTGGCCGCCATGCCAAAGGCGGTCAGGATAGCGTGGGTCAATTTGCTCATGGGTGTAATCCTTCCTTTCTCCGCCTCTGGGGCGGCGTCTTGTATTGCCACCGCATGGCCGGCGCGCCCCTGGGGCACAACGGCGATGTGATTGCCGCGGATGTGGGTTTGGCGGAGGCCTCCGCCGGACGGCTCGTAGGTGCAGAGGTAGCCGCAGGAGACCTCCCGCTTGACGCTGTTCCGGATGTCATTGGCCAGGGCGGCGTCGTTGATGTAGAGGTCCGCCACCAGGAAATCGCCGCTGCGCCGGATATTCTGCGCGTAGCCCCGGACGTAGGCCCCGAAGTTTTCCGGCCCGACGTTCTCCGGCGGGTGCCCGTCGGTGACGGGCTTTCCCTCGAAGGACGCCATCGCCGCCGGGGAGAAAACCTCGTCCTCGCCCCGCCACACCTCCACCGTCCGCCCCAGGTCTCCGTCCAGGCCCAGCTCGCCGGCCCGGTAGACGTACCTCCCGGTGCGGGCAATGGGGACGTTGCGGCAGATGAGGTATTTTTCATCGGTCTCCAGCTGATTGGCGCTCAGGGGGTGGCCGTAGTAGGCAAGCATATTTTCACCGCCTCCTTCTGGAAATAAAAAAGAGGTCAACTGTTGAGAATTCCTCAACAGCTGACCTCGATTGGTCCTTCCCGGCGCTCAATTGCGCCGTGGGTACGTTATGAAACTTTCAGTTCCTTCTGGAATACGATCTGAATCTTAATGGTCCCGTTTTTCAACTGCTTCAGCTGAACACGGTGTCCTTGTGCCAAAGCTGCCTCAATGGCGCGGATCACATCTTCCGTCATGGCTCCGTCTCCGGCAACACATCTTTCAGAGGCCTGCCCTCGATCATCCAATGCTCAAGCAAATCATCCACGTTTTGAAAGGCGAGGTCCTCATTAACGGGCCAGTCGTCCCGCCTTACATAGAACCTACCGTCAGGATGGCAAATGCTGTATGTCCTCCCGCGGTACACAAAATATGGCTCATTGTATCGAATGATGTCTCTAAATTCTTCAACGGTCACTATCCCGCCCCCTTACAAAATATCTCTATTTTCATACCGGACCTTCTCTTCCAGATTTTCGCCGTTTTGCACAGTCATGTGGTCCCCGTCCCAAATAACCGAATGCTGGTGCTCCCCATGTTGGCCAAATGGATGCCGCTTGGGGAACCCGTGGTCGCTGCTGTGTACTTGCATCGTCATTTTGCCGTCACCATCGTAAAATACGCGGTCCACTTGTCTCCCCGGAAACTGCGTTTCGACCACAGCATTCGGGCGATAAGTAGACGGGATGGACCGATGCTTCGTCCAAATATCCGTTGCCACCACGGTTCCGTCCTCATGATACCGCACGCGGCTGTATTTTTCAAGCTGCTTTGCCCCGCGGTAGGCCTGCTCCCACGCCTTGTATTTCTTATCGTCCGCCAGCTTGTGCTTCTGGAAGGTCTCGAAGGTCCTGGGGACCTGATCGCCCAGGGTTTCCCGGTAGCGCTCCCACTGCCGGTAACGCGCCAGCCAGTGCCGGCGGCCCTCCTCCTTCTTCCGGTACGCCTCGATCTG
This sequence comes from Oscillospiraceae bacterium, assembly GCA_022792945.1. GTDB lineage: Bacteria > Bacillota > Clostridia > Oscillospirales > Oscillospiraceae > Avoscillospira_A. The sequence goes on along the minus strand of JAAWBZ010000001.1, from coordinate 5,701 downwards.
CTTTTCCGAACGGGGATCCCGGGTGAAGGGGTTGGTCTTTGGGTTGGAAAACCGCTCGATCTCCCGCAGCTGCTCTTCTGATTTGCCGGCGGGGGTCCAGGGGTAGATGGAATGCAAGCAGTTGGGGTGGATATTCAGCCAGGTGTTCTCCAGGGTGTCGGGGCCGTCCGGGTCCCGCTTGCCGAAGGCCGCAGCCAGGGGCGGGAAGATGGGGTGGGCGCCGCTCTTGGAGTAGACCCGGCCCTCGTAGGGCGCACAGAGGGCGCAGCCGGTGTCGTGGGAGGAGATGCGGTAGAGGTCATGCGCGGGCAGCTGGGTCAGCGACGCCATGACCTGCGCCTGCCGGGACGTGGTCCGCAGGACCATGCTACCGTAGGTGTGCAGGCTCCAGTGCCGCCCTGCCTTGTCCACGAACGCCGTCACGCCCTCCCGGCGCAGCGCCTCCACGAAGTCTGGCGCAGCCGCCCGGAAGCCCCGCCCGACGGCCTCCGCCGCCGCCACCTGTTCCAGGCCGACGCGGCGGTAAATATCCGCCTCCACGCGCCCCAGAACCGCCCGCTGGGCGGATTCCATGGCCGTCATATTGGCCTCGGTCAGCTCGCCCATGAGATTCATGACCAGCTGCTGGGCCACGGCGGTCTGCTCGGCGGTCAGCGCCCGGGCGTTGGCGTAGGCGGCGATGTGCTTGGAGACCGGCTCGTCAATGCGCCGCGCCTCCGGATGGAGCACGTAGAACTCCCGTTCAATCATCTTCGGCACGTAGGTCCAGCAGTCGCTCTCCAGCGCCCGCAGGATAGCCTGTACACGCTCCAGGGCGGCAACGGCGTGATAGTCCACGTTGCCCTTTGCGCGCAGCGCCGCGATCTCGTTGATGATGTCGGTCTCGGCCTGGAGATACAGCGCGATGAGCCTCCGCAGCTCCCGGCTCTCCCCGGCACGTTTCAGTACTGGCATGACCTACACGACCGCAGCGGCCGCAGGAGCTTTTGGGAATTCTACCTTTTCCATGTCAATCCTCCTCGCCCTCATCTCTGGGCGGACATCCAGGAGGGATCAAATGATACAATTCCTGCGCTGAGGGGGCTGGATGCGCCATCAGGTGGTCCATTACGATATCCTCGATCCCGAATGCTTCCACCGCGCGCATATAGCCCCGAAAATCATCCTCCAGAAAAGAATCAATCCTCCGGCTTTCCTCATGGATCAGCGCCCTAAGTTTTTGTTCTAACAATTCCAGCTTTTCTTGCCTTCCCACGGTCGTCACTCCTTCCAGGACGAAAGAACTACAATGCTTCCGTCCCCGTCCGCCTCCAGCAGATACCTTCTCCCATGATAGCTGACCTGTCCATGTTCCCCCTTTCCCGCGGCGGGGAACTTTGTGTTGAATTCTCCCCGCAGGATACCGAAGGTTTTCGGAGCGACGGTCAGGCCGGCCTTATTCGCGCGAGGCGACGGCGCATATTTTGTTCCTTTGATTTTACCACTTCCGCCGCCGGATGTCCACTTCCCGTTTTTGTCCCGCAGCTGATTGGGATCATAATCCAGCGCCAGCGCGTCCTGCGCGAACATCTCCCCGTCTCCGCCGAAGGCCAGCCCCGCCATGGGGTCGCGCAGTTCCGTCACGTCCTGATAGGTCTTGCCCGCCAGGGCGGATATCTCCTCGTCGGAGATGTCGCCGAAGAGGCCCGTTTCGTCCGAGAGCTTCCGCAGTTCCTTCGCTGCCGTGTCCGCCCGGACCAGGCCGGACTGGAACACCGACACCACCGCCTCCGCCTTTGCCTTGGCGATCTCCGCCGTCTCTTTCGCTGTGGGTGTCCAGAGGGGCGGAAAGTCGATGCGCAGCCCCTCTGGCGCTGTCCCCAGCGCCGACATGCAGAGGACGGGCAGCAGCTTCTCCAGCGCCGGGCGGAGCCTGCTCTCCCGCAGGGTGTCCACATAGTCGTAATAATTCTGCAGGTCGCTCTCTCCCGTGGCGTTCATCCCGGCGGGGGACCGCCCGAACAGCTTGGTCATGGGGTACCGCGACGCGCCGCAGAGGTTGAGGCACATGGACTCGTAGACCTCCTGGAGGCCGGTGAAGGTGTACTGGGTGTTGTGCAGCTGGTCGCCCTTGTTGACCAGATGCACCCCGAAGTTGGACCGCAGCACCGTCTGGGCCTGCATGGTATTCCAGAAGCGCCGCTGCATCTCGTGGGACGTGAGGGAGAAGAGCTGATCGAGGTTTGGCACCTCCATGGTGTCCACGTTGGCCCGGAAGGTCAGCGCCGCTATGTTGGCGCTGACGTTGTCGTGGGCCACCACGTCCTTGTAAAGCGCCTCCACCTCCGACTCGCCCCACCACAGCTCGGCCTGCCGCTCCAGGAAAGGGAGGTCCCGCCCCGTGAAGCGGATGACCCGGCTGTGGTGGACCCGGGCGACGGTATGGCCCCGGGCGTCGGTGATGGCGTAGTAAGCCGGGACCGGCTCGCCGCCCTCGAACACCAGCTCCGTCCCCGGCGTGATGCCCTGCCAGCGGTCGAGGATGTACAGCCCCTGGAACGTGCCGGGGAGGATATCGTCCAGCGCCAGAGGCTCGGACAGACGCTCCTCCTGGCCCCGCAGCATGAGAAGGCCCGCCGCGCCGCCGTAGAGGCGTCCCCAGCGCAGGCCCTCGTTGATCCGGGCGCGCAGGCGGCTGCGCCGCTCCGCCGCCGCCAGAGCCTCCAGCCCCGCCGGCGGCAGGCCCCGGACGGTGTACCACTCCCGCAGCATATCGTCCACGATCAGGGATACCACATTCTGCACAACCCAATTGTCCCGGTACAGGGAGTTGAGCAGCGCGTAATTGTCTGTCATCCGCGTCAGCGGGTACTCCGTCGCCTCCAGGGGCGACTGCGAGCCGAAGCCCAGACGGAACAGGGGATTTGCAAAGGCGTCCGCCGTCTGGACCTGCACGATTTCCGGTTCCTTGTGCCGTCTGCTCAAAGGCTCACTCCTCTCCGTACCGCCACGGGGGCAGGCAGGTGTTGACATAGTACCGCAGCGCATCCGGCCCGTGATCCAGCTGCTTGACAGGCTTTTCCACGCCCATGGCGGCGGCCTTGCTGTCCCAGACATAGCTGGTCAGCTCGCCGGTCAGGCCCCGGCACCGCTCCCGGTGGATTTTCAGCACCCGGCGCTGGAACAGCTGGGATACCCGGCGGATGCCGTTCAGAACGTCGTTGTCGCCCTGGAGCACATACACGCCCCGCCGCTCCAGCTCCAGGATAAAGCTGGCCGCCGAGGGGTCCGCCACCACCGGGCAGCGGAACTGCGGGTCGCCCCCCATGAACTTCTCCAAATCGGCGGCATACTCCGCGTCGGTTTTCTGCCGCAGACCGGTGGCGTCCACGTCGCGGCTGTCCCAGCGGTATTCGTTGTCCACCCAGACCGTTTCGCCGTCGTCGTAGATGTCCAGGAACACCGTCGGGTTCGTCGTGCCGTAGTCGCAGGCGATCCGGCGCGACGCCAGGTAGGGCAGGCCCGGCGGCCGCTCCCGGTCGTCGTAGGTATTGGCGTCCCGGTCGAACATGTCATAGATCATCCCGTCGCCCGCGGTCCACTCGCCGTCGATGTAGCGCCGCCTGAACACGCCCGCGTAAAGGCTTTCGTACATAGCCCGGGTCTCCGCAGACAGGCTGGGGTTGTCGGCCATGGTGAAGTGAAGATGGGTGGCGTCCTTTTCCTCCAGTTTCCGCAGCCACTCTTTGTGAAACCAATGCTCAGGTACGTCCGGGTTGCAGCTGAACCACAGTTTTGCCCCCGCCACCGAGCACCGGGCCAGGGCCTGCTCCACAAAGGAGCGGGGCATCAGGGCCACCTCGTCCAGCAGGACCCCCGCCAGGGTGATGCCCTGAATAAGCATATAGGACGATTCATCCCGCCCGCCGAAGATGTAAAACTGGTTGCGGCGCTCCCCCCGGGAAACCGTAAGCATATGCTCGGAACGGTGATATTCCAAATCGAATTGCTCCTGGAGATAGCGGATTTCCCGCAGCGGCGTGACAATGTTCCGCTCGGCGCTGCCCACGGTCTTGCCGCACATGGCAAAGGCACAGCCGGAGAAATTCCCCATGGCCCACAGCACGAAGGACAGCGACATCACCGACGTCTTGCCCGACCGCACCGCGCCGTCGCAGATCAGCGCCCGCCTGCCGGTGTAGGGCCATTGGAGGACCTTAATCTGCTTGGGTGAGAGCATGGGCGGCCTCCTTCAGGCTCTTGGTAATGGGGTCGTCCTCCTGGACGCCGGCAGGGACGGCCTCGGATTTCGTGCTGTATCCGTGCCTGCTCATCCAGAGCGGCGCCAGACGGGTGTCGATGACGCCCAGCTCGAACTTCATCCGGGCATCGACCTCACATTCTTCCTTCATGCGCGTAACAATGTCCCTAAATCGTTCGTCGGCTGCGTAAGTCTCGTAGAACTTGGACCGCGCTACCCCCGCCCATACGCAGAAGCCCTCGATTGTGCAGGTAACGGAACGCTTCAGCTCTTTGCTGACAAACTCCGAGTTCTTGGCGCTGAAATCATGGGTCAGGACCTTCTGGCTGCTGCACCAGTCCTTGTACGTTTCCCACGCCTCCGCCAGCGCCTTTGCCGATTTGAATTTCCGGGGACGCCCCATGACATCGCCACCTCTCCGTCGAATCTGCATGGTTCCGGGAGCGGGGCCTGAACCCGCTGTACGGCCAAACTTTTCATCGTTCTCCGTATCCCGGAATATTTGTCCCTTCTTTCGCGCGGCCCGGTATTGCCGCCCCGGGCCATGGCGGAAAAAAGGAGAATCCGGGCGGAGTGAAGGGGGCAAAGCTCCGGCCCAGGCCCATTATATCACACATATACTCGGAAATAAACAAGTAGTGCATAGCAAGCTCAACGCCCCTTGCGCTTGCCTGCCTGACCCCCTGGAACCGGAGGCGTCCAGTTGGTAATCCGCGCCACAGCCAGAATTTCCTGTCCTACGTACTGCGTGGAGACATCCATCACCTCCGCCATCTGCTTGCGCGTCAGGTCCTCCCAGAGGCCCCACTCCGCGATCAGCGACCAGCGGAAGGACCCGGGGCGGAACGGATTTCCAACCGGCGTCCCATCCGGCCATCTGGCACGCGGGTCCATTTGGCATCACTCCTCAGTTTCCAAATATCAAATGATCTGCCGTTGCTTCTCGCGGCCGGATTTCTCAAGATCAATGAACATTTTCAGCTCCTTCAAAACCATCTGTAATTCAGCTCTTCATCCAGCAGGGACCAGCGAAAGTCTTTATCATCCGGTGCTAGAAAGCCATCGTCCTCCAGTTGGAACCGAAGATCGAAATCGTGGACGGTGTGACCATCTGCCTTGAATTTCATAGGACTGTCTGCATCCCACCGAAGCATAAGCGACCAGTACTCAGAGTATTTTTTTCTTAAAATTCTGAGCGATTCGATTCTCTGCTGCGGGCAGAACCAGCTGTCAGCGCCAGTGATAAAATGTAAGAAAACGCCGAGGAAAAAATGTAGTTTTGTGGCGGAGAGGAGGGAAAAAAGATAGACTCCCAATCAGGGCGAAAAAGAGCCTGGAAAGGAGGATCACCTGGTGTACGAGGATGGGAAGTGGAAGAAGCTGTACTGTTTTCTCATGATACTGGGGTACTCGCGGATGCGGTACATCGAATTTGTAACGGATATGAGCACAAACACACTG
>JAAWBZ010000257.1 GCA_022792945.1 Oscillospiraceae bacterium | reverse complement strand
GCTCTGCGTTCTCTGCTGAAAGATCAGCAGCCATTCATCATCGGTAAACTTTGCATTCATTTGAAATACCTCCTTGTGATATAAGGAAAGTATATCAACTGACTGGGGAAGATTCACTACGGTATGTTTTGTGTCGCTTACGGCTTTTGTCAAGGCTATTTCGGAGATAACGGGAGCAACAGCGGTTTATAAGGGAGTTCCGACCTGCAATTACGAGGTGGATTACTTCACGATTGACAGGGAAGGCACCTTGATTTATGAAGACACAGTGGACAACAGGGAAATCAAGAACCTTTTCGAAGAACTGAAAAGCAGGGGATTTGAAGCAGAGGCAGCAGAGCCAGAGGAAACGGAGGCAGAAACTGAAAAGCAGATAGGACTTACGATCAGCATTCCTTTTGAGGAGACTTCGGTCGGCAACCTTACAAACCTTTTGGAGAGCAAGGGAGACCTCATCAAGGAAGCCCTCGGAATCGATGACATTCGGATTGAGATGGGTGAAACGGCGGTTTCCTTCCCCTGGTTCCCGGTCAAGCCGGAAGACCCTGAAGCGGTCAAGGCATACACCCACTTCATTGCAGCCATTTGCAACATGGCGAAGACGCAGGTTAGGATTTCAAGCACCAAAAAGGCGGTGGACAACAAGAAATATGCATTCAGGTGTTTCCTGCTCCGGCTCGGATTCATTGGGGACGAGTACAAAGCGGAACGCAAGATTCTCCTAAAGAACCTTGACGGCTCATCCGCATTCAAGGGAGGTGTCAAGCATGAGATTTCCAAGTAGGGAGATTGTTGAAAAGGTCAGGTTAGACTACCCTGCAGGGACGAGGGTAGAGCTGGTGCGGATGGATGACATACAGGCACCGCCCATTGGAACCAGAGGAACGGTTAAGGGGGTTGATGACACAGCATCCATCATGGTGGCTTGGGATAACGGAAGCGGACTGAACGTGGTCTACGGCGAGGATGTATGCAGGAAACTGAAAACGGTAAAAACGCAGTTTTTGGAAACGAGGAAATTCCAGATCAATGAGATTGCGAGGATTTTCCGTGTGCCTCCGCACATGGTGGGCGACCTGGAAAAGAGCAGCTTCTCCAATATCGAGCAGCAGTCATTGGAGTTCGTGAAATATACGCTCGACCCGTGGGTGTCCAGGTGGGAGCAGTCCATGGCGCGCGCCCTGCTGACACCGGAGGAAAAGAAGCAGTATTTCATGAAGTTCAACGTGGACGGCCTACTCCGGGGAGATTACCAGAGCCGCATGAGCGGGTATGCCGTGGGGCGGCAGAACGGGTGGATGTCCGCAAACGACATCCGGGAGCTGGAGAACCTTGACCGTATCCCGGAGGAGCTTGGCGGCGACCTGTATCTGATAAATGGGAACATGACAAAATTAGCCGATGCGGGGCTTTTCGGGAAAACGGAACCTGCACCGGGAAAGGAGGAATCGGATGAGAACGAAGAAGTTCTGGAAGTGGAAGAACCAGGCGGCACAAGCGGAGCCGGAAGTGACAGAACGGATACTGGAACTGAACGGCACCATCGCAGAGGAGAGCTGGTTTGATGACGCTGTGACGCCGCAGCTTTTCAAGGATGAACTGAATAGTGGAACGGGCGACATCACCGTGTGGATCAACTCACCGGGCGGTGACTGCGTGGCGGCGGCACAGATCTACAATATGCTCACCAACTACAAAGGAAAGGTCACAGTAAAGATTGACGGCATCGCGGCGAGTGCCGCCAGTGTGATTGCCATGGCGGGCGACACAGTCCTGGTGTCCCCGGTATCCATGATGATGATACACAACCCCGCCACCATCGCATGGGGCGACCATGCGGAGATGCAGAAGGCTATTGATATGCTCTCCGAGGTGAAGGAGTCCATCATCAACGCCTATGTGTTAAAGACGGGGCTTTCCCGTCCGAAGCTGTCGCACCTT
>JAAWBZ010000068.1 GCA_022792945.1 Oscillospiraceae bacterium | reverse complement strand
TTTCAAGTTCGCGGACGAGTTCCGCAAGATTGCCGAGTACATTGAAATCAACACCACCGATACCGCCGAGGCGGGCTGACCCCCGCCAAAAGCAAAAAACCTTTTGACAGTGTGTTTTCCTAATAGGAGTTAATCATATGCAGTTTATTCATAACGCTTCGCATCAAATTTAATATAATTTTTTCGTAATTTACATGAATTAAATGTAAGAAACGTTATATTTATTGTTATCATAGTCTACTGGGTCCAAGCCTCTTTTCCTCCCGGATGCTGATCTTTACGCTTTCTATAAGTCATGCACTTTTCCTTTGTGCATATTGATGATTGCGACGGATTCCCGAAAATTTCATGAAATTTCACGTGAAATCCATTTACAAGTTCACGCTTCCCTGCTACAATAAAGACAAATTCTGTGAAACCCCCGCAAACCCCAGGGCGTCCAGGGACGATCTCAAAAGGGGACATCCGCCATGCAGCAGGAACGGGCCACCCCCACCATGAAGGACGTCGCCCGAGAGGTCGGCGTCGCACTGAGGACGGTCTCCAAAGTATTCAACCATATTCCCGTGGGCGAGAGTTACCGCCTGCGGGTCCTGGAGGCCGCCGAACGGCTGGGCTACCAGGTCAGCAGCTATGCCCGGGGCATGAAGGCCAGCCGCACCCACACCGCAGACCTGGTGCTGCCGGGCCTGGTGACGCCCTCTTTCTCCCAGCTGGCGCAGAAGGTGTGCTTCGCCCTGGCCCGGCGGGGGTACCGGATGCTTCTGTCCGTCACCGGCTCCGACCCCACCTCCGGGCAGGCCTGCATCCGCATGGCCCAGCAGAACCAGGTGGACGGCGTCATTGCCATCACCTGCAACCCCGCGCTGGAGGTGGGCGCGCGCGTGCTCTTCGTCAGCATCGACCGGTATTTCAGCCCCTTGATCCCCTGTGTCTCGTCGGACAACTTCGGCGGCGGGCAGTTGGCGGCGGAGCGGCTGATTGCCCTGAGCAGGAGGGGGACAAGTCCTTCCGCATCTACCTTCGGGAGCACATCGCCAGCGGTGTGCCAGATTTCGACGGCGTCTTCTGCTGCACCGACCGCCTGGCCTGCCAGGTGCTGAAGACTCTGGAGGCCCTGGGTGTCCGGGTGCCCCAGGACGTGCAGATCGTGTGCTTTGATGGCGCGCGGCGGTTCGGTCACGGCGGCTGGTTCTGCGCCACCATCGTGCAGCCGGTGGCGCAGATTGCCGAGCAGAGCGTGGATCTGCTGCTCCGGGAGGACCGCACCGCCCTCCCCTCCCTGATCTGCCTGCCGGTCCGCTACGCCCCCGGCGGCGCCATTGGCCCGCACCAGCACAAAACCGGCGACGATCTCAACTATATTCTCTCTGGCACCGGCACGGCTTTCTGCGACGGTGTCCCGGAGGCGCTCTCCCCCGGCGTGTGCCACATCTGCAAAAAAGGCTCCGAACACCAGATCGTGAACACCGGCAGCGAGGACCTGACGATGCTCACTGTGGTGGCGGAGCGCTGAGAACCAAGGAGGTCCTCCGCATGGCCAGCGAATATCTCAAATGGAAATACCGGGACGTCCGCCCCGAGAAACAGACGTCCATGACGCCCCGGGAGCGGCGGCGGAACTGGTGGGACTACCACAAGTGGCACGTCGCGGCGGGGGCAGTGGGGTTGTTCGTCCTGGTGCGCATCGTTCTGACTATGCTGGGCGTGGGGAAGGCGGAGCCGGACTATCAGATCGCCTATGTGGGCGCCTACGCCCTGCCCCAGAGCACCGCCGAGGCCGTGGAGCAGGCCGTCGCCGCCATGGCCGAGGACTGCAACGGCGACGGGCAGGTGGTGGTGTCCCTGCGGCAGTACGCCACCGGCAGCGAGCTCCAGCCAGAAGCCGCCATGGCCGCCATCACGGCGCTGGTGGCCGACATCTCCGAGTGTGAAAGCTACATCTTCCTCCTGGAGGATCCCGAGGACTTCCAGCGGGACTTCCAGCTGCTCGCCCCCCTCCGGGGCGCGCCCGCACCTGACGGCACCGATCCCTGGGAGGACTGCTGCTTATCCTGGAGCGCCTGCCCGGCGCTGGCGGGGCTGGACCTGGGGACCTATGAGGAGCTGGCGGTGGACCAGACCGTCACCGGCCGCCACCAGGACCTGCTCGCGGGCCTCTACCTGGCCCGCCGGGGCTTCTGGGCGGAGAAAAACGTGGCCTATCCGGAGGCCAGCGCGCAGCTTTGGGCCGCCTTGACACAGGGGGCAGGCGCATGAAGCGGCTGATCTTACCGGCGCTGTGCGCCGCTCCGTCTGCGCCCGCTCCCCTGCCCAGTCCGCCATGCCAGCCCGGTTGCCACTGCGGCGCCGATGCCCAGCAGCGAGGAATTTAACCTCGAAGTCCAATTTCAAACGCAGTCCTAGGGCCAAAAAACCACCAGCCATCCGTCGGATGGCTGGTGGTTTTTTCATGTGGATTCTGTTTATAAGGCCTCATTGTCGATCATTTCCTCCGTGACCTCCGACTCCGGCGTGATGCCGGTCTCAAAGTCGCGGTAGGCCAGCAGGCCAGCGCCCGCCGGGATCAGCTTGCCGATAATGACATTCTCCTTCAGGCCCACCAGATGGTCCACCTTTCCCTTGATAGCAGCCTCAGTGAGGACCTTGGTGGACTCCTGGAACGATGCAGCCGAGAGGAAGGACTCCGTAGCCAGCGACGCCTTGGTAATGCCCATGAGAATCAGGGACTTGGTTGCCAGCTTCAGCTCGGTCTCACCGGCGTCGATGCGCGCCTGGATCTTGGCGTTGGCGTCCTCGAACTCAAAGACGTCCACCACCGTGCCGGTGAGCAGGTCGGTGTCACCCGGCTCCTCCACCCGAACCTTTCGCATCATCTGACGGATGATGACCTCAATGTGCTTGTCGTTGATATCCACGCCCTGCTGGCGGTACACTGCCTGGACCTCCTGGGTCAGGTAGTCCTGCACGGCCTCGACACCGGAGATACGCAGCACATCGTGGGGGCTCAGCGCGCCGTCGGTGATGCGGTCGCCCTTGTTGACGTGCTGGCCGTTCTCCACCCGCAGGCCCACGGAGTAGGGCACCTGGTACTGCTTGACCTCGCCGTCGGCCTCGTTGATGACCGAGATGCTCCGCAGAGCCGTCCGGTGGGTCTCGTCGATTTCCACACGACCGTCGATCTCAGAGATGGTGGCCATCTTCTTGGGCTTCCGGGCCTCGAACAGCTCCTCGACACGGGGCAGACCCTGGGTGATGTCGTCGCCGGCGACGCCGCCGGTGTGGAAGGTCCGCATGGTCAGCTGCGTGCCCGGCTCACCGATCGACTGCGCCGCAATGATGCCCACGGCCTCGCCCAGGTTGACCTCTCCGGAGGTGGCCAGGTTCATGCCATAGCACGTGGCGCATACACCGCTGCGAGCCTTGCAGCCCAGGACAGTGCGGATATAGATCTTGTGGATGCCATGCTTTTCAAAGAGCACCGCGTCTTCCGGCTGCATCAGCTTGTCTTTGGGGTGCAGCAGCTCGCCGGTCTCCGGGTCCACAATGTCTTGGACAGGGTAGCGGCCGCGGATGCGGTTGCCGAAAGTGTCGATGACCTGACCCTTCTCCACCACCTCGCCCACCCAGATGCCGCTCTGGGAATGGCAGTCCTTCTCGCGGATGATGACCTCCTGGCTCACGTCCACCAAACGGCGGGTCAGATAGCCGGAGTCGGCGGTCCGAAGGGCCGTGTCGGTCAGGCCCTTGCGGGCGCCCCGGGAGGAAATGAAATATTCCAGCACGCTCAAGCCCTCGCGGAAGTTGGCCTTGATGGGAATCTCGATGGTGCGCCCATTGGTGTCAGCCATCAGGCCGCGCATGCCGGCCAGCTGGCGGATCTGGTTCATGCTGCCGCGGGCGCCGGAGTCAGCCATCATGAAGATCGGGTTGAACCGGTCCATATTCTTTTGCAGCGCGTCGGTGACGTCCTTGATGGTCTGCTCCCACTGAGAGACCACCAGGCGGTAGCGCTCCTCGTTAGTAATGAAGCCGCGCTTGTACTGCCGGTCGATCTTCACGGTGTTCCCCTCGGCCTCCTCAATGAGGGTGTACTTGGCCTCCGGAATGGACATATCCGCGATGGAGACCGTGATGGCGCCGCGGGTAGAATATTTGTAGCCCAGAGCCTTGAGATTATCCAGCGTTTCCGTGGCGATGGTAAAGCCGTTGACGCGGATACAGCGGTCAATGATCTGTCCCAGCTGCTTTTTGCCGGTGATGAAGCCCACTTCCAGCTCAAAGATCTTCCCGGGATCGCTGCGGTCCACAAAGCCCAGGTTCTGAGGAATCGGCTCGTTGAAGATCAGACGGCCCACCGTGGCGTCAATGATCTTGTGCTGCACCACACCGTCGATTTCCTTCTCCACGCGCACACGGATGGGGGCGTGGATGCCGACGATCTTCTCGTTGTAGGCCAGCATCGCCTCGTCCGGGGAGGAAAACACCTTCCCAGCCCCCGGCTCGTCGTCCTTGACATAGGTGAGGTAGTAGGTGCCCAGGATCATATCCTGGGTAGGCACCGTAACAGGCTTGCCGTCCTGGGGCCGCAGGAGGTTGTTGGCTGAGAGCATCAGCATTCTCGCCTCCGCCTGGGCCTCGGCGGACAGAGGGACATGCACAGCCATCTGGTCGCCGTCAAAGTCGGCATTGAAAGCGGTACAGCAGAGAGGATGCAGCTTAATGGCGCGGCCCTCCACCAGCACCGGCTCAAATGCCTGGATCCCCAGGCGGTGGAGCGTCGGCGCGCGGTTGAGCATCACCGGCCGGTCCTTGATGATATCCTCCAGGGCGTCCCAGACCTCATTCTTGCCCTTGTCGATCATCTTCTTGGCGGACTTGATGTTGTTGGCCAGGCCATCCTCCACCAGCTTCTTCATAACGAAGGGTCGGAAGAGCTCAATGGCCATTTCCTTGGGCAGGCCGCACTGATAGAGCTTCAGCTCCGGCCCCACCACAATGACCGACCGGCCCGAGTAGTCCACGCGCTTGCCCAGCAGGTTCTGGCGGAAGCGGCCCTGCTTGCCCTTGAGCATGTCCGAGAGGGACTTGAGGGCACGGTTATTGGCACCGGTGACCGCGCGGCCGCGGCGGCCGTTGTCAATCAGGGCGTCCACCGCCTCCTGAAGCATCCGCTTTTCGTTGCGGATGATGATATCCGGGGCGTTAAGCTGAATGAGGCGCTTGAGACGGTTGTTGCGGTTGATGACGCGGCGGTAGAGGTCGTTCAGGTCAGAGGTGGCGAACCGGCCGCCGTCCAGCTGCACCATAGGCCGAATCTCCGGCGGGATCACCGGCAGGACGTCCATAATCATCCACGCGGGATCGTTGTTGGACATCCGGAATGCCTCCACCACCTCCAGGCGCTTGATGATGCGCAGCTTCTTCTGTCCGGAGGCGGTTTTCAGCTCGGCGCGCAGCTGCTCGGAGAGCTGCTCCAGATCCAGCTGCTGCAAAAGCTCCTTCACCGCTTCCGCGCCCATGCCGGCCTTGAAATCGTCCTCGTATTTCTCCCGCATGTCGCGGTATTCCTTCTCGCTGAGGATCTGATTTCTCGTCAGCGGGCAGTCGCCGGGGTCCACCACGATATAGGAGGCAAAATACAGTACCTTTTCCAGAATCCGCGGGCTGATATCCAGCAGCAGGCCCATCCGGGAGGGAATACCCTTGAAATACCAGATATGGGACGCCGGGGCAGCCAGCTCGATGTGGCCCATACGCTCGCGGCGGACCTTGCTCTTGGTGACCTCGACGCCGCAGCGGTCGCAAATCTTGCCCTTGTAGCGGATTTTCTTATATTTGCCGCAGTGGCACTCCCAGTCCTTGGTGGGGCCGAAGATTTTCTCACAGAACAGGCCCTCACGCTCGGGCTTCAGGGTGCGGTAGTTGATGGTCTCAGGCTTTTTGACCTCGCCGTAGGACCACTCGCGAATCTGCTCCGGTGAAGCAATACCGATCTTAATGGCGTCAAAGGTTGCGTAGCTCATCGTATCACTCCTCCTTAAAGTTCGTCGTCAAATTCCACGGCCTCGTCCTCGTCGAAGTCGTCGTCCTCGTCATCCGGGTCCAGCTCCTCGTCGTCCTCGCCACCGCCGTCGTCGAAGAGGCCCGCCGCCGCCTGTCCCGCGCCCAGGGCGTCCTCTGCGTCAGCCACCTCGTAGCCGGCTCCTGCCGCCTCGGCCTCATCGGAGACGTAGGTCTCATGGCCGCTGTAGGTCATCTCATCCTCGTCCTCGTCGCGCAGCTCGATCTCCCCGCCGTTCTCATCCAGGACGTGGATGTCCAGGCACAGGGACTGCAGCTCCTTCACCAGGACCTTGAAGGACTCCGGCACGCCGGGCTTTGGCACGTTGTGGCCCTTGACAATGGCCTCGTAGGTCTTGACGCGTCCGGTGACATCGTCGGACTTCACCGTCAGGATCTCCTGGAGCGTATACGCCGCGCCGTAGGCCTCCAGGGCCCAAACCTCCATCTCGCCGAAGCGCTGTCCGCCGAAC
>JAAWBZ010000119.1 GCA_022792945.1 Oscillospiraceae bacterium | reverse complement strand
TACTAAATCAATTATCAAAGTATCATCCGCCAAACGGCATATAAAAAAACCGTTGTTTTGGCGGCTGGTATTTGTGCGCCCAAACAAAAGAACAAGTGGCCTTGCGGCGGTTTTGAAATACCAAATTCAAAGCCGCCGTTTTCTTTTGAAAAAACAGAATACGGGGGGTGTATTTAAGTCGCCCATTTTTAAGGACACGGCGGTATCCGGGAGGTATCGTCATGTCCTTTTTTATCCCCATTCCACCTGATTTGTCAAAAAAAGCATAACCCCATCAACGGGTTACTCCGACCAGAAATGCGAAATTTGTCAGTACATTGAGAACGATGTCATTTCATGCGTCCGCACAGTACAACACTGTGCGGACGCATTTTCTGTCCGTCATTGGTCATGCCGATGCCGCAGTCCTCCAGCCTATCTGAATTTCAAAAAATTTCAGATGGGAGGAAACGGCCATGTCATACAACCATGGCAGAGAAGAACGCAGATGGCAGTGTTGGAAACTGGCTGAAGAAAAGGTGCTGCGGGCCTGCGGCATGGATGAAAACACGATTGAACAGCTTCGCCTTTGGGACAGAGCTATGTTCAATTCGGACAGGCGCTTCTATGAGAAATTGCAGGACACGGGTACATACCTTGATAGCGTTGTTAGAAGTGAAGCGCCAGCCGAGATTTACACAGTGGAAGATCTGCTGAATGATATTGAAAATGCGGAACTGCTCAAAGCCCTGCTGACGGTGGACAAGCTCACCCTGCAAATTACTTTGCTGAAAATGAATGGGTACTCCACCAATGAGATCGCCATACTCGTCCACCTGTCCACGGACGCCATTTATAAACGGATCGCTGTACTGAAAAAGAAATTGAAGAAATTTCAAAGGTAACTCCAAAATCGCACGTCCCCACGGGCTGCTGGGTGAGAGGTTAAGTCCTCTCACCCAGCTTTTTCGTAGGAGGACGGGCAAATGACGTTCATGGATAAGGTCTATACGCTTCGGACAGAAGTCCGTGGCGATGGTAAAACAGCGTATTTCATCAGCTTTACGGATGGGCAAGGCGAACTTTACGATTTGGAGGTATCCGAGCCTTTCTTCATGGAATTTCGTCAAATGGAGCGCAAAAACCGTAATCTCCAACAGTCCGATTGGCGGCATAGGGAAGGCTGGGATTTGTGGGATGAAACACTCTATAAGCGGGCGTTCAGAGTTCCCAAAAGTGTTGAGGAATTGATTTTTGACGCAGAGCAGCGGGAACTACTCAATAAAGCTATTGCCGCACTCCCAGAAATCCAGCGGCGGCGGTTTCTGCTCTACCATGAGTATGACCTCAACTACCGCCAGATTGGTGAGATGGAGCATTGTAGGCCACAGTCAATCAGGCACTCGGTTATTCGGGCCAGGGAGAAGATAAAGACAGTAATAGAAAAATATCGGGCTGGACAGTAAAGAAGTACCCCTATATCTTTGGGCATGGGGCAGTCTGTTAAATGTTCTCTAATGGAATTTTACTGAACTGAAAAAGCCGGAACACGCATTAAAGGTCTTTATCCGCTTTGTATTGGCAAAGGCCGCCGTCACCTACGGTTTGGAACTGATGATGGCTTTGTTCAATATTGTTCAGGGGCTTATTTCCACCATTATGACCGCTGCGGGATTTGGTGCAGCAGGTCAAACCGTTCTACCCTCTGAAATCGTAACAGCGGTTGAGGACTGCGGATTTTTTGAATCTATCCCATTATGGGCGGTGACGCTGATCGGCGGCCTGTTCATTACGGTACTGTCTTTCATCATGATAATGACGGTCTACGGCAGATTCTTTAAGTTGTACCTTTACACGGCGATTGCGCCTGTACCTCTCTCCGCTTTTGCAGGCGAACCCTCGCAGAATGTCGGCAAGAGTTTTATTAAATCCTATGCCGCCGTTTGCTTGGAGGGCGCAATTATTGTGCTTGCCTGCATTATCTTCTCCCTGTTCGCTTCGGCTCCGCCCGTGGTTGACCCCAACGCCGCGGCGGTTTCTATGGTATGGAGCTATATCGGGGAACTTGTGTTTAATATGCTCGTCCTCGTGGGCGCGGTCAAAATGGCGGATCGCGTCGTGCGTGAAATGATGGGACTGTAATCTTAAAAGGAGTGATTTACGAATGGAGGTAAAAATTAACCGTGAAATCCGTAACTACACGGAATCCATGTTTTTCGGACTGTCCATGCGGCAGTTCATTTTTTCGCTGCTGGCCATTGGTGTGGCCGTGGGCCTGTATTTTTTACTGCGTCCCTATGTGGGGACGGAAACCGTGTCGTGGATGTGTATTCTCGGCGCTGCTCCCTTTGCGGCGCTGGGGTTCATCACCTATCACGGACAGACCTGCGAGCAATTTATCTGGGCGTGGATTCGCTCGGAAATACTGGAGCCGAAGCGACTGTCCTGCGTACCCGCTAACTATTATTACGAAGCGCTTAAAGGGGTCATAACCGCCCATGAGAAGGAGATGGCCGCAAAGCCGGGAAAACGCCAACGCAAGAATAACTATACACAACAGGCGGCTCACCGCCGCAGAAAGGAGGCAAAGCGTCATGCTTAAAACCTTGCGCGCCCTGTTAAAGCAAGACAGGGAAACCTATAAGATGCCCCGCCGGGTGCAAGACCTCATCCCCATCCGGCGCATTTGGGAGGACGGTATCTTTCAGGTAGGCAGCCAATTTAGCCGCACCTGGAAGTTTTCCGACATCAATTACCAGGCGGCCAGCCTGGAGGACAAGAAAACCATGTTTCTGGATTACTCGGCTCTACTGAACAGTCTGGATTCCGGCTCTGTGGCCAAGATTACCACAAACAACCGCACGTTGAACCGGGCAAACTTTGCGCAGGAGATTCTCATGCCCATGAGAGGAGACTGCCGGGATGTATACCGGATGGAGTACAACAACGTTATTCTGGGGAAAGCCACCGCTGGAAACGCCATTGTACAGGAAAAGTATCTGACCATCACAGTACCCAAGAGGAATGTGGAAGAAGCCCGCGCCTACTTTACTCGTGTGGGCGCGGAGCTGATTTCCCACTTTGCCATCCTTGGCTCCCGCTGCGTGGAGTTGGACGCTGTGGAGCGGCTGCGTATCCTCCACGATTTCTTCCGTCCCGGCGAGGAGGCGGACTTCCATCTTGATTTGCTGGACAAAATGAAAAAGGGGCACGACTTTAAGGACTACATTTGCCCGGATTCTATGGAAATACACAGCGATTACCTGATTCTGGGCGGCAAATACTGCCGAACCCTGTATCTCAAGGATTATGCCAACTACATCCGGGATTCCTTCGTAGCCGAACTGACCGACCTGAACCGGAACAGAATGCTATCCATAGACATTGTTCCCATTCCCATGGATGAGGCGGTACGGGAGGTGGAAAACCGTCTGCTTGGCGTGGAAACCAACATCACCAACTGGCAGCGCAGGCAGAATCAGAGCAACAATTTTTCCGCTGTCATTCCCTACGACATGGAACTTCAGCGGAAGGAAAGCAAGGAATTTTTGGATGACCTGACCACCCGCGACCAGCGCATGATGCTGGGCGTTTTGACTATGGCGCTTTGCGCCGATACCAAAGCGCAGCTTGACGCGGACACGGAGCAGATTTTGTCTCTTTCCCGCCAGAAGATGTGCCAGATGGCAGTACTCAAATACCAGCAGACGGATGGGCTGCATACGGCGCTGCCTATGGGCGTGAGAAAAATCAACGCTTTGCGCACCTTTACCACGGAAAGCCTGGCAGTATTTATGCCCTTTCAGGTACAGGAAATCCAGGAAAAGGGCGGCATTTATTTTGGCGAGAACGCCATTTCCCATAATCTGATTTTGTGCAGCCGGGAAAATCTTCTGAACCAATCGTCCTTCATTCTGGGCGTTCCCGGTTCTGGAAAATCCTTTGCCGCAAAAGAATTGATTGCCTTTCTCATGCTCAACACCGAAGACGATATTCTGATTTGCGACCCGGAGGGGGAGTTTGCCCCTATGGTGCAGGCCATGGGCGGCGACGTGGGCGCTGTGGTTCATGTAGCCGCTGGCGGCAAAGACCGCCTGAACGCCATGTACATGGTGGAAGGTTATGGCGAAAACAACCCCATTGTGGAAAAATCGCAGTTTATCATGTCGCTGGTGGAACAAATCGATAAAGCGGGCGTCGGCTCCCAGCACAAATCCATCATTGACCGCTGTACGGCGCAGGTGTACCAGGAAGCAAAGGAAACCGGTATTGTTCCGACGCTTTGTACCCTCCGGGAAAAGCTGCTGATACAGCCGGAGCGCATTGCGAAGGAAATCGCGTTGTCATTGGAACTGTTCACCACGGGTTCGCTTGACATTTTCGGTCACGGCAGCACCGTGGATTTGGACAAGCGTGTGATCGTGTTTAATATTCATGACCTGGGGGCGCAGTTGAAGCCTACCGGCCTGCTGGTTATTACCGATACCATGCTCAACCGCGTCACCCTCAACCGGAAGCGGGGAAAGCGTACCCATGTATTTATTGACGAATTTCACGTTGTATTTGAGAATGAGCAAAGCGGCATTTTC
>JAAWBZ010000256.1 GCA_022792945.1 Oscillospiraceae bacterium | reverse complement strand
TCAAAATCATTATCCTAAAGGAATCAAGATTACAGACTTGGAACTGGCTTCAGTAAATACTGTTGGTGATGAATTTCACCCCAATTGGAACTATACTATCATCCCGCTTAAATGACTTAATAATTTATGCACAGTTCCTTAATTTTTTTGCCACCCTATTCGCCGGAACTCAATCCGATTGAACATTTTTGGTCGTGGTTAAAACGGACATTATGTAAAATCCTCCCAAAACTATCTTCCCTTGATGAGGCTCTTTTTGCCGCCTTTTACTTTCGAAAACAACTCGCCTTGATTTGAGTGTTTTTAAGTAATTTTACTATATTACCATTACCTCTGCTACAGTCGCTTCTTTCATATTTTTCTTTAGGGACCACAAACTCTGTTCGCTCAGCCCTGACAGTTCCACCGCATCCTCCACGGGCACTCCAATGTCAAGCAGGATAAGGGCAACAAGCCGCTTTGCTAAAGTTTCTGATAAGAACAACTGCAAAAATTCTATGACTTGTTTCAGAATATCAGCTGCATTATCGGGTAGTCTTATTTCTAGAACATCTTTTTTTGGGGGTCGATTCTTTTTTCATTGTCCTTGCACTTCCGGATCTCCTCTATATTATATCCTGAATCATCTCGATTGTTCAAGTTATACTGCAAATATTATTGACGTTTAGTATAGTACGAAAAAGATTATTTTACCCTATCCTGAGCTGTATGTAATATATACTGGCAAGCGGGAATCTCACCCCGAATGCCTGTCATTAGCTGAAGAGTTTTTCCCTGGTTCAGCGCCATGTTTTGACTTGACTGTTTGAATGATTTATGATGGCAGAGAAGGAGATATTATCTCCGCCACCGTAAGCCCCCTGGCTTTAGCCATGGGGGCTTACGGTGGCCTAATGAATGGTTTTTAAAGCGTAAAATCATTTTTTCGTTCACGGAATCATGATATCTATATATTTACAAAGACGTTTTTTTTTCAATTCGTCTTTTCAATTTGTATAGTTTTTACACATAATGTAAGTTTTCTTCGCGTCAAGAGATTGATATGCACCACCAGATAAATTTCCTTCAAGTTGCATATAATATTGCATTCATTATGAAGGAGGTGATTTCTGTGCGGACATACGTTTCTACATACATAAAAAAGGCAGACATGCTAAAAGATAAAAAAGATAAAGAACTAGAAATGGCGAAGGCTGATATTGCGCAGCTTGAAGCAGATATTCGAATGTTTAGTTCCAAGGTCCGAAAGATAACAAATGATTTAACAAAACCTCGACCTAAGGAGAAAGAATCTATCCATGTTGAATATGCACGAAATTTTGGTCTTTCAAGCTATTTTGTAACCAACCTAGAACGTGCAGGGAAAGGGATTACTGAATTCGCAAGAGAAATCCTGAAGCTAAACATCGAAAATCAAAAAGATAAAATTTCTCAAATGGAAGATAAGATTAAAACGCTGAAAAAACAAATTAAAAATGCAAATAAGATAAAAGATAGCCTTATTGAACGCTCGAAGGCGAAAAAAGAAATGGATTGCCTTACTAGTGATTCAAATACGCGGCATCTCTCTACGATTAAAAATTGCATCCACAATGGAATTAAGTGCTTTTATAATACGGATAATACCGTAAGATTTGAGGTGTCAAGGGGTCGGAAGTCCAAGAAAAACATAGGAAAAGGATGCAGACTATCAGGCAGATTCAGGGTCGCCTTTACAATACAAAGCGCAAACTTGAAAAACTGGAGCGCGACCTAAAGGATAAGAAATACCACATTTGCTTTGGTGGGAAAAGTTGTCACGGCAACGCAATAAGCCCAAAACGCAGACATATCATTGGAAAAACAAGTTCGAGAAAGAGTGTTTGCGTGAAATGCTCCTAGTAGGCAGGTATGATGACAGACAAGGAAATTGACTTGTTAAATACGATGTTGATAGCATCGCTTGACAATGGTAAACACACCATTGAATAAGGCGCTGGGGGTAAGAAATCAGATTTTCCACTCAAAAGAAACGCGCTCGGCGGTGGCCTGGACCTGGGAAAGAATTATGTCGGCCACCTGCCGCCGGTCGTCAAAGTCGATGTTGTCCCAATTCCCCAGGTGGGAGGACAGGTACTCGATTTTTTGCGGAGAGACGCTTTCAGCGTTCAGCGTGGCAATCTCCTTTATCAGCCCTTGACGGCGGGCGTCCAGCTCCTCAATCTTCCCGTTGGCGTAGGACATCAAAACCGCGCTGGCCCCGGTCAGGGTGTTCAACAGCTTTTCAATCTCGTCCTCCACCTGGGCAAGCTCCACATTTAAGGCGGTCAGCTTGGGGTTGACTGTCTCGGCCTTGGCGGTCAACGTCTGAAACTCAGAGAGCTTATGTACCATCGCCTCATAGACAAACTGCTCAAACTCCGCCGTCCGAAGCGTCCCGCAGCC
>JAAWBZ010000120.1 GCA_022792945.1 Oscillospiraceae bacterium | reverse complement strand
GAGTTTCTCCATTAGATCGGCGTATTCCTGGTATAGCCTCTCCGGGATGTGAAAGGCTTTATTGAATACCATGGCCGGAACTTTTCCTGCTGGTGCTTCTGGAAATCCTACGGCGATCCGGCAGAAATGCAGGTGTGCTTCGCCTGCTACCGCAGGTGCATCCAGACCTATGTTACCATGTTTGAGCAGGGAATCCCCCTTGAGCGGCTGGCTGTACTGGCATAAGAAGGAGAACCGCCGCCTCGTTGGGTTTTCCTTTAAAATGGTAATCCGCATAATATCAGACACTCGATTACTCACATTTGCTCTCTCCGCCTTTGGAGCATGACTTCTCTGATCCGCTCATAGCTTTCCTCGCTGATGTCGTGCTCTATTTTGCAGGCATCCGCAGCCGCCGTTTCCGGGGATACTTCCAACTGCATCAAAAATTCGGACAAAAGCTGATGCCATGCGTATATGCGCTGGGCAATCTCCTCCCCCGGCGGCAACAGAGTAATCGCGCCGTCCGCATCCATTTGAATATATCCGTTTTCCCGCAGACGCTTCATCGCCACACTGACGCTGGGCTTAGAGAAATTCAACTCGTGTACGATGTCGATAGAATAAACCACGCCTTTCCTTTGCCGGATCATTAAGACGCGCTCCAAGTAGTCCTCAGCAGATTCGTGGATATTCACAAAAACCCCTCCTTCCACGGAAACCTCTGTGCATAGGTTAGCACATTCTAACTAAAAAAGCAAGTTTTTCTTGCAAGGGTCTTGACAACGGTGGTTAGCGATGTTAAACTAAGTCCGATTTCAAGGTTAGATTTTACTAACTATGTTGCAGGAGGAGGCGTAGGAATGATGCCGCTGACAATGGCAAAGGTGGGGGAGACCGCTACCATCCGCAAAATTTCCGGCAAAGATGAGGTGCGTCAACACTTGGCGGAGCTGGGCTTTGTGGTGGATAGCGCTGTAATGGTAGTTAGCGAAATTGCGGGAAACCTGATCGTCCAGGTAAAGGATAGTCGGATCGCGCTGGACAAGACCATGGCAAACCGCATCATGATTTAAGACAAGGAGGAGAGTAAATGAAAACACTGAAGGATGTCAAGGTGGGCGAGACTGCGACCGTGGCGAAGCTCCACGGAGAAGGCCCAGTGAAGCGCCGGATCATGGACATGGGCATCACCAAGGGTGTGGAAATCTTCGTGCGCAAGGTAGCACCCTTGGGTGATCCCATGGAGCTGAATGTCCGGGGCTATGAACTGTCTGTCCGCAAGGGCGATGCAGAGATGATCGAAGTCCAGTAAATCAACGCGGCGGAGGGCCGCTGTTATTTAGGTCATAAGTTAGCCATAACTAACAATCAAAAGGAGAGACGAACATGGACATGAAAATTGCCCTAGCGGGCAATCCCAACTGTGGTAAAACCACGCTGTTCAATGCCCTCACTGGCTCCAGTCAGTATGTGGGCAACTGGCCAGGGGTCACCGTGGAGAAAAAGGAGGGCAAGCTGAAAGGTTATAAGGATGTGGTCATTCAGGACCTGCCCGGCATCTACTCCCTGTCCCCCTACACCCTGGAAGAAGTGGTGGCCCGGTCCTATCTGGTGAAGGAGAAGCCGGACGCCATCCTCAACATCGTGGACGGCACCAATATTGAGCGAAACCTCTACCTCACCACCCAACTGATTGAGCTGGGCCTGCCCGTTGTGGTGGCGGTGAACATGATCGACCTGGTGCGGAAAAACGGCGACGCCATCGACCTCGCCAAGCTGGGGACCGCCCTGGGCTGCGAGGTGGTGGAGATGAGCGCCCTCAAGGGCGAGGGCGGCATGGCGGCGGCGGAAAAGGCCGTGGCTCTGGCGCAGAAGAAACAGGCCGGGGAGCTGCCCCATGTGTTCACCGGCAGCGTGGAACACGCCTTGGCTCACATTGAGGAGTCCATCCAAGGCCGGGTGGCGGACGGCTATCTGCGCTGGTATGCCATCAAAATCTTCGAGCGGGACGAGAAGGTCATGGATGAGCTGGCTCTTTCCTCCGATCTGAAAGCCCATCTGGAGCAGCACATCGCGGATTGCGAAGCCGAGCTGGACGATGACGCGGAGAGCATCATCACCAACCAGCGGTACTCCTACATCAACGGCGTAGTGTCCAAAGCGGTGCGGAAAAAGGCCGCAAAGCACAGCCTGTCCGTTTCCGATAAGATCGACCAGATCGTCACCAACCGGATTTTGGCCCTGCCGATTTTTGCAGTGATTATGTTCTGCATCTACGCCATCGCCATGGGAACTTCCATCGCGGACGGCGGCGTGGGTATTGGCACTTTTGGCACCGATTGGGCCAACGATACACTGTTCGGCGAGATCGTCCCCAATTTCTTTGATGGAATCCTCACATTTCTGGGTGTCAGCGGCTGGCTGTATGGACTGATCCAGGACGGCATTGTGGCAGGTGTGGGCGCGGTGCTGGGCTTTGTGCCTCAGATGCTGGTGCTGTTTTTGTTGCTGGCTATTTTGGAGGATGTGGGCTATATGGCCCGTGTCGCCTTCATCATGGACCGCATCTTCCGCCGCTTCGGGCTGTCCGGCAAGAGCTTCATCCCCATGCTGGTGGCCACCGGCTGCGGTGTTCCCGGCATCATGGCCTCCCGGACCATTGAACAGGACCGGGACCGGAAAATGACCATCATGACCACCGGCTTTATCCCCTGCGGAGCGAAAATGCCCATCAT
>JAAWBZ010000255.1 GCA_022792945.1 Oscillospiraceae bacterium | reverse complement strand
GGGGGGAACCCAGATGATTATCTCTGCGGTTGGGACACTCCCGTTTTGTCATTTGCACTTGACAGGGCTATTGATTTGTGTTATTATAGCACCGTTATATAACGCTGTTACGGAGGATTCGATGGACGAACGCAATACTTTAGAAAGAATTCACCAGACCGCCACCACTGAGTTCCTGGAAAAGGGCTTTCAGGGGGCCTCCCTACGGAATATCGTCAAATCCGCCGGGGTGACCACCGGAGCTTTTTACGGCTACTACTCCAGCAAGGAAGCCCTGTTCGCCGCCCTGGTGGAGCCGTGCGCGGCGGCGGTCATGGGCCGGTTCATGACCACACAGACGGACTTCGCCCAGCTTCCCAAGGAGGAGCAGACCGCCCATATGGGCAAGGAGTCCGCGGAATGTGTGGACTGGATGATCGACTATATGTACAGCCACTGGGAGGCCTTCAAGCTGCTGATCTGCTACAGCGACGGCACCCCTTATGAGCAGTTTGTTCATAATATGGTGGACATTGAGGTGGAGTACACCTTCAGGTATATTGATGTGCTGAGGGACTTGGGGCATACCGTGCCCGAGCTTGATCGGGAGCTGTGCCACATGGTTGCAAGCGGGATGTTCGAGGGGATGTTTGAGGTCTTGCGCCACGATATGCCCAAAGAACGGGCGAAGCGCTTCATCGGGCAGCTCCGGGAATTCTATACCGCTGGATGGATGAAAATAATGGGGCATAGTTAGCACACTAACTATGCCCCATTATTTTTGCCATATAGTTAGTTGCGACTAATCATCCAAGGAGGTATCTATGTGAAGAAAAAAAGCAATCTCAAAGAGCTGATGGCCTACGCCGGAGGGCACAGGTTTCTGACCTACCTATCCCTGATGCTGTCCGCTGTCAGCGCGGTGCTGGCCCTGTTCCCCTTTGTGTTCCTGTTCCAGATCATCAAAGAGGTCATTGCCGTGGCCCCCAACTTTACGCAGGCCACACACATCGTTCAAAACGGCTGGATGGCGGTACTGTTCGCGTTGGCGTCCATTCTCATCTACATAACCGGACTGATGTGCTCCCATCTCTCGGCCTTCCGCATCGCCGGGAACATCCGCAAGGCGCTGATGGCCCACATTGCCCAGCTTCCCCTGGGATTCATCGGCGAGATGGGCAGCGGGAAGATACGCCGCATTGTGAGCGACAGCAGCGCGGCCACCGAAACCTATCTGGCCCACCAGCTCCCGGATATGTCGGCGGCAATCACCACGCCCATCTGCATGGTACTCATGCTGTTCCTGTTCGACTGGCGGTTTGGCCTTGTCAGTCTCCTGCCCATCATTTTAGGCTTTGCCGCTATGTTCAAGATGGTGGGGCCGCAGATGGCAAAGGATATCAAGGAGTACCAAAACGCCCTTGCAGATATGAACAACGAGGCGGTGGAATATGTGCGGGGCGTCCCCGTGGTCAAGACCTTCGGGCAGACCGTCCACTCCTTTGCCCGTTTCAAAGGCACCATTGACAATTACTACAAATACTGCATCGCCTACTGCAAGAAGTGCCGC
>JAAWBZ010000254.1 GCA_022792945.1 Oscillospiraceae bacterium | reverse complement strand
GACGACACCAACGAGCCCATCGCAGACACCGTCCTGGGCATCCTGGACGGGCACATCGTCCTCTCACGGGCAATGGCCCACAGCAACCACTACCCCGCCATCGACATCGGCGCCAGCATCACCCGCCAGATGGTGGAGATCGTCCCCCCGGAGCACCGGCATCTGGCCTCCCGCATCCGGGATATCATGAGCGTTTATGAGAAAAACGCCGATCTGGTGGCCATTGGGGCCTATAAGCCGGGGTCAAACCGGAAGCTGGACTTTGCCCTGTCCAAGATCGACGCGGTCAACGGCTTCCTGACCCAGGAGATCGACGAATCGTTTACCTATGAGCAGTGCGTGGCCCAGATGGAAGAAATCTTGAAATAAGGCGGCTGACTTGAAGTGAGATACAGATGAAAAAATTCAAGTTCTCCCTGGATACGGTATTGACCTATAAGCAGCAGATCCTGGACGCCCTCAAGGGCGAGCACGCCGCCCTCCTGGCCCAGGTGCGGGCCCAGGAGAAGGTGCTGGAGGGGGTATGGGACCGCTACCACGCCTGCAATGAAGAGTACCGGGAGCGCAAGGCGGCCGGGCTGACCATTATGGAGGCCACCATGTACCAGAGCGGCCTGCGGGCGGTGGAGCTGGAGATCCAGCGGGAGACTGACAAGCTGGCCGGGTTCCGGGCCCAGGAGGAGAAAAAGCGCAGCGAAGTGGTGGAGGCCAAGAAGGATACCTCCTCCCTGGAAAAGCTCCGGGAGAAGAAGCTGGATCTCTACAACAAGGAGGCGGCCAAGGCCGAGGAGCAGTTCCTGGAGGAATTCGTCTCCACTGCCCGGGCCAACCAGACCGCCAGCGCATAGCCTGATTGGACCAAAACCGGCGCACCCGCGCCGTTTTGGATATAGAATAAACCGTGAAAGGAGGTGAAAGAGAGATGGATCAGAGTTATCTTCTGAACATGCTGGCCACCGGTCTGACCAAGATGGACTGGGTGGGCGGCAGCCAGAACACCGCCCCGGACAAGAGCGGCGACCCCATGAGCGACTTCCAGAAGATGCTGGATGAGAAGGCCCAGTCCGCCAAGCCCGAGAGCAAGGAGCCGCCCAAGGAAGAGGCCGCCCCCGCCCCCAAGAAGGAGGAGGCCCCCGTCCGGGAGGAGGATCCGGTGGAGACCGTCAAGCGGATGCAGGTGTGCCTGGTCCCTGTG
>JAAWBZ010000136.1 GCA_022792945.1 Oscillospiraceae bacterium | reverse complement strand
CTGCTCCCCTGGTCACCGAATCTTCCTGCGAACTGCCGGAAGCCCGGTAAAGATGAAGTGAAATAAGACTGGAGCAAATCTGTTTCTATCATACAGGTTTGCTCCAGTTTTGTATAGGTACGCACTATCTACCGTTTACTTTATATCAGCAAAAATTGAAACAAGTTAAACAGGTAGCCGACTAATATAATTCCGATGGTACAGATACCAATAAACAAAGCCAGCAGTTTTAGTTTTACCGCTTTACGGAGCATAATTATGGAGGGCAAACTTAATGTGGTAACAGCCATCATAAAAGCTAAAATTGTGCCGAGCTGCGCTCCCTTGAAGAGCAGGGCTTCTGCAACAGGAATAGTTCCGAAAATGTCGGCGTACATCGGAACGCCTACCAGCGCGGCCAGGACGACCCCAAACGGATTGCTGCCGCCTAACACAGCTTCGATCCAGCTTTCCGGTATCCAGTTATGAATGAATGCGCCAATGGCGACGCCAATCAGAATATACGGAAAAACTTTTTTGAAAGTGGAGGCAACTTGCTCTTTTGCAAACTGAACCCGTTCTCGCACTGTCAGCGCAGGGGCGTCTATATCCACGCTTCCGGCCTTACGGATAAATTCTTCCACATACAGCTCCATGTGTAATTTTTGGATTAAAGTGCCGCCCGCTACGGCGATCACCAGCCCCACCGCTACATAGACAATAGCGACTTTTGCTCCGAAAATGCTCATCAGGAGGATAAGGCTTCCCAAATCCACCATAGGAGATGAAATCAAAAATGAGAAAGTAACTCCCAACGGTAATCCTGCGCTGGTGAAACCAATAAACAGAGGAATGGACGAGCAGGAACAAAACGGAGTAACAGTACCTAGCAGAGCGGAGATGATATTTGCGCCGATACCGTGAAATCGGCCTAATATCTGCTTGCTTCTCTCGGGTGGGAAATAGCTTTGTATGAAGGAAATAACAAAAATCAAAAAGCAGAGCAGCGCTGTGATTTTCAGCACGTCATAGAGAAAAAACTGGATACTTCCCCCTGCGCGTTCGCTCACGTCCAATCCCAGCCTGGAAAGACTTCCGCCAATCAGTTCATTCAGCCATTTCATACCTAAAACTTGATCTTGTATAAACTGCCATATACCCATAAAGAAACCTCGCTTTTTATTTTATTTGCCGGACTACATATCAAAAAAAATTGATGTTTTATTCTAAGACAAACGCCACCGTACTATGATGGCGTTTATTTATCGCATGAGAGAATCCCGCGCCCTTGGTCTGCGTCCGGCGTGGTAATAGCAAGCAGCAGCCTTACTGCGTTGTCCCTGCCGGATTTGCTCAAACGGTAATGCGTCCATTTGCCCTCCTGGCGGCTTACGACTAATCCGGAATCACATAGGATTTTCATGTGATAGGAAAGGCCGGATTGCGTCAAATCCATTGGTTCTTGCAGAACGCAGGCGCATTTTTCCCCGCTTCGCAGTTGTTCTAGAATGGCAAGGCGTTTGGGGTCGCACAAAGCCTTAAATATTTTTGCGTTTTCTTGGTAGGTTCCCATGCAGGCTCTCCTGTTACATCAAAAATTTTTAATATGTTTTAGTATATGCGGTAACGGTATTTTTGTCAATAGCGCTTCTTGAATTTGGGGGCAACAGATAGATAAGTTAGATAAGTATCGAAAGTGAGATAATTGACTGTAATGTGTTTAAAGGGTAGAATAAGTAATAGTTAGAGGCGGCGCAATGGAGAAACATAGGACAGAACAGAAATGATCCTCGGCGGCTATGCAGCCCGCCGCAAATGGTTTTGGATAATCATATGGCAGAAAGGGTGGAGATCGAAGATGGGAAAAGATTATGAAACGGCGAAGGCGTGCATTTCACCGGAAGAGGAAAGCGCGGTTGTCATCAGACAGTTGTTGGAGAGGAAGTCTGTGCGGGTATTTGAAGAACGCCCTATTTCTGAGGAACAGAAGCGGCTTATTGTGCAGGCTGCAATGGAAGCGCCTACGGCGGGGAACCAGCAGTTGTACACGATTCTTGATATTACAGACCAAAAGCTGAAAGAGCAATTAGCGGAAAGCTGCGACCATCAGCCCTTTATCGCAAAGGCGCCGATGGTTTTGGTGTTTTGCGCGGATTGTCTGAAATGGCTTGCTGCATACCGGGAAGCCGGTCATTCGGCAAGAGATCCGGGGGCGGGAGATTTGATGCTGGCCGTGACGGACACGGCGATTGCGGCGCAGAATGCGGTGACGGCGGCTTGGAGTATGGGGATTGGCTCCTGCTATATCGGGGATATTATGGAGCAGTGCGAGACTCAGCGGGAGATACTCGGGCTTCCGGAATATGTATTTCCGGCGGTAATGGTAGTATTTGGATATCCGACCAAACAGCAGAAGGAGCGGATAAAGCCGAAACGGTTTGAGATGGAGGATATTGTTTGTGAGAATACATATCATAGAAAGACCGGCGAAGAGCTGCGCAGCATGTTTCGGGATCAAGTGGGGGAAAAAAGCTATGAGGACTGGATGGCCGGATTTTGCGATTTTAAATACAACAGTGATTTTTCGCGGGAAATGACAAGATCGGTAGAAGAATACCTCAAAGAATACGGAATTGCAGCCGTCTCTTTGTCAAAATAAAATCCAATGCATAATATGGTATAAAAAGTATTAGGAGTAAGTTATGCCTTATTCAATTATGATGGATGCCGGACACGGAGGCCGCGATCCGGGAGCAGTGTATAACGGCAGACAGGAGAAGGACGATACGTTAAGGCTTGCGCTGGCAGTAGGGGAGATATTACAAAATAATGGGATTGACGTGGAGTATACCAGAACGACTGACGTTTATGAAACCCCATTTCAGAAAGCGACAGAAGCCAACGAAGCAGGGGTGGATTTGTTTATCTCCATTCACAGGAATTCATTTCCCACAGATAACACGGCGTATGGCGTGGAATCTCTTGTCTACGATTTGTCAGGATTAAAATATGAAATTGCCGAATCCATTGACCAGCAGCTAGAAACGGTGGGCTTCCGTGACCTGGGCGTAAAAGCGCGGCCAAATCTGGTGGTGCTGAAACGGACAAATATGCCGGCGGTATTGGTGGAGGTTGGATTTATCAATTCCGATGTGGATAACGAGCTGTTTGACGCCAATTTTGACGATATTGCGCTGGCGATTGCGGACGGAATCTTAGATGTATTGAGGAGCCAGGGATTGGTGCCGGATGAAGAAACAAACGGAGGGAATACGCCGGGAGGCGGAATGAGGCCGGGATACCGGGTTCAGGTAGGGGCGTTTCGTAACCAGCAGTATGCAGGGCGTCTGCTCAACGAACTTCTCGAGCAGGATTATCCGGCATATCTGATTGATTCCGGGGACTTTATCCGGGTACAGGTGGGGGATTATGCCGATATGAACCGGGCGGTGGAGATGGAACGAAGACTAAAAAGAGACGGGTACCAGACGGTACTG
>JAAWBZ010000253.1 GCA_022792945.1 Oscillospiraceae bacterium | reverse complement strand
GCCTGCCGCCCTTTTCCCGGTGAAGAGTTCGGTTGACTTTCAGGATACCGCTGCGCTCGTCGAAGTCAGACCACATGAGACCGCAGATTTCACCCCGGCGCAGGCCGGTGGTCAACTCAGTGTAGAAGAAGTCATACCAGAATTCATCGGCTTTGATCGTTTTCAGGAAAATATTCAGTTGTTCCTCGGTTAGAATCTTCATAGGCTGGTGAATTACCTTGGGCGGTTCCACCTCATCAGCGGGATTAACAGGAATAAGTCCCTGATCTCTCGCCGCTTTGAGTGCGTGGTGAAGAGTGGTATGGATTCCGTGGACAGTGGTGCTGGAGAGTCCAAGATTCTGACCGGTGCGAGGTTTCACTCTGCCATTCTGCTTCAAGGTATCATAGAGTTTTCGGAGGTCAGCTGCGGTCAACTGAGTGAGAGGCTTTGCTCCCAGGCGGGGTTTCACGTGGTTTTCCATATCCCGGCGATAGTGTTCCAGTGTGCCAGGTCGGAGGGTGACCGCCATTTGCTCCAACCATTGATCCAGCCACTCCCCAAGAGTCATCCTGCTCTGCTCCGTCAGGTCAATGCCTTGGTAGGCGTCGATATTCTGGCGGAGCTTTGCAGTTAGTTCTTTTTGAGTGTCGGCGTAGATATATCGGAAGATGGACTCACCGTTTTCCTTGTGTCCTACCACGATGCGGCCCTCCCAGCGACCGTCGTCCCGCTTGCGCACCATGCCGTCGCCGGACGGTCTGCGCTTTGCCATTTGTTATTCACCTCCAGTCCGAATATCACCGTCGTTTTCATCCATGCACTCGGCCATCAGCCTGACACCCAATCGGAAGCCCAGGATGAAATTCTCGGTTGCTGTGATACTATTGATCTCATGTTGTGACTGAATGAGTTTTGTGAGGATCTCTTGCTCAGTTTCACCGAGTTGCTTCATGAGCTGTTTTTCATAGTTGGTGACACGATCCACTGCTTGCTTCAGCTCTGAGCCGGGTGTCATCTGCTGTTCGTTAGGTATGATGTTGCCATAGTAGAGATCTTCCAGTGTTTTCCTCATCTTCACCTACCTCCTTTGCAGCAACACAATACCCTAACTGCGGTGGAATAGCCATTCCTTTTGAGCAGAGTTATCAAAAACTTATCATTTTGGAGTTGGTGGTTCTTCATTGTAGACGGTGGTGCAACTGACGGTTATCCCATTGCCATCGTCTGGCTCTGGACCTGCTCCTCATGGTCATCCGCCTTGTGTCCCATAGCGACTTTCTTCTCTCTGAGCTGCGCCAGACGTTTTCGGTCGATCTGGACACCACCTGGAACAGATGGAGCCGGCGTCTGCTCTTGGAAAGTACGGCCCATGTGATGGAGCAATCGAGAGACGGACAGCATGATCGAAGGCGGCTTCAGGTTATTCCAGTGGTCCAGGAAGAACTGAGCGTATTCGTTACCCTGAGCGGCTGATTGCGTGAACCAGTAATAAGCTTGCTCCCGATCCTGTTTGACCAGATACAGCTTGCCCAGGGCATATTGTGCGTACTGGTTTCCAGCCTCAGCGGACTGCGTGATGTACTCCACCGCTTTGGTGGTGTTCCTCTCCACAATCTCACCCTTGAGATACTCCTTGCCCAGGCGGTAGGCGGCGAGGTCGCTTC
>JAAWBZ010000067.1 GCA_022792945.1 Oscillospiraceae bacterium | reverse complement strand
TGCCCATGGAGGACATCAACCTGCACTTCACCGGCGACTTCCACGCCATCGGCGCTGCCAACAACCTGCTGGCCGCCATGCTGGACAACCACATCTATCAGGGCAACAGGCTGGGCATCGACCCCCGCCGTATCACCTGGAGACGCTGCGTGGACATGAATGACCGTCAGCTCCGCTTCGTGGTGGACGGCCTGGGCGGCCGCGTCAACGGCACGCCTCGTGAGGACGGCTACGACATCACCGTGGCCTCCGAGATCATGGCTGTGCTGTGCCTGGCCTCCGACATCACTGACCTCAAGGCCCGCCTGAGCCGCGTGATCGTGGGCTATACCTATGACGAGAAGCCCGTCACCGCGGGCGACCTCAACGCCGCCGGCGCCATGACCGCCCTGCTCAAGGACGCCCTGAAGCCCAACCTGGTGCAGACCCTGGAGCACACCCCGGCGTTTGTCCACGGCGGTCCCTTCGCCAACATCGCCCACGGCTGCAACTCCGTCACCGCCACCAAGATCGCCATGCGCCTCTCCGACTACACCATCACCGAGGCCGGCTTCGGCGCGGACCTGGGCGCGGAGAAGTTCCTGGACATCAAGTGCCGCATGGCGGGCCTGAAGCCCTCGGCGGTGGTCATCGTGGCCACGGTGCGCGCCCTGAAGTACAACGGCGGCGTGCCCAAGGCGGACCTGGGCCAGGAGAACCTGGAGGCGCTGGAGAAGGGTCTGCCCAACCTCCTCAAGCACGTCTCCAACATCACTAATGTTTATAAGCTCCCCTGCGTTGTCGCCATCAACCGCTTCCCGCTGGACACCGAGGCCGAGCTGAAGCTGGTGGAGGACAAGTGCAAGGAGCTGGGCGTCAATGTGGCCCTCAGCGAGGTCTGGGCCAAGGGCGGCGAGGGCGGCATCGCCCTGGCCAAGGAGGTCATCCGTCTGGTGGAGGAGCCCAACAACTTTACCTTCTCCTATGAGCTGGACATGAGCATCGAGGACAAGATCACCGCCATCGTGCAGAAGATCTACGGCGGCAAGGACGTCTCCTTCACCCCCAACGCGCAGAAGCAGATCAAGACCCTCACCGACCTGGGCTACGACAAGCTGCCCATCTGCATGGCCAAGACCCAGTACAGCCTCTCCGACGATCCCACCAAGCTGGGCGCGCCCAAGGACTTCACCGTCACCGTGCGCAACGTGAAGGTCAGCGCCGGCGCAGGCTTCCTGGTGGCTCTGACCGGCGAGATCATGACCATGCCGGGCCTGCCGAAGGTCCCCGCCGCCGAGCGCATCGATGTGGACGAGACCGGCAAGATCTCCGGCCTGTTCTAAGGAGAGGACCCCATGGAATTTACCAAGAGAAGCTGCGAGGAATTCGTGGAAGTCCTGGCCTCCAATGCCCCCGTCCCCGGGGGCGGCGGGGCCGCGGCCCTGGTGGGTGCCATCGGCATGGCCTTGGGCAACATGGTGGGTTCACTGACCGTGGGCAAGAAGAAATACGCCGACGTGGAGGCGGAGATCGTCGAGCTGAAGGGCAAGTCCGACGCCCTGCAGCGCCGCTTCCTCGAGCTGGTGGCCCGGGACGCGGTGTGCTTTGAGCCGCTGTCCAAGGCCTACGGCATCCCCAAGGACAACCCCGACCGGGACAGAATTTTGGAGGATGCCACGCTGGTGGCCTGCTCGGTGCCCATGGAGATCATGGAGGCCTGCTGCGAGGCCATCGACATCATCCGGGTCTTTGCCGAGAAGGGCTCTCGCCTGGCCGTCTCCGACGCTGGGTGCGGCGCGGCCTGCTGCAAGGCGGCCCTGATGAGCGCCAGCCTCAACGTCTTTATCAACACCAAGTCCATGAAAAACCGCGAAAAGGCCGAGGAGCTCAATGCCAAGGCCAACGGGATGCTGGACCAATACTGCGCCCTGGCCGACGGGATCTTCGCGGCCGTCCGCGCGAATTTTTAACGAAACCGGGATGGACGCGGAGCCTCGGCTCCGCGCCATTCTCGAATGTTGGAGGGAACATCATGGCAAAACAGCTGTTGGGCAAGGAAGTCACCGCTGCGCTGAACGCAAGGCTTCAGGCGCAGGTGGAGGAATTGAAGGCAAAGGGGATCGTCCCCACCTTGGGCATCGTCCGCTGCGGCGAGCGCCCGGACGACCTCTCCTATGAGCGCGGCGCTACCAAGCGGGCGGAGCTGATCGGCGTGGCGGTGGAGAAGATCGTGCTGCCGGAGGATGTGACCAAGGAGGAGCTGCTCCGGGTCATCGACGACATCAATGCCAACGACAAAATCCACGGCGTGCTCCTGTTCCGGCCCCTGCCCAAGCACCTCAAGGCCGACCAGGATGAGATTTCCAACCGCCTCGACCCCCGCAAGGACGTGGACGGCATGACTGACGGCTCCAATGCCGGCGTGTTTATGGGCAAGAAGCTGGGCTACGCCCCCTGTACCCCCGCGGCGTGCATGGAGATCCTGGACCACTACGGCATCGACTGCACCGGCAAGAAGGCCGTGGTCATCGGTCGGAGCCTGGTGGTGGGCAAGCCCGCGGCCATGATGCTCATGGGCCGCAACGCCACCGTCACCGTCTGCCACACCCGGACCAAGGACGTCCCGGCGGTGGCAAGGGAGGCTGACATCCTGGTTTCCGCCGCCGGCGTGCTGCGGAGCCTGACCAAGGAGTATGTGCGCCCGGGGCAGATCGTCATTGACGTCTCCATCAACTGGGACGAGGCCAAGGGCGGCATCGCCGGCGACGCGGTGTACGAGGAGATCGAGCCCATCGTGGAGGCCATCACCCCGGTGCCCGGCGGCGTGGGCAGCGTGACCACGTCGGTGCTCATCGGCCACGTGGTGGAGGCCGCGGCGGCGGCCGGGAAGTGAGGCCGGCCCTCCCTCCGAGGAAAGGGAAGTGCGTTCCATGAACAAAACCAAGTATTCGGCCAGCGCCGTGCTTAAGGGGCTGTTCGCCCTGCTGACGCTGGCGTTTCTGGCAGCGGCGCTGATCGCGGGGGCCCGCGGGGAGATCTTCACGGGCCTCGGGCGCATCCTCACCAGCCCCGCGCAGATCACCAAGGATTATTTTGAGGTGGGCAGCGTCTCCGCCGCTTTCTTTAACGCCGGCCTGGTGGGTGCGGCGTGCTGCCTGCTGATGTGCATCCCGGGGTTTGAGGCCAGCGGCACCACGGCCATCGCGTATTTGCTGACGGTGGGCTTCTCCTTCTGGGGCATGAACATCGTCAACATCTGGCCCTGCATGCTCGGCTCCTTCCTCTACGCCCTGGTGCGGCGGGAGAAGCCGGCCAGCGCGGTCAATTTCGCCATGTTCTCCACGGGCCTCGCGCCCCTGGTGACGGACCTGTTCCTCCGCTATCCCGGCCTGGAGAACCACGGCTATACGGCCCTGGGGCTGGTGCTGGGGATCGCGGTGGGCTGTGTCATCGGCTTTTTGACGGCCATGGGCTGCGCCCATTCTCCCAACGTCCATAAGGGCTATTCCATCTACTCCGCGGCCCTGCCCATCGGCATGCTGGGCTTCTTCCTGCGCGCCCTGCTCTACAACACCCTGGGCAACGAGCTGCCGCCCATTGAGGCCGTGCTGGGCGACGGCTTCCCGGTGCTTTGCAACGTGTTCTGCGTGGTGGTGTTCCTGGCCATGGCGGCGGCGGGCTTTGTCCTCAACGGCAGATCCTTCGCCGGCTACTGGACGCTGCTCCGGGACACCGGGCGCAAGGCGGACTATGCCGTCAGGTACGGCCCGGGGCTGGCGCTGATGAACCTGGGGCTCTATGGGCTGATGATCGTGCTGTACTATAACCTGGTGGGTGCGGCGTGGACCGGCGTGACCTTCGGGGTGGTGTTCTGCATGCTGGCCACCGGTGTGTCCGGGAGCCATCCGCTGAATATCTGGCCCATTATGGCAGGGTATGTCCTCATGTCCTTTGCCGGTGTCAGCGCCATCAACGCCCAGCCCATCATCATCGGCCTGTGCTTCGCCAGCGGCCTGACGCCGGTGGCGGGGGAGTACGGCTGGATCGTGGGCATCGTGGCCGGTGCGCTGCACTACAGTCTGGTTACCAGCGTCCCGGCGCTCCACGGCGGCTTCTGCCTGTACAACGGCGGCTTCACCTGCTGTCTGCTGTGCATCCTGCTGGTGCCGGTGCTGGAGAAGTTCCTGAAATCCAAGAGCGAGCGCCTGGCCGGACAGGCCGGCAAATAATGCAATGCCAAGCGGCCCCGGGGTCCCTCGGGGCCGCTTTTGTGAGGGAGACAAGATGCTGGACAAATCCATTGCGTATCGGAATGTCATCATGGTCCTGCCGGCCGCGCGGATCGCGGCGGCGGGGCCGCCGCGGCTGCCGGAGGGCTACCGTTTCCGTTTCTATCAGCCCGGGGACGAGGCCCACTGGGCCAGGATCGAGGCGTCGGTTCTGGAATTTGATACAGAGGCGCAGGCGCTGACCTACTTTGCCAAGACCTTTTCGCCGTATCCGGAGGCGTTGCCGCAGCGCTGCTGCTTTGTGACCGATCCGGACGGCGTGCCGGTGGCCACGGCCACTGCCTGGTACGAGCAGAGCGTCCCGGGGGACCGGTTGGGGCTGCTCCATTGGGTGTCGGTGACGCCGGACCGGCAGGGCCGGGGCCTGGGCAGGGCCGTGGTCCAGCGGGCGCTGCAGGCGATGGCGGTGCTGGAGCCGGGGCGGGAGGTCTGCCTCCATACCCAGACCTGGAGCCATAAGGCCATACGCCTTTACTGGGAGCTGGGCTTTCGCCTGGTGCGGGGCGAGAGCCTCCTGCGGCCCAACGAGTGGGAGGCCGCGCTGGAGACGCTCCGCCCGGTGGCGGACCCGGCGTTCCTCCGGGCGCTGGAGGAGACCGCCGTGGAGGGCCTGGCCCCGGTGCTCGCGGAAAACGTCCTGGAGGCGCCGGACTACGCTGCGCTGCGGCGGCAGGTGGGCTGGGCGGCGCTGCCGGAGACACAGGTCCGCCGGGCGCTGGCGGCCAGCGCCTGCACCGTTGGCGCGTGGGTGGGCGGAAGGCCCGCGGCCATGGGCCGGCTGGTGGGCGACGGGCTGTACTATGTCCTGCTGGACGTGGTGGTGGCGCCGGAATTCCAGGGGCAGGGCCTGGGGACGGAGGTTGTCCGGCGGCTCCTGGACCGCGCGGAGCGGGAGACGCCCCCCGGCGGGCGGACCAGCGTGCAGCTGATCGCCGAGCCGGGGAAGGAGGGCTTTTACGAGCGCCTGGGCTTCCGCCGGATTCCCGGCGGGGGCTGCGGCGCGGGCATGCGCCGGGTGATTCGGAAATAGCGCCAGAATAGGGGAGATTCATGAAAATTTTAATTTGCAATGTGGGCAGTACGTCTCTCAAATACCAGCTCTTCGACATGGACCGCGGCGAGCAGGTGCTGGCCACCGGCGGCGCAGAGCGGGTGGGCACGGAGAAGGGCGAATTTTACTGGAAGAACTGCCTGACCGGCGAATCGGGCCGGGAGGCCGGCGTCTTTCCCACCCACGGCGAGGCCATCAGCCGGATGCTCTCGGCGCTGGAGGCGGGCGCGGTGGCGT
This sequence comes from Oscillospiraceae bacterium, assembly GCA_022792945.1. GTDB lineage: Bacteria > Bacillota > Clostridia > Oscillospirales > Oscillospiraceae > Avoscillospira_A. Next base: position 7,776 of record JAAWBZ010000067.1, on the reverse strand, counting down.
CACTGGACGAGGTGGACTGCGTGGGCTTCAAGGTGGTCCACGCCAAGGGCGTCACCGGCGTGCAGTACCTGACTGAGGACGTACTCGCGGCCATGGCGGCGTTCAGCACCGTGGCTCCGGCCCACAATCCGCCCTATATCGCGGCTATCCGCCAGTTCCGGGCGCTGCTGCCGGGCAAGCCCCTGATCGGCGCGTTTGAGACGGCCTTCCACCAGACCCTGCCGCCCAAGGCGTACCTCTACCCCCTCCCCGCGGACCTTTCCCGGCGGGAGGGCATCCGGCGCTACGGCTTCCACGGGGCTTCGCTGGAGTATCTCTCCTCCTGGGCGGCGGAACGCATGGGGCGGCGGGATTTGAAGCTCATCTGCTGCCACCTGGGCGGCAGCAGCTCCATCTGCGCGGTGGAAAACGGCCAAAGCGTGGACACCAACCTGGGGATGGGCCTCCAGTGCGGCGTGATGCACAACAACCGCATCGGGGATATGGACCCCTATGTGATTTTCCACCTGGTGGAGGCATGCGGGATGTCCCTGGACGAGGTCAAGGAGCTGCTGCAAAAGAAGAGCGGTTTCCTGGGGATGTCCGGCGGCGTCTCGGGGGACCTCCGGGACGTGGAGGCGGCGGCGGAGGCTGGCAGCGCGGACTGCCGGAACGCCCTGGAGAGCTACTGCTACCAGATCAAGAAGTACCTGGGGGCCTACACCGCGGCCATGGGCGGCCTGGACGCGGTGGTGTTCGGCGGCGGCATCGGCCGCAACGGCGCAGGCGTCCGGGCGCGGGCGCTGGCGGGCCTGGGGTGCCTGGGCATCGAGCTGGACCCGGAGAAAAACGCCCATGCCGCCGGCGGCGGCGATATTTCCCGGGACGGAAGCCCCGTGCGTATCTTCGTGGTGGACACCAACGAGGAGATCATCGTGGCCCGCAAGGCGCAGGCGCTGCTGCAATCGGAGCGGGCGTCCGTCTGAGGGCGGGGTTTCAGAAAAAGTGAGGGGCAGGGCAGACCGAGATGGTCTGTCCTGCCTTTGTCATACTGTATGACCCGCTATGACACGCTCCTGGAGCGGATTTGCGGGGGAGAGCAATCAACTAGAAGCCGGCATTTTCATTCGTCGGGCGCATACAGATAGCAGCTTTTCACATGGTCATTTACAATTCCGATTGCCTGCATATAAGCGTATACAATCGTACTTCCTACAAACTTAAAACCATGCTTTTTCAAATCCTTACTGATTTTATCCGAAAGCGGCGTTGCCGCAGGAAGTTCGACCTCTGATTGGAAGTGGTTATGGATCGGCTTATAATCGACGTAAGACCAGATAAACGCATCAAAACTGCCATATTCTTCCTGTATTTTGATAAACTGCCGCGCGTTCACGATTGCCGACCTGATTTTCAGCCGATTGCGAACGATTTTGGCATTTTGCATCAGCTCATCAACCTTGACTTCATCGTAGAGTGCGATTTTTTGGCAGTCAAACTGATCAAAGGCTTCCCTGAAAGCCATTCTTTTATTCAGTATCGTCAGCCACGATAGTCCGGCCTGCATGCCTTCCAGAACCAGCATCTCAAATAGCTTCCCATCATCATGAACCGGTTTTCCCCATTCTTTGTCATGGTATTCTTTATAGAGATCCGTAGTTGCCCACGAGCATCTCTCTCTGTCATCTTTTTTCATGAAAGCCTCCGTAGGTGCTGATGTTCGGATAGGGGGCCGCGCAGAGTCAGACTTCGTCATAGGGCAACGGCCTCGTCCTCGCGGCGGCTGGATTCGGCGCTGTCGATGCGGTTGCGGATTTCCTGCATCTGGTAGTCCAGGTCCTCAATGGAGCGGGCGCACTTTTTCAGAAGCTGACCGATCTCGTCGGGGTTGTCCAGGTTTTTCTTGTATTTCAGCTTGTGCTCCAGGCTGGCCCAGAAGTCCATGGCGATGGTGCGGAACTGCACCTCGGCCTTGACCAGCTTCTTCTCGTCCGGCAGGAAGACCGGCACATGCAGGATCAGGTGCAGGCTCCGGTATCCGTTGGGCTTGGGGTTTTTGATGTAGTCCTTTTCCCGCAGCACCACGATATCGTCCTGGTGGGTCAGCAGGTCCGCCACGCGGTAGATGTCGTCCGGGAACGAGCAGATCACCCGCAGGCCCGCCACGTCCGAGAGCTGCTGGCGGATATTCTCCACCGTCGGTTCCAGGCCCTTGCGCTCCAGCTTCTGGAAGATGCTCGCCGCTGACTTCAGGCGGCTCTTGATGGCCTCAAAGGGGTTGCGCTGGTACTTGGCCGAGAAGACTGCGTTGAGCACCTTCAGCCGGATCTCCAGCTCCATCATCACCGCCCGGTATTCCAGCATCAGCTCGTCAAAATACCGGTTGCGGCGCAGCTTCTCCGCCTGCTGCTGGATGATCTCCGACTGGCGCTTGAGCCGCGCGGCCTGGAGCTCCACCGTCTGAGCCAGCTGGTTCCGGCTGACGAACAGCTCCACCGCGTTGTTCACACGGTTGCGCACGATGGAGGCGTCGAAGGGCTTGTGGATAAAGTCCGAGACCCCCAGGGAGAGACAGCGGTTTTCCACGCCCGCTCCCTGATCGCCGCTGATGACCAGCACCGGCAGGCGCTCCATCCAGCCGCGGCGCTTCATCTCGTCGATGACCCGGAAGCCGTCGGCCCGGGGCATCTGCAGGTCCAGCAGCAGCGCCGCCAGCTCGGCATGACGCGTCTCCAGGATCGAGATGGCCTCCAGGCCGTCTGCCGCCGTCTCGATGGCGTAATCTGCAGACAGCATCTCCCGCAGCAGCTCCCGATTCAGTTCCGCGTCGTCCACCACCAGAATTTTCTGCATCCCGTCCACCTCGATCAAAGCTCGTTCGGCTTGGCAAGCGCTCTCACAGCCATTATAAACGATTTGTCGAAAAAAGCCAAGTGCGAAAACGAAAAAGGAACGGCGCGGGCTGGCGTTTGGGTGGTGGATTCTGCCGGGAAAAAGCGGACAGCTTCAGCCCAGAAGCGCCGCCAGACGCGCTGCGGCCTCCCGGGTATCCGCGGGGCTTCCGAAGGTGGAGAAGCGGAAGCAGCCCTCGCCGCAGGCGCCGAAGCCAGCGCCGGGAGTGCCCACCACCTGGATCTCCGCCAGGAGGTAGTCGAAAAAGGTCCAGCTGTCCATGCCGCCGGGACAGCGCAGCCAGAGATAGGGGGCGTTTTTGCCGCCGCAGTACCAGAGGCCTGCGCGGTCCAGGGCCTCCATGAGCACCCGGGCGTTTTGCTTGTAGACCCGGATATTCTCCTGAATCTCCCGCTGGCCCTGGGGAGTGAACACCGCCGCGCCGCCCTTCTGGAGGATGTAGGAGACGCCGTTGGTCTTGGTGGTGCGGTTGCGGACCCACATGGCGTGGAGCTGCATGCCCTGTCGCTCCAGGACCCGGGGGATCACGGTGTAGCCCAGGCGGGTGCCGGTGAAGCCGGCGGTTTTGGAGAGGGAGCAGATTTCAATGGCGCAGGTCTCGGCCCCGGGCAGCTCGAAGATGCTGCGGGGCAGAGCCGGGTCCTCTATGAAAGCCTCGTATGCCGCGTCGAAGAGGATCACCGCCCCGCGGCGGTTGGCGAAGTCCACCCAGGCTTGCAGCCCCGCCCGGTCATAGACCGCGCCGGTGGGGTTGTTGGGCGAGCAGAGGTAGATGAGGCCGGCGTCCAGGCTGCCGTCAGGGGCGGGCAGGAAGCCGTTCTCCGGGCCGGAGGCCAGATGGACGATCCGCCGCCCGGCAATGACGTTGGCGTCCACGTAGGCGGGGTACGCCGGCTCCACCACCAGCGCGGCGCTCTCGGGGGAAAAGAGGTCCAGGATGTCCCCCAGCTCGTCGCTGGCTCCGCTGGAGACGAACACCTCGTCGGGGTCCAGCGTCACGCCCCGCCGGGCGTAGTGGGCGGCGATGGCCTCCCGGAGGAAGGGCGCGCCGCACTCGGGCAGGTAGCCTTGGAAGGTTGCCGCCGCGGCCTGGTCGTCCACGGCCTCGTGGAGAGCGCGGATCACCGCGCCGCACAGGGGCAGCGACACGTCGCCGATGCCCATGCGGTAGAGGGGCTGCCCGGGGTGGGCGGACTGGTAGGCGGCCACCCTCTCGTCGATGCGGCGGAAGAGGTAGGAGGCCTTCAGGTCGGCGTAGCGCCGGTTGGGCATCAGCATAGGTCGGTCTCTCCTTCATAGATGGTCTCGGCGGGGCCGGTCATGGTCACCTGGAGGTCCCGGGAGACCTGGATCTCCAGAGTCCCGCCGTCCAGGCGGACGCGGATGGGGACCTCGGGACGGCAGAGGCCCCTTTGGACCGCCGCGGCGGCGGAAGCGCAGGCACCGGTGCCGCAGGCCATGGTGACGCCGCTGCCCCGCTCCCAGACCCGCATCCGCAGGGCGGTGTCGCTGAGAATTTGGACAAATTCTACGTTGATGCCGCCAGGAAATTGGGCATGATGCTCAAGTTTTGGTCCCAGGGTGGTCAGGGGCGCGGCCTCCACGTCAGGCACAAACAGCACCGCGTGGGGGTTGCCGACAGAAACCGGCGTACAGGTGATCTGCCCGCCGTCCACGTCCAGAATGCAGTCGTCCGCCACCGCCGCCCGGCCCATATCCACGGACGCGCTGCGGACCCTGCCGCCGGAGACGTGGAGGTCCAGCGTCCGCAGGCCCGCCAGGGTCTCGATGGTCAGGCGGCGCTTGTCGGTGTAGCCCTTATCGTAGACGTACTTGCCCACGCAGCGGATGCCGTTGCCGCACATTTTGGCCTCGCTGCCGTCGGCGTTGAAAATGCGCATCTGAAAATCGGCCTTGTCCGACGGCGCGATCCAGATCATGCCGTCGGATCCGGCGCCGAAGTGGCGCTCGGAGAGGCGGATGGACAGGGCTTCGGGGTTTTCCGGCTGGCCGTAGACGTAGAGGTAGTCGTTGCCCAGACCGTGCATTTTGGTAAAGTGCATCAGTTTGCCTCCTTCTGGCGGGCCGCCGCGGCGGCGAGGAAGCCGCAGAACAGCGGATGGGGCCGGTTGGGCCGGCTCTTGAACTCGGGGTGGTACTGGACGCCCACATAGAACGGCTGGTCCGGCAGCTCCACCGCCTCCACCAGCCGCCCGTCGGGGGACAGGCCGCTGAGGCAGAGGCCGGCGGCCTCCAGCGCGCCGCGGTAGTCGTTGCAGAATTCGCAGCGGTGGCGGTGGCGCTCGGAGATCCGCTCCGCGCCGTAGCACCGGGCCAGGGTGGTGCCGGGCCGGACGGCGCAGGGGTATGCCCCCAGGCGGAGGGTGCCGCCTTTGTCGGTTTCGCCGCTCTGGCCGGGCAGGAAGTCGATGACCTTGTGGGGGCTGTCCGGGGCAAACTCGCCGGAGCCGGCGTCGGGAAGGCCCGCCCGGTGGCGGGCGAACTCGATCACCGCCGCCTGCATCCCCAGGCAGATGCCGAAGCAGGGGAGGCTCTGCTCCCGGGCGTACTGCGCCGCCAGCACCATGCCTTCCACGCCCCGTGCGCCGAAGCCCCCCGGGATCAGGATGCCGTCCAGCCCGGACAGCGCCGCGGCGCAGGTTTCCGCGGTCAGCGCCTCGGCGTCGATCCACCGCAGGTCCACCCGGCGCTGGAGGGCGCCGCCGGCGTGGCGCAGGGCCTCTGTCACCGAGAGGTAGGCGTCGTGGAGGCCCACGTATTTGCCAACCAGGCCGATGCAGACGCTGCCGCGCGGCGCGCGGCTCCGCGCCAGCATTTCGGTCCAGTCCCGCAGGTCCGGCTCCGGCGCTTCCAGCCCCAGGGCACGGCAGACCACCTGGGAGAAGCCGGACCGCTCCAGCATCAGCGGTGCTTCATAGAGGTCGGGGAGGGTGCGGTTTTCAATGACGCAGTCGGGCCTGACGTTGCAGAACAGAGCGATTTTCCGGAAGATGGCCGGCTCCAGCGGCTCGTCGCACCGGAGGACAATGAGGTCCGGGCGGATGCCCAGGCCCTGAAGCTCCCGGACCGAGTGCTGCGTGGGCTTGGACTTGTGCTCATCGGAGCCGCGGAGAAAGGGGACCAGGGTGACGTGGAGGAAGAGGCTGTTTTCCCGCCCGGCCTCCAGGGAGATTTGGCGGATGGCCTCCAGGAAGGGCTGGGACTCGATGTCGCCGATGGTGCCGCCGATCTCGCAGATGACCACGTCGGCCCCGGTGCTCTCGCCCAGGCGGTAGACGAATTCCTTGATCTCGTTGGTGACGTGAGGGATCACCTGGACCGTGGAGCCCAGGTATTCCCCCCGGCGCTCCTTACCCAGGACGTTCCAGTAGACCTTGCCGGCGGTGAGGTTGGAGTAGCGGTTGAGGTCCTCATCGATAAAGCGCTCGTAGTGGCCCAGGTCCAGGTCGGTCTCGGTGCCGTCCTCGGTGACGTAGACCTCGCCGTGCTGGTAGGGACTCATGGTGCCGGGGTCCACGTTGATGTAGGGGTCCAGCTTCTGCGCGGCCACCTTCAGCCCCCGGGCCTTGAGGAGCCGGCCCAGGGACGCGGCGGTGATGCCCTTGCCCAGGCCCGAGACCACGCCGCCGGTAACAAAAATGTACTTGGTCATCCGGCGCGCCCTCACTGTACGCCGAACAGCAGGTCGGCATAGGTGGGATAGGGCCAGCGGCGGCGGTCCACTAACGTTTCCGCCTCGTCGCAGGGCAGGCGCAGGCTCTGCATGGCCGGGAGGACCGTGTCGCGGATGGCCTCGGCCTCGGCGGCGGCGCCGGCGGCGGTGTGGAGGGCCGTGACGGCCTGCTCCAGAGTCTCTGCCGCCTGGGCGATGCGGTCGGTGAGGCCGGAGAGGCGGCGCACCAGCGAGCACTCATACGCGCAGGGCAGCCGGGCGTCCAGGGAGCGCTTGGCCGCGGCCGTGGAGGCCGCCTCGGCGGCGCAGGCCTCTACGGCGGGGAGGATGCCGGTGCGGGCCATGTCCACCATGGTGTTGGCCTCGATGCGGACGGTCTTGCAGTAGTTTTCCAGCATGATTTCGCAGCGGGACTCCAGCTCAGGGCGGGTAAAGACCCTGTGGGCGGTGAGCATCCGGACGTTTTTCTCGTCCAGCAGGTGGGGCATGCAGTCGGCGGTGGTGCGGTAGTTGAGGAGGCCCCGCTTTTCCACGGCCTCCTCGATCCAGGCGCCGTCGTAGCCGTTGCCGTTGAAGAGAATGCGCTTGTGGTCCCGGATGACCTCCTGGAGGAGGCCGTGGAGGGCGGCGTGGAAGTCCTCTGCTCCCTCCAGGCGGTCGGCGTAGAGCCGCAGGGACTCAGCCACGGCGCTGTTGAGCATGATGTTGGCGCAGGCGATGGAGTTGGACGAGCCCAGCATCCGGAACTCGAACTTATTGCCGGTGAAGGCGAAGGGCGAGGTGCGGTTGCGGTCGGTGGTGTCCCGCAGGAACCGGGGGAGCACCGCCGCGCCCAGCTTCATCTGCTTGCGCTCGGCGGCGGCGTAGGGGGCGTCGCGCTCAATGGATTCCAGCACCGCCATCAGCTCGTCGCCCAGGAACATGGACACCACGGCGGGCGGGGCCTCGTTGGCGCCCAGGCGGTGGTCGTTGCCGGCGGTGGCCACGGAGATGCGCAGCAGGTCCTGGTAGTCGTCCACCGCCTGGATTACGGCGCAGAGGAACAGCAGGAACTGGGCGTTCTCGTGGGGCGTCTCGCCGGGGGAGAGGAGGTTCAGGCCGGTGTCGGTGGCGCTGGACCAGTTGTTGTGCGTGCCCGAGCCGTTGACCCCGGCGAGGGGCTTCTCGTGGAGCAGGCACACCAGGCCGGG
>JAAWBZ010000066.1 GCA_022792945.1 Oscillospiraceae bacterium | reverse complement strand
GTTGGTCTCCCGGGAGATCTTCAGGGGCACGTTGTGGGCCTCGGCGTAGTCGATCTCCTCCTCACGTGACTTGATGTCCCACTCGCGCCAGGGGGCGATGATCTTCATCTCGGGGGCGAAGCGCTTGACGGCCAGCTCAAAGCGGACCTGATCGTTGCCCTTGCCGGTGGCACCGTGGGAGACGGCGTCGGCGCCCTCCTTCTTGGCGATGTCCACCAGGGCCTTGCCGATGATGGGCCGGGCGAAGGCGGTGCCCAGCAGATAGTCCTCATACTTGGCGCCCATCATCATGGAGGGGATGATGACGTCGTCCACCATTTCGTCCACCAGGTCCAGGACGTAGAGCTTGGAAGCGCCGGTCTTAAGGGCCTTTTCCTCCAGCCCGTCCAGCTCGTCGTTCTGGCCGACGTCGGCGGCCACGGCGATGATCTCCGGGTTGTTGTAGTGCTCCTTGAGCCAGGGGATAATGATGGACGTATCCAGTCCGCCGGAATACGCCAGCACGATTTTCTTGATTTCACTCATAGTAAAAGTCCTCCGATCCCATCGGTTTGATTTTGTGCCTCTATCATACCACCTCCGGAAGAAAAAGGCAAGCGCTAAATTGAATAAAAATCCATATCGTTTTGAAAATTATTTGGAAATATTCCAAAAAACGCTGCATATATTCATGGTGTTTGTATATAAAGAAAATTACCGGACACTTTGAAAAAACAGCTTGACAATGCGGCAATTTCGTGATAGAATATACAGGCACTCAGATGAGTGTGGTCATATATCGCGGGGTAGAGCAGCTGGTAGCTCGTCGGGCTCATAACCCGGAGGTCGCAGGTTCAAATCCTGTCCCCGCAACCATAGCGAGTGTTCTTATAGTATTTGAAGGATGCTGTAAGAACGCTCGCCTTTTCTATCCCAAAAGCGAGTAACGAATAGGTCCGCTATGAGTTTTTCAACGGTACAGCAGAAACAAACATATCCGCTGTCACAGCCTTGCTCTTGGTGCGCTGGATGCGTTCCTGCAAGGCTTTGATTTTTTTTCGCCGCGCCTTCTGTTTGTCCTCGTATTTGGCGGACATCTGGGCAAAACAGTCATCCGTCAGCTTACCTGCTCCTTCTGAATGATCTTACGCGCGTCCCTTCTGGGCGGGGCCGGTTCCTCCGGCGGCAGGGAGGCTTTCCACGCCTCCCATGCCGCCATGTCGGGCGCACAGGCCGTCACCGTGGAACGTCTTTCACCGTCAGCCGGACAAAGCCCTGGGCCGCGTAGAATGCTTCCGTGGGCAAATCCTCCGGCCAGAGGGCCACGCCCTCCGGGACCGCCAAGAGGCCACCCTTCTGAGTGGGTTGGACCGGAGAAATCATTCTATTTCGCTGATTTCAAACATCGTCGCTCTCTAGGCCTTGTTTGAAAAATGTCAACATGCCCAAACGACGGTTCTTTTTCCGCCTGGGCGGCACAATATTCCCTTGAAATCCGTCAGGATTCCTGCGGAAAAATTGTTTGCCAGACGAAAAAATCCCTCGCCGCTGGGCACATTGCCATTTTTTTCAAACAGGCCTAGACATACCTTCGCAGTCGATTCTTTTAGGCAAATGGAGCTTGCCGGGTATGATATGTATGATGAAACCCCTATTTAATCTACTTACATGGGCCATGCCAGAATTTATGAAACAGAAAAATATTTGAATATGAGTGCCAAAAACAGTTCTGATATTATTGGAAAAATGGAGCAATTCAATGAAGGAATATTCCCTGAGGTTCCAGTATGAAATAAACGCCTTGATTTAAGCTGCTGGCAACGTTCTTTGATACATATCTTCCAGAAACCAGAAGACGCAGCAAAAACACGATTTTATCCTATGCTGATGGATTTGTAGTGCTGTTCCGCTGTTTTCGTGAAGTAAAGGGAAAGGTCAATTATTTCCTTAATTTGAAGGACTTAACGCCCCGACTTGTCGATGAGTACGTTCTGTGGATGCAAAATACCATGTGTTATAGTGCTGCAACACAAGAGCAGCGGCTTGCAGTAATGAATTTTATTCGAAAATTTCCCCATACTAGGGCTTGACGTTTGTTTGCAGAACTCCAACAAGGCTTTGCCGGCGTTACGATTGCTTCCGCCATCCTGGGCCGCGTCCTACATTATTGCACCGTTATTAACACCAAAGGCGGCGCCTGCCGCCTGAAGGAACGAAAGGGATTTATGCGCCAGAAACAGCAAATTGTATACACTCTATTTTTGGTTGGCGTTGATAGACCTGTCGGAAAAGCTGGACGCGCTGGGAGTGGAGGAAATGAACGACGAGGAGGCTGCATGCTATCTGGAGGTCACCCTCCGCATCAGCCAGAGGCTGCTGAAGGCGGCGCAATAGGGCAAAAGCACCGGCCTTTCCGCAAGGCCGGTGCTTCCTGTTTATTTCCGTGCGTCCCGCCAGGCCTGTTCGCGACTCTGGCAGGTGAACAGCAAAATCTGCCGCTCCTGCGCCAGCTCCTCCAGCAGCTCCAGCGCGGCGGCCAGGCGCTGGTCGTCGAAGCTCAGCAGCGCGTCGTCCAGGACCAAGGGAGCGTCCTTGGGAAGGGCCAGCTCCGTAATGGCCAGCCGGACCGCCAGGTAGAGCTGGTCCGCCGTTCCCGTGCTCAGCGCCTGGAGCGGGCGGCTGACCGCTCCGCCCGCCTCCCGGGCGGTGATCTGCATGGACTGCTCCAGCAGCACCCGATCATACCGCGCCCCGGTCAGCCGCGCCATATACCGCGCCGCCAGCTGGTTGATCCGCGGAGAAAAACGGGTCTGCAGGACGTCGTTGGCCTGAGTCAGCGCCGCCAGCGCCAGGGTCAGGGCGGCGTGCTCCCGCTCCAGGCGGGCGATGTCCGCTGTCAGCTGCTCCCGCTGCGCCGCCAGGGACGCCGGGTCTCCGGATGCCTCCATACGTCCCCGGGCCTGATCCAGCCGGGAGCGCACCTGCGCCAGCTCCCGCCGGACGTCCTCCAGCTCCCGCCGGGCGGCGGCCGGATCGCCCGCCACCTCCGGTCCCGCGGGGACGGCCTCGGGCAGCTCGCCCACCGCCGCCGCCGCGGCCTCATATTTCTCCCGGGCGGCGTCGGTGTCCCGCTGGGCTGCGTCGTGGAATTTCCAGAGGTTAACGGCGCGCTGAATGGCCTTGCCGGGGTCCTCGGCGTCGGGCTGGAACGACCGGACCGCCGCCACCAGCGCCGCCTGCTGCGTCGCGAAGGCCTGCCGCTGTTCCTCCAGGACGGCGCGGCGGGCCGCGGCCTGCTCAGTCTCCTTCTCATGGAGCAGCAGGGCCTCCCGGCAGTCGGCGGCGGCGCGGCGGATGGCGGCAGCGTCGGACGCGCCGTAGCGCTGGAGGAGGCTGGCGGCGTTTTCCCGGGCGCGGCGGTTGCGCACCAGCCGCAGAACAGCCCAGGCCGCGGCCAGAGTCCCCGCGCCGAAGCACACCGCCGCGGCCCACACCGGCGCGCGGAGGCACAGCGCCGCCCCGCCGCCCGCCAGCAGCGCCGCCGCCAGCGCGGCCCAGAGCCAGACGGCCTTGGGGGCCAGCAGCGGCGGACGCCCCAAGGCCTCCAGCCGGCGGCAGTCGGCCTCGGCGGCGTCCCGGACCTGATCGGGCGTCATGCCGTCAAAGACCGCGGGGCGGCCCGGCGGCGCCGGCGGCGCGGCCTGGTCCCACGCCGGGGCCAGGGCGGTCACGGCGCTCTGGAGTTGGTCCCATTTCTGCTGGAGGGCCTGCAGGTCCGGGATTTCCGGGATGCCCCGGACCGTGGCCTCCTTTTCCGCCAGGGCGGCGGCCTTTTTCTCCCACTCGGCGCGGTACTGCGCCAGCTGTGCCCGCTTCCGGGCGTCCTCCTGGGCCTTCAGGGCCGCGCAGAGGCGGAGCAGCTGGGCCTCGCGGGCCTCCAGCTGCTCCAGGCGGGCCTGGAGGTCCATATTCTCCCGGCCCAGCCGCCGCAGCGCCGCCAGGCGGTCCTCAGTCTCCGCCAGCGCCTGCTCCGCCTGGGGGAGGAGGCCGGTATGGTTGTGGCGGCGGCGGTTACGCAGGGCCTCCAGACGTTTTTTCACCTGGGTATAGCCGGCGGCATCCTCGTCGCCGGTGGTGACCAGGGCCTGGAGGCGGGCCTCCAGCGCGTGGTCGGGGGAGAGGGCCAGCCCCTGCTGGCGGATGAAGCCGCTGCGCTCGTAGACGCTGCGCTCCACCCCCAGGAGCGTCTGGCCGCAGGCACTCTCGGGCAGGTCGATGAGCTGGCCGGTCCCGGTATCGAAGGCGCGCAGCTGGCCCATGGGGCTGCGGGCGGCGCAGGTACGCTCCAGGGTGACGCGGCGACCCTGCCACGTCAGCTCCAGCGAACCCTCCATCGGCCGGCCGGACCAGGGCTTATAGCGGGTCTTGGCGGGCAGCTGGTTGGCTTTGCTGGTGCGCTCGGCGGTATTGACGCCGTAGAGCATGGTCAGGAGGAATGCGGCCCAGGTGGATTTCCCGCCCTCGTTGGGGGCGGCGAGGATATTGAGGCCCGGCTCCAGCTCCAGCCGGGCGTTATCCAGCTGGCCGAAGGTGGCGCTCATGCGGTGCAGGATCATAGGTGGCCTCCTTATACTGGAACTCGTTAAAAAGCTTTCAAAAGCTTTTTATAGCGCCGCAGGCGCGTCGAGTTCTTATGAGACGTCATTTGCGCCCAAAGTGCAAATGGGCAGCGCCGTCAGGCGATGCCTTTCTGAATAAAAACGGAAGATTTTCATTCAGAAGCGGTTCTTGAATTTTCCTGGAATATTCTGGATGCCGAGCGGGCCGAAAATGCCGAAATGATGTAGAAAACAGCGAAAATCAGGACCGCGTCGTTTATGGAAAACACATTCTGCAGCGCGGCAGTTGGGCGGTAAACGCTTCGCGTTCACGGTGCCTCCGGCGAATGCGCACACGCCCCATAAGGCAGGCGAAACTTTTAATCCAGAGGCACCTCGCGCCCCTCCAGCGCCGCCATGCCAACGGCCGCCGCCAGCTCCGCCAGGGCCGGGTCCTCCTGCCGCTTCGGATGGTCATAGAGCGCCTGGAGAAAGAGCGCTTTCAGTGAGTCCTCTCCCCGTTCTGCCCACAGCTCGCGCCGCCGTGCCGTCTCGTCCCGGATCGTCAGCCCGAAAAACCGGCCCGCCAGCGCCTCGTACAGCGCCCGCGTGTCCGGCGGCGTACACGCTCCCGTCAGCCGGATGCGGTAGATATCCGCCCCGGTCTCCGGCGGCAGCACCGCCTCCACCGCGGCCAGGGGGTCCTCTCCGGCCTCCACGCTCACGATCTCGTACCGCCGGCCGGGCAGGGGGCGGAACTCGATCCGGCAGTCCCCCGGGGCCAGCGTTCCCAGGTACACACCCTTCTCGCCCAGCTCGTCAAAGCCCCGCCCCATGGCGCAGCCGGGCCAGGCGTAGGCGGTCTCCCCGGCGCGGCGGAGGCCCGACGCGGCGTGGATATGGCCCAGGGCCAGATAGTCCAGCCCCGACGCGGCGATCTGCGCCGGTGTGATGGGGTTATAGGGGCTTCCGGCGGTTTCGGCGTCGCCGTGGAGCACCATGAGATTGAGAAGCCCCCTGTCCCGGATCTGGAAGCCCTCCAGCAGTGCCGGGGCCGTCCGCGCGGTGAAGGCCGCGCCCCAGACCTCCGCCCCCAGGTCCTCCAGGACCACGGAGCTAGGGACGTTGGAGGTGAAAATGTGCACGTTTTCCGGCCACGGCGCGCGGCGGTACGGGCTGCCCGGGGCGTAAAAGTCGTGGTTTCCCGGGGCGATGAACACCCGGGCGCGGCAGGCCCCCAGGGCGCGGCAGAGGGCGTCCACCGTGTCCTGCCACGCCGCCTCGGCGTCCAGCAGGTCTCCGGGGAGCAGCAGCAGGTCGCAGCCCTCGTCGTTGCAGAGGTCCGCCAGGTCCTGCAAGAGCTGCCGCTGCTCCTGCCGGCGGGCCTTGGCCTTCTCCGGGGAGAGGGCCTGGAACGGCGAATCCAGGTGCAGGTCCGCCGCGTGGAGAAATCTAATCATGGATATCCACCCTTTCCGCCCGGACGCAGCGTCCGGCCTGCATATCGACGGTAAAGAGGGCCGCCTCCAGCTTGCACGGCCCCGGCGCGGCCTCGTAGCGGGAGCCCAGGTCCCCGCGGAAGTTGGCCACCGACTGCTCCCACCGGACGCCCAGCACCGACAGGGCGGGGCCGGTCATGCCCAAGTCCGTGACGTAGCCGGTGCCGCCGGGGAACACCTGGCAGTCGGCGGTGGGCACATGGGTATGGGTGCCCCATACGGCGGCGGCGCGGCCGTCCAGCATCCGGCCCATGGCCAGCTTCTCGGAGGTGGCCTCGGCGTGGAAATCCACCAGCACCGGCGTGTCCCGGCGCTCCCTGAGGATGCGGTCCATCAGCAGGAAGGGGTTGTCCGGCCCGAAGGGCATATTGCACCGACCGATGAGGCTGACCACTGTGACGGGGCCGGCCTTGGTGTCGAACACGCCCCAGCCGCGGCCGGGCTGCTGGGGCGGGAAGTTGGCGGGGCGGAGGATGTAGCGGCAGCGCTCCAGATAGGGCACGATCTCCCGCCGCCGCCAGGTGTGGTTGCCCAGGGTGACGACGTCAGCCCCGGCCTCGAACATCTGCTCGGCCTGATCGGGGGTCAGGCCGACCATGGAGGCGTTCTCGCCGTTGACGATGCAGAAGTCTACCCCCAGCGACTTCCGAAGCGGCCGCAGCCGCCGCGCCAAAAATTGCAGACCGGCCGGCGCGACCACGTCGCCCACGGCCAACACGTTCAGTTCCATAGGACCCTCCTTGGGACGCGCCCCGGCGGTTGGTTGTACATACAAGCTCTGTCTATCAGTATACCTGTTTTTCGCGGAAATTACAACCAGCCAAACCGTTTCCGCCCATTGGCCGGAGCGGTTCCGCTATTTCCGGTTGGGCCGCCGCTTGACGGCCAGCAGCCGGAGGAAGTCCTCAAACAGCGCCGTGTCCGCCGGCGTGAACATCAGCCATTTCCCGTCGTGGTAGGTCCGCGCTTCGTCATAGATTTTCTGCGTTTCCCGGGTGTAATGCGCCCAGTCTGCCTCGAATTTTGCCCGCTCGTCCTTCCCCAGGATCACCAGGAGGCCCACGCGGTCCTCCCTTGCGTAGAGGGCGCACAGCGTCTTGCCGCCCCGGCGGTACTTGTATTCGTAGGTCCATGCCTTGCCGCCGGAATTCCAGGAGCGGTCCATGTCGTACCGCTCCTCGATCCGGGCGGTCAGCTGCGTCCAAATCCCGTACAGCGGCGCGCCGACCAGCTGGATCATTTCCTCCGCGGTGGGTACCTCTTCAAGCATAAGGAGGCCTCCCTCATTTATAGATTGTACTACTTTTATCATAGCCGACCCGTATCGTCAACATACAATTTAGCATGCCGAGAGACGGGCCGTTTTGCTATGCCCTGCTGCGGTGGGGGGTTCATAACAAAAAACGCCGCAGACTTCTTTCAAAATCTGCGGCGTTCGCCGGGACGCAGAAACGGGCGGCATCCCAGTGACATCGCCCGTTTTCCGCTGCCCTTAACAACATTGATTTTACTGAGTTTTCTCATGCTATCTTAATGGCAACGCCCTTAACCGCGGTGCCCACTTCAGCAGTAAAAATCCTTGATCTTCTTGGCCCGGCTGGGGTGGCGGAGCTTGCGGATGGCCTTGTTCTCGATCTGGCGGATCCGCTCCCGGGTCACGCCGAAAATCTGACCGACCTCCTCCAGGGTGTGGGTCCGGCCGTCGAACATTCCAAAGCGCATCCGCAGCACGTCCGCCTCACGCTCAGTCAGCGTGCCCAGGATCTCGCCCAGGGCCTCCGCCAGAAGCGTGTTGGACGTGGCGTCCGCCGGCCCCGGCGTGTTGTCGTCCTCCACAAAGGAGCCGATGGTGGTATCCTCCTCGTCGCCCACGGGGGTATCCAGGGACAGGGTGTCCGCGGCGGTGCGGTTGGCCTCAATGATCTTCTCAATGGGCAGATTCAGCTCCGCCGCCACCTCCTCCAGTGTCGGCTCGCGGCCCAGCTCCTGTACCAGCTTGCGGTTACAACGCGTTGCCTTGTTGATGACCTCCACCATATGTACAGGGACACGGATCGTCCTCGCCTGGTCCGCGATGGCCCGGGTGATGGCCTGGCGGATCCACCAGGTGGCGTAGGTGGAGAACTTGTTTCCCTTTGTATAATCGAACTTGTCCACCGCGCGGATGAGCCCGGTGTTTCCCTCCTGGATTAAATCCAGGATATGAAGGCCGCGGCCGGAATACTTCTTGGCGATGGAGACCACCAAACGAAGGTTGGCCTCGGTCAGCTGGTCCTTGGCCTTCTTGTCGCCCTCGGAGACCTTCTTGGCCAGCTCGATTTCCTCCTCGGCGGTCAGCAGGCGCACCTGACCGATCTCCTTGAGGTACATCCGGACCGGGTCGTCCAGGTTGTACTCAGCGGCCAGCTCCACCGGATCCACCAGCTCCTCCTCCTCGTCGTCCAGGAGCACCGGCGTCGCGTCCGGTCCCAAATCCAGGTCCAGGTCCAGCTCGGCCCCCAGAATCTGGATGCCCATGGCGTCAAAGGACTCGTAGACCTGCTCGATCTTCTCCACCGACAGGTCCAGCTTCTCCAGCTCGGAGATCAGGTCAGAGGCCTGGATGCTGCCATCCTTGCGGGCTCTGGCAATCAGCGCAGTGAGCGCAGCCATGGGGTCCATGGGCGCCTGCGGGTGTTGTTTTTTGGCGTCTGCCATATCGCACATCCTCAATCTATGGTTCCAAAGGGGCAAAAAACCCCTTTAATCGCGTATTCAACCCATTATATACCTTTTTCAGGAAAGTGACAATAGGGTTTTCCAAAATATTTTACATTTTTTTGCCCCGCCCTGCCGCCGCCTTGACGCCGGGGGTCAAAAACGGTAAAATGGTTGATGAGGTGAAGCATTATGAACATCGGGATCATCGGCATGGGCCTTATTGGCGGTTCGCTGTGCCGCGCCCTGAAAACGTATACCAGCCACACGGTCCTGGGGACCACCCGCAATGCCGCCACCGTGCGCTTTGCCCAGAGCGTGGGGGCCATCGACGCGCCGCTGGAGGACCTGGCGGCGGCGGATTTGTGCGTGGTGGCCCTGCCGCCGGAGGCCACCATGGAATGCCTGAAGGCCCGGGTGGGCGAATTCCGGAGGGGGGCCGTCGTCATGGACATCTGCGGCGTCAAGCGGTCGGTGGTGGACTGCGCCGACCGGCTCTACCATGACGCGGGGGTGCACTACGTGGGGACCCACCCCATGGCCGGCAAGGAGCTGGCGGGCTTTGCCAATTCCGATGCGGACCTCTACAGGGGCGCCAGCCTGATCCTTACGCCCACGCCGCTGACCCACCGTCCGGCCCTGGAGACCGTGCGCGCCCTGGCGCTGGAGACGGGCTTTGGCCGGGTGGTGGAGGCGTCGCCTGACGAGCACGACGCCAACATCGCCTATACCTCCCAGCTGGCCCACGTGGTGTCCAGCGCCTATGTCAAAAGCCCCACCTGCGAAAAGGTGCTGGGCTTCTCCGCCGGCAGCTTCCAGGACATGACCCGGGTGGCCAAGCTGGACCCGGAGATGTGGACGACGCTGTTTTTGTGCAACCGGGGACCGCTTTTGTACGAAATCGACGTGCTTATGGAGAATCTTGCCCGTTTTCGCGCGGCTTTAGACGCGGAAAACCGCGAAGAGCTGGTGGCTCAGCTGCAACGGGGCCGCGCGCTGCGCGAGGGGGTTCTCCAGCGCCAGCACGGCGCGGCCCAGGACTGAGGGAGGCGGCGGGAATGAAGCTGCGGATGCCGCGGTATTTTGATGCCTTCCGGTGCGCCGCCGGCGCCTGCCCCGACACCTGCTGCCGGGATTGGGAGGTGGCGCTGGACGAGGATGCCCTCCGGAACTACCGGCAGCTGGAGGGACCGCTGGGCGCGGCGGTCCGCGCCGCTATGGCCGAGCGGGACGGCGAAACGGTGCTGGCCCTGCGGGGCGGGCTCTGCCCGCTGCTGGACACGGACGGGCTGTGCCGCATCCAGCGGACGCTGGGAGAGGCGCATTTGTGCCGCGCATGCGTCCAGCATCCGCGGTTCGCCGAGGAGTATGGGGCCCTGCAGGAGTGGTGTCTCTCCCTGGCTTGCCCGGAGACGGCGCGGCTGCTGCTGGCGGAGACGGAACCCATGACCTTCCCGGAGGCGGTCAGCGACGAGCCGGTCCACGGGTGCAACGACCTGGATGCGCGGCTCTTTTACGCGCTGCTCACAGCCCGGCGCACGGCCTTTACCCTGGCCCAGGACCGGTCCGCACCGTGGCAGACGCGTCTGGCCCGGGTGCTGGACCTCGCGGCGGCGTGGCAGAGGGCGCTGGACCAGCACCGCCTGAGCCGCCTGGACGCCGTGACGGCCCGGTTCGCCGCGGGACGCTTTCCTCCGGCCGCGCCCGGGACCCGGCCTGAGTACGCCCGGCGGCTTCTGGCACGGCTGGAGGAACTGGAGCCGATCAATGATGCGTGGGCGGCGCTGCTGGGGACGGCTCTGGCGGAGGAGACGCCGGCGGGGGATTTTGCCCTGGAGGCGGAGCAGCTGCTGGTGTACGGCCTCTACCGCTACTGGCTCAAGGCGGTGACGGACCGCCGCCTGCTGCCGCGGGTGCAGCTGAGCGCGCTGCTGGCGCTGTGGGGCCGCGCCCTGGCCCAGGGCCGCAGCCGCGCGGTACAGATCGACCGGATCCACCGCCTCAGCCGCGCCGTGGAGCACTCTCCGGAGAACCTGGAAACAGTGCTGCGCTGGTGTGAGACCGACCCTGATTTCTCCCCCGCTGCCTTGACTGCCGCCGCATGGTAATCGCCAAAAAGCCCTGCCGCCATCAACTGCTCCAAATTGAGCGGACAGCATAAAAAAGGGACCACAGATAGGAAAACTTGGATTTAGGCGGAGTGGCGCAGTGAGAGCGGCGCCGCTCCCGTCTTCAACTGGATGCGCTCATGATTGTAACAAGATGAAGTCATCAATCAGTTCTCCTGCTTGCCGGAACGTGGCGATTTTCTGCCGGTAGATGCACGCGGTCTTGAGGATAGAGAAGAAATTTTCCGCCATCGCATTGTCAGAACAGTTCCCACGTCTTGCCATGGAGGGCGTAATGCCGTATCTTTTAGTCAGCAGCCTGCGTTCGCTGCCTTCGACGCAGCCTCTCCAGACAACGTTTGACCTGGTTGCGCTCTAATCCGAAAGGTTCCGCTGTCTCCCTGTGCGTCTTTCCGGCCTCGTGCATGGCTCCCATTTCCATTTCTAGTACCTGTATCTTTGTGTATTTTCGTTTCTCCATAATGGTACCCCCTGTGTAGTCTATTTTCCTACACAGGGGGCATTTTGTCTGTTGTCCGTTTTTACTGGAGCAGTTCACAAAAGGGCCGGCGGTTTCTAATCGGGCAGCTCCCGGTACATGGCGGCGGCATCGTCCTTGCGGACGGCCTCGGCCACGGCCAGAACCTCGACCTTCACGGTCCGCTGGCCGAAGCGGATCTCCAGCACGTCCCCGACCTTCACGTCGCAGGACGCCTTGGCCGGCCGGCCGTTGACCGTGACGCGCTCGTTGTCGCAGGCCTCGTTGGCCACGGTCCGCCGCTTCATCAGCCGCGAGACCTTTAAGTATTTGTCCAGACGCATACTGCGCCCCCTTTCCTCAAAAGAGAGGCAGCCGGCGGAATACCCGCCGGCCTGCGATCATTTTGCGACCTCATCCTTCAGGGCCTTGCCGGCCTTGAAAACGGGCACTCTGGCAGCGGGGATCTCAATGGATTCCTTGGTCTTGGGGTTGCGGCCCACGCGGGCGCCGCGCTCCTTGGTCTCAAAAGAACCAAAGCCCACCAGCTGAACCTTGTCCCCAGCGGCCAGCGCCTCGGTGATGGCGTCTACGGTGGCGTTCACGGCGCGCTCCATATCCTTTTTGGACATGCCGGTTTTCTTGGCGACTTCAGTGATCAACTCAGTTTTGTTCATTGCACGGATTCCTCTTTCCTTAGTGATTGCACAGGCTTATATTTTCCGCAGGGGGAAAAGCTATTCCTCCTTTGCGCGCTTCCAAAGGCGCAAAAGCGTCTCCCGGCTGCACGTATCCAACGGCGCATCGCCGGAGAGCGCCTCCATCGCGGAAAAACGACGGATGAATTTTTCGCAGGCCTCGTGGAGTACCTCCTCCGGGTCTGCACCCAGGGCACAGGCGGCGCCTACGGCGGCGAACAGTGTGTCGCCCAGTTCCTCACGGGCATCCGCCGCGCCGGCGGCCTGACGCAGCTCGGAGACCTCCTCCGAAAGCTTTTCTATGGCCTCCTCCGGGCCGGACCAGGCAAAGCCTGCCCGGGACGCCTTTTTTATCAGCTTCTCGGCCCGCCAATTGGCGGGGAGGTTCCTGGGAACGGCGGTGAGCGTGTCGGTGAAGGTGTCCTGCCCCTTTTCCTCCCGCTTGATGGCGTCCCAGCTGACCAGGACATCCTCGGCGCCGGACGCCTGCGCCTGCCCGAAGATGTGGGGATGGCGGCGGATCATCTTCTTGCAGACCCCGTCGTAGACATCCTCCAGGGTAAAGCGCCCGGCGTCCTGCTCCATGTCGCCGTGAAAGACCACCTGGGTCAGCACGTCCCCCAGCTCCTCACAGAGGTGAGCGGGGTCGTCCTCGTCGATGGCCTCCAGCACCTCGTAGGTCTCCTCCAGAAAATTCCGGCGGATGGACGCGTGGGTCTGGGCCTGATCCCAGGGGCAGCCGTCCGGCGAGCGGAGCAGATGGATCAGGCGGACCATGTCCTCATAGCCATAGCGGTCTTTGCTTCTCCAATTTACCATAATTTTTCCTCTTTCGCAAGGATTTCATGCAATTTTCTCAGTGAATTTTCAGGAATCGCGCAATTTTTTCACCCTTGGGCAGCAGCATGCAGTCCTCCAGGGTGATGATCCGCAGCGCCAGAACCATCACGCAGTACACCACGCCCGCCAGGGCAATGGCCCCGAGGCAGCAGACCGCGCCGGACGGAACGAAGCGCCCCAGAAGCCCCGCCGCCGCCCACGCCGCCGCGCCCATGACCAGCGAGGCCAGCAGCGGCTTTGCCAAGGTGCGGAGAATGCGCGGACAGCGCGTCCCCAGCATCCGGCGCATGGCGATGAGATTGAGGGTGATGATGGCGATATAGCACGAGAGGGTGCCGATGGGCGCGCCGATGATGTTGAGGCTGGGGATACCCACCAGCGCGTAGTTCACCACCACCTTGACGATGCCGCCCAGGAGCATGTGGATCAGGGGCGTTGTAACGTTGCCGTGGGCCTGCATGATGGCGTTGGTCAGGAGGACCAGACAGTTGAAAATGACCGCCACGCCCAGAATGGTGAGGATGGGCACACCGGTGGCCAGCTGCGCCTCGCCGTAGTGGCGGAGCATAACCAGAATGGGCCGCGAGAGCACCGCCAGCCCAATGCCGCAGGGCAGGCCCAAAAGGGCCGTGATGCGCACTGCGCTCTCCTCGATCTGCCACGCGCCGCGGCCGTTCTTCATGGTCAGGAAGTTGGTGATGGAGGGGATAATGGACACGGTGATGGGCACGATGAAGGCCGCGGGGAGGTTGAAGAGGGTCTGGCAGAAGTTGTAAATGCCCTTGAGGTTGTCGGTCTGGGCCTGGCTGAAGCCCACGGCCCCCTTCAGCTGAGCCAGGACGATCTTGGTGTCCACCAGATTGATGAGCTGGAGCCCCGCCGCACCCACGGTGATGGGGATGGCGATGGCCAGCAGCTGCCGGATGGTGAGGCCCAGGGGCTTTGCCTCGCCGCCCTGCCCGGTGAGATAGGCGGAGGCGGCGCGGTGCTTGGCGCCCAGGTACGCCGCCGAGACCACGGTACCCACCGTGACGCCCAGGATTGCGCCGCCGGCGGCCAAGGCCACGTCGCCGGTTTGGTCCATGACAATCCACGCCGCGCCCAGGCCGATGAGGAGCTTGCACAGCGCCTCGATCACCTGGGAAACGGAGGTGGGGGTCATGTTGCTCTGTCCCTGGAAGAAGCCGCGGAAGGAGGACACCACGCACACGAACAGCACCGCCGGCGAGAGCGCCGCGATGGCGGGCCAGGCGTTGTCCTGCTCCATGAAGTGGGCCAGCTGGCGGCACAGCAGCAGCATCCCGCCGCTGCCCGCCACGCCGATGGTCAGAAAGACGTACAGCGACGCCTTGTAGACCCGCCTGATCTGGGCATGGTTGCCCAGGGCCTGGGCCTCGGAGATCATCCGGGACATGGCCACCGGCAGCCCCGCGGTGGAGATGGTCAGAAGGACCGAGTAGATATCATAGGCCTGGGTGAAGTAGCCGTAGCCGGCGTCGCCGATGATATTGCCCAGGGGCAGCTTGTAGCACGCGCCGATGAGCTTGATGAGGGCCGTGGCCAGGGCCAGGATCGCCGCGCCGTGGAGGAAGCTCTGGCGCTGAACGGGTTGTTCCTTCAAGATTTCGCCTCCTGTTCCTCCGGGTGGAACACCCGGGGCATGGCGTATTCGGCCAGATCCTTCACCACGGCGGAGAGGTCAATGGTGGGGAACTTGCCCTCAGCGTAGAGGATCCTGCCCCGCACCATGGTCATCACCACGTCGCCGCCCCGGGCCGAGTAGGCCAGCGACGAGAGCACGTTGTGGCAGGGCATCAGGTGGGGCCGGGTGAAGTCCAGGAGGATGAGGTCGGCGTCCATGCCGGTCTTGATCATGCCGCACTCGGCCTCGCGCCCCTGGGCCCGCGCGCCGCAGACCGTAGCCATCATCAGCGCCGCCGGCGCGGCCAGAGCGGTGGGGTCGTGATGCTTCTCCTTGGCCAGGAGGGCGGCGTACTTGATCTCCTCAAAAAGGTCGAGGTTGTTGTTGGAGGCCGTGCCGTCGGTGCCCAGGGCCACGTTCATGCCCGCCCTGACCATGGCCGGCACGTCGGCCACGCCGCTGGCCAGCTTCAGGTTGCTCACCGGGCAGTGGACCGCGCTGACCTTGCGCTTTGCCAGTAATTTCATGTCCGACTCGCTCAGCCACACGCAGTGGGCCGCGACGGCCGGCACGTCAAAGACGTGGTGGCAGTCCAGCACCTCCGCGGGGGTGAGGCCGTACTTTTCCAGGCAGGAGCTGTGCTCGTTCTCGGTCTCCGAGAGGTGCACCTGGAGCCGGACGCCCTCGTTGATGCAGTATTCCGAGACGGCGTCCCACAGTTGGTGGGTGGAGGTGTACTCGGCGTGAATGGCGGCCTCGATGCGGAGGCGGCCGCTGTCATAGCCGTCCCATTTCTCCCGGGCGGCTGCCAGCTCCCGGCAGGCGGGGAAGGTCTCAAAGTCAAAATCGTCCCCGATGAACATGGTGGTTCCCCGGGAAATATTGGCCTTGATGCCGCTCTCGGCGGCGGCCTCGGCGATGGCGCCGACGTGGTCGTACATCTCCGAGACCGACGTGACGCCGAACTGGAGACACTCCGCGATGCCAAGCAGCGCCGCGGCCTTGACGCACCGGTCGTCCAGCCGGTCCTCCCTGGGGAAGATGTGCTGGGTGAGCCACGTCTGGAGGTCGTAGTCGTCGGCGCAGCCCCGGAGGATGGTCATGGGCAGGTGGGTGTGGCAGTTGATGAGGCCCGGCATCAGCACCATGCCGGCCGCATCGATGATCTTCCGGGGCTTGCCGCCCTCGGGCGGGGGATTCTTGCCCACGTAGGCGATTCTCCCGCCGGTGATGCCCACAAAGCCGTCGGTGTAAATGTGCATACTTTCGTCCATGGTCACTACGGTGGCATGGGAGAATAAGGTGTCCATAAGGGGCCTCCTTTACAGCATGAATTCCTCTTTTAAGAGGGAGGTTTCGGGCAGCAGGGCCGGGTCCATGGGCTCCATCCGGTCCGCGGCCCGCTGAATGGACAGGACCGTTTCCAGCTCCGGCGTACCGTCCGGCAGGCCGAAGAAGTGCGGCTTGGCCAGACGGGCGAGGACCGGCAGCTCGTAGCCCAGGGAGGTGTCCAGCGTGACGTCAGCCAGGCTCCGGCAGGGCTGGATGAACAGCCGCTCGCCCCGGCGCACGCTGGCCCACAGCCTCAGGGTCTCCAGGGCCGGCACGCTGCGGCGGAGCAGGCCGCGGACCACCCGCCGCAGCAGCCGCACGCCGTCGCAGCCCAGCAGGCGCGTTTCGCCGTCGTACAGGTCCGACTCCGGCGCGGCGAAGATGCGGAAGGCGTCGGGGCAGCGCTCGGTGAAGAGGGGGTTCAGGGCGTGCAGGCCCTCCAGGATCACCGCGCCGCCGGGGCTGGGCCGCAGCGTCCGCGCGCCGCCGGGGTCACGGCGGCGGGTCTTGAAGTTGAAGCAGGGGACTTCGATCTCCCGTCCCCGGGCGAGGTCGTCCAGGTGCCGCGTGAGCAACGGCACGTCCAGAGCCAGGGGGGATTCCGCCCCCGGTCCGCAGCCGTCCTGGCAGTAGTCGTCCAGGCTGACGGCGCGGGCGGCGGTGCCGGCGGCCTCCAGGGCGGCGCGGATGCGCCGGGCTGCGGCGGTCTTGCCGGCGCCGGACGGCCCCGCCAGCAGCACGATGGGGCAGGCGTCCAGATGCCTGCGCGCCCGCGCGGCGGCGTCCGCGGCCAGCTGATCGTACCGGGCGTCGCACCGGGCGATGAAGTCCGCCGCGCCACCGCGGATCCCGGCGTTGAGCGCCTGGAGCTGAAAGCGGTTCATGGCATGCCCTCCGTTTCCTGCAGCAGGCGGAAAAACGTCCGGTGGCCGTCCAGGGTGTTCTCCAGCCGGTCCAGGTATTCCTGGGGGTATTTGGGGTTGTGGATGCGGGTGAGGCGCCCGCCGGGCAGGTTGACCTTGCTCATGCCGCCCCCGCCCAGGGAGAGGATGCTGTGCAGCTCCTCCATCATATAGATATTGTACAGGCTGTCCCGACCGGGCCTGGTCCAGCCCACGTTCTCAAAGCTGCCGGCCATGTATTTCTGCCGGTAGAGGTAGTAGGGCGCGTAGCCCGCCCGCCGCAGGGCCTCTGAGGCCCCGTCCAGCATGGCCTCCACCTCCGCCGCCTCCAGCAGGCCGTCCCGGTCCAGATGCAGGGCTGAGCCGCGCTTGACGGCCAGGGTGTGGACCGTCAGGTTTTCCGGATCCAGGCCGACGCACTGGCGGAGGGAGTCGGCAAAGCCCGCGGCGCTGTCGCCGGGGAGGCCCGCAATCAGGTCCATGTTCACCGCCTCGAAGCCCGCCGCCCGGGCCTGCTCCAGGGCGCGGACGGTGTCGGCGGCGGTGTGCCGCCGGGCCATGCGCCGGAGGACCTGGTCCTGCATGGTCTGGGGGTTGATGCTGATCCGGTCCGCGCCGCAGCGGCGCAGCGTCTCCAGCTTTTCCAGGTCCAGGGTGTCGGGTCGTCCGCCCTCCACGGTATATTCTAGGCAGCGGGAGAGGTCAAAATGCCTGGAAATGGCCTGCATCAGCCGCTCCAGCTGGGCGGCCGAGAGCGTCGTGGGCGTGCCGCCGCCGATGTAGACCGTGCGGACGCGCCGGGGCGAGCGGGCCAGGAGCCGCCCGGCCTCCTCCACCTCCCGCAAAAGCGCCTCCAGGAAGGGGGCCACCAGGCCCGCGTGGCGCTGGGTGGACTGGCTGACAAAGCTGCAATAGGCGCACCGGCTGGGGCAGAAGGGGATGCCCACGTACAGGGAGATGTCCATGGGGTCCAGCATCGCCGCGGCCCGGGCCGTGGCCAGGGAGGCGTCGATGCAGAGCCGGCGCCGCGCCGGCTCCACGAAGTAGACGTCCCGCAAAAGGGCCTCGCAGTCCGCCGCCGTGCCGCCGCCCAGCAGCACCCGGGAGGTAAGCTTGGTGGGCCGCACCCCGGCCAGCGCCCCCCAGGCCGGAGCGCGCGCCAGGAGCTGCACCGCCGCCAGATAGTAGCTCTGCTGCAAAATCCGCCGCCGCGACGCCACGGTCTCCTCCGCCGCGCGCAGGCGGCACACGCCCGACACATCCCGCCCGCCCAGGCGGATGCGGCCCGTGGCGGTCAGGTAGCCTTTGTCGCGGGTCAGGGAGGAAATCGCCCCCTCCCCGGTGAACGGGCTGCCGCACAGCTCCATGGACGCCTCCGGGAACAGCGCCATCTGCAGCTGCTCCAGGGCGTAGCGCTCACCGTGGCCCTCCAGATAGAGCCTCACCGCCGCACCGCCTCGCGCAGATAAGGGTTGTACCGCCGCTCCACGTCCAGCGACGTTTCGCCGCCGTGGCCGGGGTAGACACGATAGTCCCCCTCCAGCTCCGCCAGCCGCCGGAGGGAGGCGTACATGGCCTCCGCGCTGCCGCCGGGGAAGTCCGTGCGGCCGCAGCTGCCCTGGAAGAGCGTATCGCCGGAGAACAGCGCCCCGCCGCACAGCAGGCACACCGAACCGGGGGTGTGCCCCGGCGTCTCCAGCACCCGGAAGGTCAGCGCGCCCACGGAGATTGCATCGCCCTCGCCGCAGAGGTCGGTGTAGAACAGGGGACCGGCGGTCATCTGCTCTGGCTGGCCAAGGTCCTTCTCCGAGAGGTAGACGCGTCCCCCGGCGGCCTGGTGAAGGGCACGGACGCCGCCCACGTGGTCAAAGTGGCCGTGGGTCAGGAGGATGGCCTCCAGCCGGAGGCCAAGGCCCTCGATGGCCTTGGCCACCTGCGCGCCGCTGTCGCCGGGGTCGATCACGGCACAGGCCCTGGACTGCTCGTCCGCCACGACGTAGCAGTTGGTCTCTAAGGCTCCCAGGGGGAGCACGGAAATCTGCATCTTCTTCGCCTCCGCTCTCAGCGCCAGTCGTCGGTGTCCAGGATCAGCGTCACCGGCCCGTCGTTGACCGACGCCACGTCCATGTGGGCGCCGAACTCGCCGTGCTGCGGCTCGAGGCCCCGGGCGCGGCACTCGTCCAAAAACTGCTCGTACAGGGGAATGGCCCGCTCCGGCGGCGCGGCGTTCACAAAGCTGGGCCGCCGGCCCTTTTTGCAGTCGCCGTACAGGGTGAACTGGCTGATGACCAGCACCTCCCCGCCCACGTCCTGCAAACCGAGGTTCATTTTCTCCTGATCGTCGCGGAAGATCCGCAGTCCCAGGGCCTTGTCGGCCAGCTTTTTGCAGACCGCGGGAGTGTCCTCCGGGCCGATGCCCAGGAGGATGAGAAAGCCTTTGCCGATTTGGCCGCGGACCGCCCCGTCGATGGTCACGGAGGCGGAGGCGACCCGGGTTAGCACTGCTCGCATGGTACGTCCTCCTCTAGTTGCGCCCGCGGCGCACATCGGTGACGCCGGAGAGTCCACGGATTTTCTGGCGGACCGTGTTCAGCTCATCGATGTTCTTCACATCGAAGGTGGCCAGGGTCAGGCACCGGTTGTCCGGCAGATCCCGGGCGGAGATCTCCGAGACGTGGAGCTTCATAGTGGCCAGAATACTGGCGATGTCCAAAAAGACGCCCTGGCGCGCGGTGGAGTCCACCTCCAGGGTGGTGGAGAAGGGCTCAGACTCGGTGTTGGCCCAGGACACCTCCACCCAGCGGCCGGCCTGGGCCGGGTCGCGGGCGGATTTGGTGTTGGGGCAGTCCCGGCGGTGAATGGAGACGCCGTAGCCCTTGGTGATGAAGCCCACGATATCGTCCCCCGGCACCGGCGTGCAGCAGCGGGAGAATTTGACCATGCACGAGCCGATGTCCCCGCCCACGATGACGCCGGAGTCGTTCTTGGCGTTGGAGGGCCGGAGGTTGAGGCCCAGCTCCTTCTGCTCCCTGGCGGCCTTGCCGGCGTGGAGCAGCTCGTCCTTGATGCGGCCCACGCACTTCTGCGCGGTGATGCCGCCGTAGCCGATGGCCGCGTACATATCGTCGAGGCAGTCGAAGCAGACCTTTTTGAGGACCGTGGGCAGCAGCTCGTCGTTATTTAAGACGTTGGGGTTGATGTTGACGCGCCGCAGCTCGCTCTCGAAGCTGGATTTGCCGTGGACGATGTTCTCCTCGCGGCACTCCTTCTTGAACCACTGCTTGATCTTGGTGCGGGCCTGGTTGGACTTGCAGATGTTCAGCCAGTCGCGGCTGGGACCCTTGGCGGTCTTGGAGGTGAGGACCTCCACGATGTCGCCGTTTTTCAGAGGCTCGTCGAATTTGGCGATGCGCCCGGCGATCCTGGCGCCCACCATGGAATTGCCCACCGCCGAGTGGATGGCGTAGGCGAAGTCGATGGGCGTGGAGCCCTGAGGCAGGTTGACGATCTTGCCCTTGGGGGTAAAGACGAACACCTCGTCGTTGAACATGTCCACCTTGAGGGAATGGACGTACTCCTCGGCGTCGGTATCCTGCTGGCTCTCCAGGAGGCGGCGGATCCACTCGAAGTCCTTCTCCTCGCCGCTGCCCTGGCCGCCCTGCTTGTACTTCCAGTGGGCGGCGACGCCGTATTCGGCGGTCTGGTGCATCTCCCAGGTGCGGATCTGGACCTCGAAGGGGATGCCGTCACTGCCGATCACGGTGGTGTGGAGGGACTGGTACATATTGGGCTTGGGGGTGGAGATATAGTCCTTGAACCGCCCCGGCACCAGGCTGAAGAGGTCGTGGATGTGGCCCAGGACGTTATAGCAGTCAGGAATGGAGTCCACGATGATGCGGAAGGCGTAGAGATCATAGAGCTCATTGATGGCCTTGTTCTGGGACTGCATCTTCCGGAAGATGGAATAGACGTGCTTGATGCGCCCGTAGATCTTGCCGTGGAGGCCCACGCCGGAGAGGCGCGTGGTGATCTGGGACTGGACGCCGCGCATGAAGAGGTTGGCCTGCTCCTGGTGCGCGTCCAGGTAGGTCATGATCTCCTGGTACTTCTCCGGCTCCAGGTATTTGAGGGACTCGTCCTCCAGCTCCCACTTGATCTTCTGCATGCCCAGCCGGTGGGCCAGGGGGGCGTAGATCTCCATGGTCTCCATGGACTTGGAGATCTGCTTGGGCGGCGTCTGGTACTGCATGGTGCGGGTATTGTGGAGGCGGTCGGCGATCTTGATGAGGATCACGCGGATGTCCTTGCTCATGGCCATGAACATCTTGCGCAGGTTCTCCATCTGCTGCTCCTCGGTGGTGGAATACTGCACCCGGGTCAGCTTGGTAACGCCCTCCACCAGCTCGGCCACGGTCTTGCCGAAGCGCCGGGCGATGTCGTCGAAGCTGGAGTCGGTATCCTCAATGCAGTCATGGAGCAGCGCGCCCAGGACGGCGTCGGTGTCCAGGCCGATCTCCGCCACGATCTCCGCCACCGCCAGGGGGTGGATGATGTAGGGCGAGCCGTCCTTGCGTTTTTGGTCCTTGTGCTTTTCGTCGGCGTAGTGGAACGCCTCGTCTACCTTCTCCATGTCCACATACGGCGCATAGCGCCGGATCGCGGTCATCATGGAGGAATAATGCTCTTGTACGGATTCCATGGGAATCAGTCACCTGCCTTCTGCTGCTTGAGCCGCATGAGGATACGGCTGGCGTCCAGGTCCGCCTTGCGGCCGCCGGACGTCAATGTGATATGGATGGTCCGGCCCGTCTGCCGCAGGGAGATGAGGCCCTGCTCGGCAAAGACGTCCAGACAGATCTGCGTTCGGACAAAGCTGGCCGGGATGCCGGCGTAGCGGGAGATCTTGCGGCTCATGCAGCCGCACTCGTCCTCCAGCTCGCCGCACTGGCTGTGGGAGGCCAGATACCGCCACACCGCCACGAACTCCGGCCGCTGGGGCAGGAGCATCGCCGCCTCCTGAGCGGTGAGACCGCCGGCGCAGTGGCGGGCGTAGAGGTCCCGCTCCCGGGCGTACTGGCCGGCTTCGGCGGCGGAGCGGATGTCCACCACGTTCAGCTGTACCGAGCGGACGCCGCGGAACTCGTTGATCTGCGGCGTGAAAGCCAGCTCCACCAGATCCCCGGGGCTGACCGCCGCGCGGAGGATGCTGGCTGAGAAGAAAATGGCCTGCAAAACGTGCTCCTCCCGCCGCAGCCGCAGGCGCAGATGCCGCCCGCCGCCCACCACGCTCAGCTGCTCCACCAGCAGGTCCCCCGCCGCGAACACCGGGCGGGGACAGCCCGGGCCGCAGGGCTCCAGCTGGTCCAGACCCTCCACATTGGGCAGGGTCAGCAGCGCCGGGTCGATCTCGCAGTCGATCTCCAGGGCGCTGCGGCACTGGTCGGACGCGCGGAAGGCCCCGGCCTGCTCCCGCACCGCGGCACGGAAGGCGGGGATCTGCGCCCGCCCGATGGTGAAGCCGGCGGCCAGCTCGTGCCCGCCGTAGCTCTCCAGCAGCCCCTCCAGGGACTCCAGGGCCGAGAACAGGTTGAACCCGCCGTAGGACCGGGACGAGGCCTTGCCCCGCTCGCCGTCCAGGCAGATGAGGAACGCCGGACACCGGTATTCCTCCGCCAGGCGCGAGGCCACGATGCCCACCACGCCCTGGTGCCACCGCTCGTCGGCCAGGACGATGGCGGCGGGATCGGTCTCGCCCTCCAGCATCGCCACGGCCTGGTCGTAAATCTCAGCCTCCACGGCCTGCCGCCGGCGGTTGAGCTGGCAGAGGCTCTCGGCCAGGGTCTCGGCCCGCTGGGCGTCGCCGGTGAGGAAGAGCTCCACGGCGGTGTAGACCTCCCCCATGCGCCCCGCGGCGTTGATCCGGGGGGCCAGAACGTAGCCAATGGTTCCGGCGGTGAGGGCCGCGCGGTCGCAGCCGCACTGGCGCATCAGCGCCGCCAGGCCCGGTCCTGGCGCCTGGGCGATCCGCTGCAGGCCCCGGTCCACAAACGCCCGGTTCTCCCCCAGAAGGGGCATCACGTCCGCCACGGTGCCCAGGCATACCAGGTCGCAGTAGGCGTTCAAAACCGCCTCCTGGTCGCCGCAGATGGCCGCGGCCAGCTTGAAGGCCACGCCCACCCCGGCCAGGTCCCGGTGGGGATAGGCGTCGCCGGGCCGATGGGGGTCCACCACGGCCACAGCCTCGGGGAGGCCGTCCTTGCACTCGTGGTGGTCGGTGATGATGAGCTCGACGCCCAGCTCCCTGCAGTAGGCGGCCTCCTCCAGGGCGGTGATGCCGCAGTCCACCGTGACGATCAGCCGTACGCCCTGGGCGCAGAGCTGCTCGATGGCGCCGCGGCTGAGGCCGTAGCCCTCCTCAATGCGCCCGGGGATGTAAAAGAGACAGTCCGCGCCCAGGGCGCGGAGGAATTGGACCATGAGACAGGTGGCGGTGATGCCGTCCACGTCATAGTCGCCGAACACCGCCAGACGCTCGCCGCGGCGGACGGCCTGCCGGACGCGGCGGGCGGCGCGGTCCATGTCGCGCAGCAGAAAGGGGTCGGGCAGGGGCTGGTCGGGGCTGAGAAAGGCGGCGGCTTCCGCGGGGTCCCGGTGACGGCGGCTGCAAAGCGCCGCCGCCGTCAGGGGCGAGAACCCCGCCGCCATCAGACCGGCGGCATCCGCCGGATCATACCCCGACACATTCCAGATTCCGTATTTCAAATCACATACACATCCAAATCCAGCTTTTCTTGCTATTATAGCAAAGATAGTGCCGCTGTACAACAAAAAATATCTGATCTTATCAACTTTGGAAACGGATGCCATTGCAGAAACCGCGCATTTGTGATAAATTAGAAGCGCGCAGACCGGTATTCTGCGGTTTTGGTTTCAGAAATTGCGGCGGGAGATGGTGAAATGGGAGACCACGCGCGGTACATCCGGGAAAGTCTGCTGGAAAAATTTGAATTCCAGAGCTATGGACACGCCCTGGAAATATTGAACGAGGCGTTTCCGGCGGAATGGGACGAGCTGCAGACCTGCCTGGAGAAGCTGCGGATCTCCTATGCGGATCTGCGCTCGGCGGGCGGCAACGAGACGGCGATTCCCAAAAAATTCGACGATGTGCTCTATCCGCTGGGCTGGCGGGAGATTCGGATTACCGGCGATTTACACGTCAAGCTCTACCCCAGGCGTGCAAACCAGCGGGGGCGTTTTGCGGAGGAGCCGTTTGACCAGAGGGTGATCGCGGGCTATATCGACGGCCATAATATTGATTTTATCAAGGGCCGCGTGGCGTTCGACCTGGAGTGGAACAGCAAGGATCAGACCTTTGACCGCGATTTGCTGGCCATGCGGACGTACTTCGACTGCGGCCTCATTGAGGTCGGCGTCATTGTCACGCGCGCCAGGGAGCTGAACGATATTTTCAAGGAGCTCAAGGATGATAAGGGCAGGCCGCTGATGCCGAAGTATGGGGCGAGCACAACCTGGATGGGAAAGCTGGAGTACCGGCTGAAATCCAGGCGGAACGGCGGCTGTCCCATTTTGGCGGTCGGTATCAGAAAGCCGTGCATCACAGAGGAGTATGAGCCATGACACAGGCGGAACTGGAACAGACCATAGAGAGCTTCCGGCGCTGTACGGCGGGGAAGAAATACAAGACCATCTGCGCGGATCCGCCCTGGCAGTTTCAGAACCGGACCGGCAAGGTGGCGCCGGAGCATAAGCGGCTGGCGCGGTACGGCACCATGAAGCTGGAGGAGATCAAGCAGCTGCCGGTGGCTGAGGCGGCGGATGAAAAGTGCCATTTATATCTGTGGGTGCCCAACGCGCTGCTGCCGGAGGGGCTGGAGATTATGCGGGCCTGGGGATTCTCCTACAAGACCAATCTGATTTGGGAGAAGGTCCGGAAGGATGGCATGCCGGATGGAAGAGGCGTGGGCTTTTACTTCCGGAATGTGACGGAAATGCTTTTGTTTGGGGTAAAGGGCGAGAAAAACAGGACGCTGGAGCCGGGAAGGTCCCAGGTCAATCTGGTGCGGTCCATGAAGCGGGAGCACTCCAGAAAGCCGGATGAATTTATCCCGGTTATTGAAAGCTGCTCCCCCGCGCCATATCTGGAGCTGTTCGCCCGGGGAAGCCGGAGCGGATGGGACATGTGGGGCAATCAGGCGACGGCGGATTACGAGCCCACCTGGAGCACCTACGCCAATCATACGGTCGCCGCGCGGCGAGAGCCATAAAGCGCCGGCGGGTCTCAGACAAATTCCCCGAGACCCGCCGGCGTTATGAAATTGGCGTCAGAGCTTCAAATCCGAAAACAGCTCATCCAGCGTGCCAAAACGATACCCCATATCCTCCCAGCGGGTCAGCAGCTCGTCTAAAATCTCCGCGTTGGTCTGAGAGGTGGAGTGGAGCAGCACCACCGCGCCGTTGTGGATGCGGGGGATCAGCTTGGAAAACGCTTCCTCATGGGTGGGCTGTTTGTCCTGGTACCAGTCCACATAGGCCAGGCTCCAGTACACCGTCCGGTAGCCCAGGTCCCGGGCCATTTTCAGGTTGTCCTCGCTGTAGACGCCCCGGGGCGGACGGTAGTATTTGGGCATCTCCTGCCCCGTCACCCGCTCATAGGCCGCCTCCACATCCCGCAGCTCCTTGGAAAACGCCTCCTGTCCGGCGATCTCGGACATATCGCAGTGGTGGTAGGTGTGGTTGCCCACGATGTGGCCCTCCTCGGCCATGCGGCGCACCAGGGCCGGCTCGGTCTCCAGGTAATTGCCCACCACAAAAAACGCCGCCGGGACGCCGTGGGCCTGGAGGGTGTCCAGGATGCCTGCCGTCTGGCCGCTTTCGTAGCCGGCGTCGAAGGTCAGATACAGCGTGGGCTTCTCCGTGTCCCCCAGGAACGCCGCCCGGTATTGGGCCAGCGCGGCGCTGCTGGCGTTGCCCACGGGGGCCTTTCCCTCCTGCTGGAAGCTGAGCCCCCACGCGCCGGTGGGCACCGCCAGCCGCGCGAAGAGCAGCGAGAGGCTGAGCACAAACAGCGCGATGGCCGTGCCGCAGAGCTTGAGCCGGATATTCTTTTTCCAAAAGGACATATGGTCCACCTCCCATACCACTGTATGGGACAAACCGCCGCCCTATGCCCGCACTTTCCAAAGTCGCGCCGCCGTCAGCAGTGCCGGGAAGCAGAGCCCCGCCAGACGAAATGCCGGCGGGCCGTACCGGAGCGCCTTTTTCACGGAAATTCCTCCTTCAGCGCGTCTGAGAATGCTTTCAGCACTTATTTTATTCAGATATCCCCCCATGAGCTTAGGTTATTGACATTGAGTATGCAGATGCTAATCTTTATTATTTACATCCTGGAAGTTGATTTATTCGCCGTATCTCCGGAAAATTAGACTGTGTATTTGCAGTGCGGAAATTATTGTAAGGTTTCTGTGACACTTCTATGTTATCCTATAAGGAAAGGAAGTGAAGCCATGAGGCTTTTGGTCGTTGAGGATGACCGCCTTTTGAGCAATACTCTTTGCTACAATCTTTCGGCGGCGGGCTACACCGTGGACGCTGCTATGTCAAAATCAGCGGCGGTCAATTTCTGTGAAGTGCAGGACTATAATCTGATCGTGCTGGATGTCAGCTTGCCTGATGGAAACGGATTTGACTTCTGTACGGAAATCAAAGAGCGCCGTCCAGATACCGCCGTGATTTTCCTGACCGCAAACGATATGGAAAGCGATATGCTAAAAGGCTTTGAATTGGGAGCAGACGATTATGTGACGAAGCCGTTTCCAATCAGTGTATTCCGAAAAAAGGTTTCGGCCCTGCTGGGCCGCATTGAGAAGCAGACGGGCGGCGATTGCTACACGGACGGCACGCTATCCATCAATTTTTCGGAATTGACCGCCACTCTCGCAGAGGAACCGGTTATCTTTACGCCGATGGAATACCGTTTGTTAAAGGTGCTGGTGAGAAGCCCGCAAATCGTCCTGACCCGGCAGGTGCTTCTTGAAAAGTTGTGGGACGCAGACGAAAACTTTGTGGATGAACACGCGCTGACGGTAGCCATCAGACGCATCCGGGGGAAAATTGAGATAGACGGAATGCAATATATCAACACCGTCAACGGCATGGGCTATAGGTGGATTGGGGGCAAGAAATATTGATTGG
>JAAWBZ010000065.1 GCA_022792945.1 Oscillospiraceae bacterium | reverse complement strand
TTGATAGCCAAATGATAGCAAAAGTTCGGCAAGCCCATAGGATAAGGATAATAGGTATCAGGAAAAATCAAATGGTATCAAATCCCCCAAACAAAAGCGTTTAGAATTAAGTTTCATTTTGCGAGTGGGAGTGACCGTCAAAACGGCGCAAACCCGCATGAATACAGGGTTTTTGATCTGTCACTTTGCCTTGTGATACTGGTTTGATACGATTCGTTTCAACCCGGTCACGCAAGAGAATGATTGCAAAGAGCAAGTGAACCGCCCTGCTGAACGACAAATTCAGCAGGGCGGTTTTGCTTGCCCTATTTTTCTTTTCTCCAGGGTACATAGTATTTCGATTCTTTCCCGTCATCGCAGGTACTCGGCCAGTTATTTTCCATGCAAAGTATCCTTCGCCTTCAGCTCGGTGATGTCGGTGACGCGCCTTTCCCGAGGTTTGTCTGCTGAAAAGTCCCGTTTCAGCCGCTATACGAGCAGCAGTTGCGGGAGGCCGATCAGGGCATCCAAAATTTACTCGACGCCATCCAGCAGGATATCCTTACTCAGTCCACGAAGGGCCTTTGGAAGATTGGGAGACCGCTAAGGAAGAATTGGAAACAAAGATTGCCTGCGAGAAACTGGCGAAGCCCAAAATCAGCGCTGAGTTTATGACCTTCTGGCTCCATCGTTTCCGCAAGCTGGATGTTCGTCAGAAGTCCCATCGGAAAATGCTAATTGATACTTTCGTCAACGCGATTTTCCTCTACGATCACAAAATGGTGATTACCTTCAACTACAAGAAAAGGTCGGATACAGTTGCATTTGATGATCTGAAAGCCCCCTCTGCGGCTGAGGCGATTTTGGAGTTAAAATCCAGATGCGTTATAGATATTCGCTGACGTGGTTGGCATAGGTCCGTCCGGGAATGTACGTTTCAGCTATAAAAAGGCTTACTCGCAGAGATAGGGTCCGCCATGCTGCCAGCATCGCTGGAAAATGGACAACAGCAACTTAAATAAGCCTCTGGTCGCTGCGGTTCTTACTTGCCGAACGGGCACACAGGGTACCGGCAGACTTCGCAGCCCAGGCACAGCCCGCCGTTGCCGTACCGGAGAATCTCCGGTCGCGTAATAGGTACTCCCGCCGCCAGCTTTGGCAGCAGAAGATCGAAAATTGTCGCTTTTGCGTACATCACGCACCCGGGCAGCCCCAGCACCGGCAGGCCGTCCTCGTAATACCCCACCAGCAGCATCGCCCCGGGCAGCACCGGCGCGCCATAGGTGACGATCCGTGCGCCGCTGCGGCGGATGGCGCCGGGGGTGTTGTCGTCAGGGTCCACGCTCATGCCGCCGGTACAGAGCAGCAGGTCGATGTCCTTCTCCCGCATGGCTGCGATGGCCGCGGTCAGATGCTCCATCCCGTCGTCCACCACGGTATGCTCGGTCACGCCGATGCCGAAGGCCGCCAGCTTTTCCCGCAGGATCGGGGTGAAATGGTCCTCCACCCGGCCGTGGAACACCTCGGAGCCGGTGGTGATGACGCCGGCCCGGCGGAGCTTCCAGGGCAGCAGCTGCAAAATCGGCCCCCCTCCCGCCGCCCGGTCCGCCGCGTCCAGCTTGGCCTCGTCGATCACCAGCGGGACCACCCGCATCCCGCAGAGCTTGTCTCCGGTGCGCACCGCCGTGCCGCCTTTCCGGGTGGCGATCATCAGCTCCTCGATGGAATTGACGGCATAAAGCCGTTCCACGTCCACCAGGAAAAGGCCCTCGTGCTGGGCGGTCAGCTCGATCTTGCCCTCCCGCGGCTCAGAGGCCGTCATGCCCGGCCCCTGGCAGAGGCGGCGCAGGCGCTCGGCCCCGTCGTTCTCGTGGAGCATCCCCGGCGTCAGCTCCCAGACGTAGAGGTTTTCCTTGCCCATGGACAGCAGCACCGGAATGTCCTCCGGCATCACCACGTGGCCCTTGCGGAACCGCGCCCCCTTGAACTGACCGGGAATGATCTGGGTCATGTCATGGCAGAGCACCTGCCCCACGGCGTCTTCGGTTTTGATGAGCTTCATACGGTACCTCCCGCGCATGTTTTCTTCTATTTTACCGAGGTTGCGCCGCAAATGCAACCGGGCAAAAAAGTATTTTCCCCACGGTTGACAAACCAGCGGAAAATGGGTATGATAGTGTCAGGTTGATATGGAAACTGCGATGAACGGGAGAGTACGTCCCCCAGGCCGTCCCAAGAGAGCTGCCGCACGGTGCGAGGCAGCGGCGGCGGCGGACCGAAGATCACCCGGGAGCGTGCCGCCTGAACGCTTTGGCCATTAGGGCGCGCCGGCTGGCGGCCGTTACCCGCCGTCCGCAGTACGCGGCGCGAGCGGCCGGAGCCTCCGGCAACGAGAGTGGTACCGCAGAGGTCAATTTTTGCCTTTGTCTCTTGCAGAAGAGACAGGGCTTTTTTCTTGAAATCAACGAGGAGAGATATGACTATGGACTACAACAAGACCATCCATCTGCCCAGGACCGAATTCCCCATGCGCGCGGGCCTGCCCCAGCGGGAGCCGGAGATGCTCAAAAGGTGGGAGAAGATCGACGTCTACAACGAGCTGCTGAAAAAGAATCAGGGCAAGCCCCGCTTCAGCCTCCACGACGGCCCCCCCTTCTCCAATGGCGGGCTGCACATGGGCCACGCCCTGAACAAGTCCATCAAGGACTTCATCGTCCGCGCCGCCGCCATGCGGGGCTACTATACCCCCTATATCCCCGGCTGGGACAACCACGGCATGCCCATCGAGTCAGCCATCATCAAGAAAAACAAGCTCAACCGGAAGGCCATGTCCGTCCCCGAGTTCCGCTCGGCCTGCCGCGACTTCGCCCAGCACTACATCGATGTGCAGATGGAGGGCTTCCAGCGCATGGGCGTCATCGGCGACTGGGCGCACCCCTATAAGACCATGGATCCCGCTTTCGAGGCCGAGGAAGTGAAAATCTTCGGTAAAATGTACCAGAAGGGCTACATTTATAAGGGCCTCAAGCCCGTCTACTGGTGCCCCAAGGACGAGACCGCCCTGGCCGAGGCCGAGATCGAGTACCAGGACGACCCCTGCACCACCGTCTACGTGAAATTCCCCCTGCACGACAGCCAGGGGAAGCTGGACGCCTACGACCAGTCCAAGCTCTTCTTCGTCATCTGGACCACCACCATCTGGACCCTCCCGGGCAACCTGGCCATCGCCCTGCATCCCCGGGAGTCCTACGCCCTGGTGCAGGTCCCCTCCGGTGAGGTCTACGTCATGGCCGAGGCCCTGGCGGAGAAGGTCATGGGCGTGGCCGGCATCGAGGGCTGGAAGATCGCCGAGACGCACCCCGGCAGCTTCTTTGAAAATATGCTGGCGGATCACCCGTTCCTGCCCAAGACCTCCCGCCTGGTGCTGGCGGACTATGTGACCATGGACTCCGGCACCGGCTGTGTCCACACGGCCCCGGGCTTCGGCGCGGACGACTACCAGACGTGCCTGCGCTATGGCATGGAGATGGTGGTTCCCGTGGACGACCGCGGACGGCACACCGACTACGCCGGCAAGTACGCCGGCCTCAGGACCGAGGAATCCAACCCTGTGATCCTGGCGGATATGAAGGAGAGCGGGATGCTCCTGGCCAGCGAGGACATCATCCACTCCTACCCCCACTGCTGGCGCTGCAAGGGGCCCATCATCTTCCGGGCCACGCCCCAGTGGTTCTGCTCGGTGGATGCCTTCAAGG
This sequence comes from Oscillospiraceae bacterium, assembly GCA_022792945.1. Taxonomy (GTDB): domain Bacteria; phylum Bacillota; class Clostridia; order Oscillospirales; family Oscillospiraceae; genus Avoscillospira_A. The sequence goes on along the minus strand of JAAWBZ010000065.1, from coordinate 5,060 downwards.
ACGCGGCGGTGGCGGCCTGCGACGATGTGCGCTGGGTCCCCGGCTGGGGCAAGGACCGGATGATCTCCATGATCCGCGAGCGCTCCGACTGGTGCATCTCCCGCCAGCGCCGGTGGGGCCTGCCCATCCCGGTGTTCTACTGCCAGGACTGCGGCAAGCCCGTCTGCAATGACGCAACCATCGCCGCAATTTCCAAGCTCTTCGCCGAGCAAGGCTCCAACGCCTGGTACGAGCTGGACGCCGCCGCGATCCTGCCCCAGGGCTTCGCCTGTCCCCACTGCGGCAGCGCCGCGGGCTTCACCAAGGAGGAGGACACCCTGGACGGCTGGTTCGACTCCGGCTCCACCCACTTTGCCTCCATGCAGAAGGACCAGGGCTTCTGGCCGGCGGACGTCTATATGGAGGGCCTGGACCAGTACCGCGGCTGGTTCCAGTCGAGCCTGCTCACCGCCGTGGGCGCGCTGGGTCAGGGCGCGCCGTTCCGTCAGTGCGTCACCCACGGCTGGACCGTGGACGGCGACGGCAAGGCCATGCACAAATCCCTGGGCAACGGTGTGGACCCCATGGATATCTTCAAGAAGTACGGTGCGGATATGATCCGCCTGTGGGCGGCGTCGGCGGACTACCACGCGGATATGCGCTGCTCCGACGCGATTTTCAAGCAGCTGAGCCAGAGCTACCTGAAATTCCGCAATACCGCCCGATACTGTCTGGGCAACCTGGACGGCTTCGATCCGGACCGCCTGACGCCCCCAGAGGCCATGTGCACCCTGGACCGCTGGGCCGTGACGCGGCTCAACGCGCTCATCGAAAAGTGCGACGCCGCCTACAACGACTATGAGTACCTGACCATCACCCACGCGGTCAATGACTTCTGCGTGGTGGACCTGAGCAATTTCTACCTGGACGTCATCAAGGACCGCCTCTACTGCGGCGACAGCGAGAGCCGCCGGTCGGCCCAGACGGCGCTTTACCTGATCCTGGACACCCTGACCAAGCTCATGGCCCCCATCCTCTGCTTCACCTGCGACGAGATCTGGCTGTCCATGCCCCACCGTGCCGGCGACGACGGACGGAACGTGCTGTTCAACGAAATGAACCACCCGTTCACCGCCTATGCCCTGGACGAGGCCGCCATGGCCCGCTGGGACGAGCTGATCGCGGTGCGCGCCACGGTCAACGGCGCGCTGGAGAAGGCCCGGACGGAGAAGCAGATCGGCAAGAGCCTGGAGGCACAGGTGACGCTGAAGGTCCAGAACCCGGCGGCGTTCGGGACGCCGGAGGCGGACGAGGACGCGCTGGCGGACCTCTTCATCGTCTCGCAGGTGCACCTGGCGCAGGGCGAGGGCGAGCCGGCGGCGGAGGTCGCCCCGGCAGCGGGCGTCAAGTGCCCGCGCTGCTGGAAGCATACCGCCTCCACCCACCCGGATGGCCTCTGCCCCCGCTGCGCCGCCGTGGTGGAAGCGGCTCCAAAATAAGCGCGCTGCGTTCCGTTTCCGGCATTCGCCTTTGGCGGATGCCGGAAACTGCACATCCGCTTCCTTATTTTGTCGCTCCGGCCGAAAACATGAGTTTTCAGCCGGGTGCCGCTGCGGCGGGACGGGGGCCGCGCTTTCCGGCGAATACGTTCGACGCGGCTTCCCCCGATGTCATTCTGAGCGAAGCGAAGAAGCTCCTGCAGAAGCATTCCGAAACCGCCCTTCCTTCCGCCTCACACCGCACCACCCCGCCTGGCATTGCGCGGGGCGCAGCGACGCGGCAATCCGTAACCCTTTTGGAGAGGAACGGATTGCCGCGTCAGGGCTTTGCGCTTCCCCGCAATGACAGACATGGTAAACAGTGCAATAAACGTACTCCGTGAAAACCATAGCCCCCCTCCCGCCCGCAGGCGGCCACCGGTCGAAAACCTGCGTTTTCGACCGGAGCGACAAAAGCGGCTCGCAGCGCGCAGTTTTCGCCAGAGGGTGGAAACCCGGCGGCGGAAACGGAACATAGCGAGCCGTTTTTGGAGCCGTGCGGCCCGGTGGAGGGCTGGTACAGCCTCCGCCTCCACCGGTTAGGACCGCCGCACGGTTCAGGAGAAAGAAATATGGGGTGTAGTGGTTAGTATCAGCTAACTATCTGTAGTATACAGCATTTCCCCCGCAATTGCAAGAGGAAACTGCAAAAAAATTCACTTTTTTTCGCGCGCCGCCAGCAGCGCCACAATGGACGCAACCGTCCCCTGGTCGCAGCCGGCGGCCTCGGTGAAGCCGCGGCCCAGAATAGCCGGGTCCGCCGTGTCGGGGATGAATGCCTCGTCGGCCTCCTCCAGCATGGGCAGGTCGTTAGGCGCGTCGCCGGCGCACAGCAGGACCGCGCGCCCCAGCTCCCAGGCCAGACGGCGGGCCGCCGCGCCCTTTCCGCACCCCTTGGGCAGCAGCTCGATCATCCGCGGCATGGATCGCACGCCGTCCAGCAGGCCGGAAAACTCCGTCTCCGCCAGCGCCGCAATGGCCGCGAAGGGCGCTTCCTCCGCCGGGTCGGTCTCCGCGGCCCTGGCATGGCCCACAGCGCGGAAGGGCGCGTAGAAGGACGCCGCGAGGAATGTATCGTCCCACGCGCCCCAGGGTCCGTAGACCGCCGGGATGCCGTACCGGGCCAGATACGCGTCCCGCAGACCGTCATGCCCGAAGCAGCAGTGGGTGCGCAGACCCTGCAGCTCCAGCCGCAGGGCCGGAAAGCGCGCCTGAAGCTCCCGCACGGCCTCCAGCGCCGCGCCGTCCAGGGCGTGGTACAGCGTGACCTCCTCCGCCTCCGGCCGCCAGAGGGCCGCACCGTTGGCCAGGATCACCGGCGCGTTGACCCGTAGCGTCCGTACCGGGACCTGGAACATAGGCTTGGAGCGGCCCGTGGCAATGGTGAAAGCCCCGCCCCGGGCCATAAACCAGTCCGCCGCCGCCAGATTGGCCGGGGGGATGCAGCCGTCGAAGCCGGTCATGGTCCGGTCGTAGTCGCAGGCCAGCAGAATGTGGGAAAAATCGTCCATAATACCTCCTAGCTTTGCCGCGGCGTCCGGCCACACTGTCGCTTGAACGCCCGGGAAAAGGTGGAATAGTCCTGAAATCCGCTCTGATCGCAGGCATCGGTGGCGCGCATCCTGCCGCGCATCAGCTCCTGGGCCGGCAGCAGGCGCTTACCCACCAGGTAGCCGTGGATGGTGCAGCCGGTCCTGGCGCGGAAGCGGCGCATCATGTGAAATTTGCTCAGATAGAGCCGCGCCGCCAGGTTGTCGATGGCAATCCGCTCAGTGAGGCGGACGTTGAGGTACTGGAGGATGGCCACGGTCTTCTCGTCGCAGGCCGCCTGGCCGGAGAGGAAAAGGATGATCTTGTGGAAAGTGTGGTAGTGCCACTCCACCGGAGCCATGACCGTGTCCCCAGGCGGAACAGGCGGCAGACTTCCGGCTCCACCGGCGCGCCCCCCACTTTTCCTCTCCATTATACACGCCCGGCGGCCCCGCCGCAAGGCGGCGGACAGAAATTCCGTGTGTTCACAGTTTATTCACACTTTTTCGCTACCATAGTAGCAAACTCGACAAGGAGGTGCGCCATGGGGACCGCAAAACGGATGCTGCTCGCCGTACTGGTGCTGCTGGCCCTGGCGCAGCCGTGCCTGGCCCAGAATACAGAGGGGCTGGAGGCTCAGATGGAGGCGTTCCGGGCTGAATACGGGCTGGACGAGACGAATTTTTCGCTGTGCTACCGCGACACCGTCACCGGTGAGGAATACCGCTTCAACGACACCCGCTTCCTGGTAGCCGCCAGCACCTTCAAGCTGCCGCTGAACCTCTACTACTACGAGCTGGAGCAGAGCGGCGAGCTGTCCCCGGACACGGTGGTGGGCGGCATGCCCCTCTCCCAGGCCCACTACCAGAGCCTGGTCTGGTCCGACAACGACGTTTCCATCGCCATGCTCTACCGGCTGGGGAGCTTCCGCACCTACAAGAGCCTGATGCGGAAGTATTTCACCATGCCCGACGAGGCCATTGAGGCCGTCTACTACTACGACAACTACTACTGCACGTCTATGATGCTGGACGCGCTGCAATACCTCTGCGACCGGCAGGAGCAGTTCCCGGAGATGCTCTCATACATGAAGGAGGCCCAGCCGGGGGAATATTTCAAGCAGTACGTGGACTATGAGATCGCCCACAAGTACGGTTGGTTCGAGGACGAGGGCACGGTAACGGTCAACGACGTAGGCATTGTCTACACGCCGCGGCCCTTCCTGCTGGCGGTGTATACCACGGGGCTTCCCAACGGGACCGAGGTGGTGGGCCGCGCCTGTGCGCTGCTGGCGGCGTACAGTACGGCGCAGTATGAGGCCTCCCTCCCGCCCGAGGCGCCGGCGGAGGCGCCAAACACGCCCGCCCCAGTTCTGGAACCGGAGACCGCCCCCACCCCCGAAGCGCCGGAACCGGAGACTGTCCTTGAACCGGAGGCCGCGCCGGCTCCTGTGGAGCCAGTGGAGGACACGGTGCAGCGGAACCTGTGGTGGATGATCCTGGTGGCGGCGGTGATCTTTCTGGCGGCGGATCTGGGGGTGCTGCTGGTGATGCGCCGGGGCGGACCGGAGGACTGGATGGAAAAACGCGCTGCGCGGCGGGAAAAGCGCGGGAAAAATCGGAAATGGCCTTGACAGACGGGGCGGGATGTGATATCATTTAAAGGCTGACAAGGCCGCTTGCAGCTGCCCGGGCAAATGCGGGTGTAGTTCAATGGCAGAATCCCAGCCTTCCAAGCTGGTCGCGTGGGTTCGATTCCCATCACCCGCTCCATCTGTCAGCTCAGGAGCGTTGCCCCTGGCCTGACAGATGGGACTGGCCCAGCGTAGATACGCCAGTAGCTCAGGTGGATAGAGCAACTGCCTTCTAAGCAGTAGGTCGGGGGTTCGAGTCCCTCCTGGCGTGCCAATTTCAGGGTTTGGGCGGAGGAATATATGGTGGGTGTGGCGCAGTTGGTTAGCGCGCCAGATTGTGGCTCTGGAGGTCGAGGGTTCGAATCCCTTCACCCACCCCA
>JAAWBZ010000121.1 GCA_022792945.1 Oscillospiraceae bacterium | reverse complement strand
TAACCGTTCCATTTCGCAGGCACGGCCTCCCGCCGAACAGAAAGAAACCGTTGCGCTGCAAGGGCTACGAGAAACGGGAAATAGCTCCTGACTACGGGATAAAAGGGCTGTGAGCAATTCGACTCCCCTCACCTCCACCAACTTCCGAAACCACGCAACCACAGCGGTTGCGTGGTTTCTCTTGTATTTCCAATGGTTTAACGGGAACCTGATTGTAAACGGAGTTTTAATTCAACAATGAAAATCTTTATTAAATATTGAGAATTAAAGCAAAATTTACACACGGATTTACACACAGGAGAGCGCCACTTTCAAGTTATCAAGGAAATAAAGTGTGGTTGTTTCCAAGTTGGAAACAACCACACTTTTCACTTCTTGACAATGCAGTGGTAATACCGTTCCAGCTTATCAGGCTGGGCGTCCTTGTCGTCCAGAAATGCCTTGGACATATACACGTAGAAGTCCATGCTGTTTGCGCCAGCCTTTTCCGCCGCCTTGCAGTAGTCGGAGTATATCATGTTCATGGCGACATAAAACTTGAGGGGATCGCAGTCGATATTGCGCTGCTTCCTGGCCTCCTCCGTCTTCTCCATAGTCCAGTGGGGGCCGGTCGTGCCGTCCTCATTCTTCATGCGGCTGGTCCACTCCATGGCAGTTTCCCGGGTGAATTCGTGGCCGCTGCCGCTGTAAGGATACAGGCCGCTCTGCGCATGACGTTCCTGTCCGCCGTGCTCCTCTTCCCGCTCCGCGCTTTCCCTGCAGAGCATCCGCAGCGTCTTGTACGCCTCCCGGTACCGGCTCAGACGCGCCGCAGATTCAGGCGTCAATTTCTGACTGCCAATCCGCTCCATTTCCTCCCATAGAATTTCCTTGTTCTTCTCAATCTGGCTTTTCACTCACTTGCGCCTCCGATTTCCGATTTACCGGCAGATTGTTCTGCGGATTTCTTTGCATGCTCCATCACCTTCTTCGCCTGCGACAGCGCGGCGTCTCCCAGCTTGTTCCCCAGCTCCCGGCCCTGGGCGGTAAAAGCTACCGCGCCCAGGGCGAAGCCCAGCAGCACGCCGCCCATCAGATGCGCTCCACGACAACAGCCACGTTGGAGACGGTGGCCGCAGCGCCGGACAGCACCAGGGTCAGGGCAGAGTCATCGCCGCAGCAGAATTCCCGCGCCAGGGCCGCAATGGGCAGCGCCACAGGGTTCCCAGCGGTGGAGACGGCGGCGGAGGCGGTCGCGCCGGGGATGGCCACACCGTTGCGGAACAAGGAAACGGTGACGGTACCGGCGGCAGTGGGCGCGGCGGTGACAGACGCTTTGACGTCGTAATATCCGGCGTCGTTGCAGCCGTTGATGGTGATGCTGTTTCCGTTGAGGTTCAAATCACAGCCGTAGCGCCGGATGATGGACCCCAGGGCCAGCGTGCCGCCCACAGGCACGGCCTGGGCGGTGGTGTTGGCGGTAAAAATCGCGGATTTGCAGCTCATAGAAATTTCTCCTTTCAGGTTTGTGTATGATAAAAGGGCGGGGCACCGGCCCCGCCCGTATCCCGGCCAGCAGGGCCTAAAATCAGATGCTGCGGTTGTTGCCGCAGTTTCCGCAGTCGTTGCGGAACAGCGCGGGGACCAACTGCCCATTGCAGGTAGCCGCTACGCCGGAAAGCTGGGGCCGCTTGAGCATATCGCACTCAATCGCGTCCAGCCTGCGGTTGAACGCGCAGCAGCAGTCGGAGAGCTGCTGGGACAGGCCGCCGACCAGCTCCTTGGTGTAGAAGTTGTTCTTGAGGCTCATGTTCTCCATCTTCAGGTCGAAGATCTTCTCGGACTGCTGAGCCTCATAGATGCGGCTGGCCTGCCCCATGACAGCGTCCCGGCTGTCCCGGATGGCAAGGCGGGTCGTCTCGCCCTGCTGCTCCGTCAGATACTGGGTGCGGGCGCTGTCGATGATCTCCCGCTTCTCCACCTCGCAGTTGGAGACCCGGTTACAGCCTCCCTCGGGGACACAGCCCCCGCGGCTGCCCCAGCCGAAGCCATTGCCAAAGCCGCCGCCCAGAATGGCCCAGATCACCAGGATCACGAACAGCACACCGATCCAGCTCATTCCGCTCTTAGAATCCTCCATGTGGTTCACTCCTTTTTCAAAAATATATTCCAACGGCCTATTTCAGCCGGGGGAATCTGGTTGTGGCCTTCCGGGCGCTCTCGGGGGCCTGGAAGGGCGGTTTCCCGCCGCCCAGTATCCTTTCAGCGTCGGCCTTCAGGGCCTCGGGAGTGGTGCCCAGAAGGCCGCAGACGGCCCTTCCCTGCATCGTGCTCCCATACCTGCGGTAGATCTCATTGACAGCCTGGGGCGTAATGCCCAGCTCCCGGGCTGTGGCGCTGACGCCGTCAAGACTGTCCGCCGTCCCGCTGATCGCCTCCTGTGCTTTCCGCACTGCCCCGTTTAGATTTGCGCTGGGAAACATCCGCCCCACCGCCGCAAGCACATTGTCCAGGTTCACGGTTTCTCAACTCCTTCAGTTCATTTGAAAGTCCGGCGATGATGCCGGACATCTCCAGCATGGATTTCTGCATCTCCGCCATCAATTCCTCCTGGGACTTGGGCGGGACGATGACCCCCAGCTCCACCAGCTTGTTGTAGTACTCCGCTGTGGTCTGCTCCAGCTCGCTGTAGGCGGACAAGCACTTCCCAATCAGCTGCCGGTTTCCGGCGTAGTCGGTTTGATAGATGTCCGTCCCGTCCGTCACGCAGGCCATCATGTTGGTTGCGGAGAATCCGGGAAACGCGAATTGATCCATAGCCGCTGCTCCTTTCGGGTTTGGCTTTATTTTACATCAATCTCAATTTCCTTGTGCGGCGTTTGTGTGAAGATACGTGCGATTTATGTGCAAAATAAAAGAGGGGCGGCAGAATGCCGCCCCTCTTTGCTATATGCGCTTTAATCTGTTCACCGTCCGCTCGATCTTATCAATGATTCTGAACAGACGCCTGGATACCGTACTCCGGTTCAAGCCGAATTCCGCGCCGATATCCGCCTGCGCGACGCAGTCCAGGAGATACAGCTCCGCAATACGGGTATCCTCCACGCCAAGGGCCGCTTCCCGGATTACCGCCTCCCAGTCGGAGCGGGTGAAATCCTCAAGACTTTTTGGTACGCGTGCCCTTGCTCTTGCCATTTTTCTTCTTACGGGTTCTGGTCCTCTTGATTTTCGCCATGGCTCAGCTCCTCCAGGATACGGATAACGTCCTCCGGCTCCAGGTCGGAGCTGACCACATTCCCCTGAGAATCCACAAGGCAGTAAACGCCGGACAATTCCGTGCTGCTCTCATAGTCGTACTGATTCCACAGCCAGACAAACAAGCCGGCGGCGATGACAATCGAAGCCGCCCAGGCGACGCACAGCCATCGAAGAAGCCGGTTCAGCCTGGCCATGTGCATCTCGTGGAGGGCCAGCGGCACCGTCTGCATCTCATTGTACTCCATGCTGATGGAAAGCCTGTCTTTTTTCTTATCCATATCCTGCACCCCTTTCTCACATATTTTACCGGATTCCCGGGCCAAAGGCAATAGCTAAAAGCCCTTAACTGCGATTTCCTTTCCGGAAGTGGAGTTCCACCGGGACCGGACAGCCCGGACGTCCACATGGGTAAATGTCTTATAGAGCCCGATGCCGCCCATGTTGGGCAGGATGGTCTCGGCATAGTGGGCAACCTCCGCCGGAGTCACTCCGGAGACCGTGATATCCGCCGCCGTTCCATACTTGTGCTGGCTGTAAGCCGCGCCGCCCACGGCTTTGTTTTTGGCCTCCGTCCGGTAGCCGGAGTTGATTGTCACTGCCTTCCCGAAGTGGCTGCGGATTTGCTGAAGCACCCCCACCAGGCCGGGGGCGATGAAGATGGTGTCCGTGCCGTCGGAGCAGGCAAACTCCCGGACCTTGAAGTTGGCGGACAGGGACTTGCCGCCGTCCTTGGCCTTGCTGTAGGCCTTTACCCCCGCGCCGTTCATTTATCCCCCTCCAGCGCGTCCTGCACCTTCTGGCTCTGGGTGCCGAAGTAGAAGGCGATAATCACGGCGTAGATGGTCATGAAGTCCTGGGAGATGGCCTGCCGGACGGTCATGACCGCGAACACCACGGTCAGCGCCAGCGTCACCAGGGATTTGACGCTCAGCAGGTTCCCCAGCCGCTTGATGATGGTTTCATTCATGGTATGGTTCCTCACTTTCCCCGGGCTTGTCCCCGGATAAAATTTTGCTGATTTTGATTCCCGCCAGCAGCAGCGCTTCCACGCCCCCCGCGCCCAGGGTGTACTGAATGAGCGTGTCCGGGACGCTGCCCTTGACGCAGAAAATAACGGTCATGGCCGCGATGAACGCCAGGGCGAAGAGGCCTATTGCCAGCAGGATCTTATTGGACGTCTTCACAGCCCCACCCGCCCCAGCAGAAAGGCGATGACGGCGGCGCAGACGGCCCAGACGGCTTTCTCCACGATGCCATCCCAGCGGCGGGAGGGCTTGTCCAGCTGGTTTTCCTGCCACTCGATCAATTTGTCCAGCTTCTCGTTGACAGTCTCAAAATGCTTTTCCTGGGCGGCCTCCGCCTTTTCCAGCTGCCCCAGCCGCTGGAACATCTCTCTGTGGGTGTTGGAGGCGCTGGCG
>JAAWBZ010000252.1 GCA_022792945.1 Oscillospiraceae bacterium | reverse complement strand
GAGACAGTGATCTGTATCAAAGATGTTGTGATAGAGCCGGAAAAAAGGCTGGTTACGAAGGCGGGCCGGGAGGTTTATTTAAAACCGCTGGAATTTGACTGTCTGATGGTGCTGATACGCAGCAAAAATAAAGCGCTGACCAGAAAACAGCTGCTGGGAGCGCTGTGGGGCATGGAGTTTGAGGGAGAGACAAGGACTGTGGATGCACATATTGGGAGGATACGCAAAAAATTGGAATTTTGGGATGTGATCAAAACGATTCCGCGGATAGGGTATCGCCTGGAAGCAGAGGACTAAGGAAAATCAGCAAATAGTAAGGGACGGGAGGTGCAGGTTCAATGAGATTATTTCGAAAGATTTACCTGCAGGTATTAATCGGCATGATGGTGCTTGCATTCGGAATGCTCGTTTTATTGCTATGGGAAGTGCACAGATACAGCAGGTTGGATATCTGCAGATATGAAGAAGGCGAAATCAGGAACAATATGAATGCAATACATGAAAAAATACAGAGAGAGGAAATGATTTCGGCTGCGGGAACCGTAAAAAATGCGTTAGTAGTGTATGAATTTCGCAATGCATTTGGAGACCGAGGAGTTTTATGGCGAAGCGGAAAAGAAGTGTATAACAATTCGCCCTATTATTTTGACAAAGAAGCGCTGGATAAAAAATGTCTGGCAGAAAAAAAGAAAGAAATAAATACAAATAAAAATACAAATAAAAATACAAATGAAAATATAAATGAAAATACAAAAAAACATATTTTGTATGAAAGCCTGCTTCAGCAGGCAGAAGGAAAAAGGCTGCTTATATTTTATCAGGCAGACGCAGGATTTGGGGAGGATGAATACAGCTATGTCGTATATCAGGATATTACAGACCTCTATCAGCGGACAAGAAAGCTGTTCTGCCATGGACTGGGGATTGCTTTTTGTATGACTGCGATTGCCGGAATCGTGCTTTACCGGGGTATTTATCAGTCCATACAGCCGCTTGCGGCCCTAAAGCAGGCAGCAGTGCGTATTTCCGGCGGAGATTACAGCGCCAGAGTTATGGAATACGGAAACAGGACAGGAAAAGAGCAG
>JAAWBZ010000064.1 GCA_022792945.1 Oscillospiraceae bacterium | reverse complement strand
GTCTGTCGCTTCGGATATCCATCCACTGTGCTCCTTTCATGTCCTGACTCCCTTTCCGGGCTCTTTTTCGCCCTGATTGGGAGTCTATCTTTTTTCCCTCCTCTCCGCCACAAAACTACATTTTTTCCTCGGCGTTTTCTTACATTTTATCACTGGCGCTGACAGTAAATGAGGCAGCAAATAACGGAGATAAAGAAGCAATAGAGACATTAAAATTTATACAAGAGGAGATGCCTTAAGATATTGAACTGTATGTAAAGGAGCACTGTATATGTGGTATGTTTTGGCTGGCCTTGCAGCAGGTGTGTTAGTTGGTGTGGCAGTAGCGGCCTTGTTGGATGCCTTTTGGAATGATATCGCCCAATGGCTAAACCATACGGCAGCGGGTGCTGTAAAACGTGTTTTGGGATACGATGCCAGAAAATTGATGAAAAGGGCAATTGTAAGGGTGAGCCGTTTGCGTGATAAATTACATAATAGAGCGGTCATATATACGAAGCGGGATGCTATGGATTCGTTCTATACAAAGGTCACAGCAGACGCTGGGGCACCTGTTTATCAGGTTGACAAGGAAATTTTAACAAAAATTGAGAATGACGGTCAAATGGTAAATGAGTTTGGGTATAGAGGATAAAATCATATGCATTTCCGAGCGTTTCCTACTTCCAACCCTTTATGAAGCAAATCGTTCGGAACCCCACCCCCCTGCACAACATAATATAAAGGCGGCTATCTCTTGACGTTGCAGCAGACGATTTGAGATAGCCGCTTTTTTATTTGACCTGAACAAGTCATAAAACTGTTCTATTTTTATGTCCTTATAGGGACGAAAGGAGTACAGCATGAAGAAAATGACCATGACAGTGGAGGGCCAGAAGTGGGTGATGATTGAGCGGAACAACGGCAAGTTCGATGTCACGACCGTAGACACGCTGGGTTATAAGTGGCACGAATGCGGCATGACCTTCCAAGAAGCGGGCTGCTGGGTCTGGAACATGGCGGATAACCACGACATTTCCAGAGCGGTCAACCACAGGATGTGCGAGAGATTCAACCGTACTTTCGCCTAAATCACACCACTATAGCTGTCCTATCGGCTGCACGGGGAGAAAGGAGTACACCATGAAAAAGCGCATTACACTATATCAGGCAGCAACCGAGGAAGCGTTCAGCAAAAACATGATGGCCCGTTTCGGTAAGGACTATGCCAGCATGGACGAGATGGAGGCCGTTGTCATGCTCCGTATGGAGGGTGAGGATATGTACATTCTGGACAAGTGCTTCATCCTGTTCAATCAGAAAGAGTACAGGTACAGCCTCAACTACTCCATGAGCGTTGGGGATGTGATTGCCATTGACAAGACCATGTATCGCTGCCTCCCCATCGGCTGGAAGTTCATGGAGAGCTGACAGGTACATATGAGGGAGGATGATAAAAACTCTAACAGTTTCAACACACTTATAGTAGCTGTGACCTGGGTACGTCATAAAACTGCCCGACGGTTAGCATCAACAAACACGCTGCAAGGCCCTGTGGGATTCACATTCCCGCAGGGCCTTATTTTTTGCCGATTTTCAGGCAGCAGCGTACAAAAATGAAGGAGGTACATCATGTACAACAAGTCCAAAAGCTCTAATCAGGAGAAGATTCAGGCCGCTCTTGACCGTATTGACAATGCGGTTGAGAACATCAACACGGACGCTGACTGGCTGGCGTTCCTGTCGTTTTCTAGTAAATTCTATAACTATTCCGCTAGGAATACGCTGCTGATCTACGCCCAGAACCCCCAGGCCAGCTACGTCAAGGGGTTCAAAGCATGGAACCAGTTGGGCCGCTATGTGAAGAAGGGCGCAAAGGGCCTCGCTATCCTCGCTCCCTGCATCAAGAAGGTCGAAGAGTTTACCGAGCCTGAAAACAAGGCCGAGTATCAGGACGCAGAGGCCGAGAAGGTGACGAAGAAAGTCGTTACGGGCTTCAAGCTGACGTATGTTTTTGACATCGCCGACACGGACGGTTCGGATGAACAGTTGCCCGTGCTGGTCAAGGGGCTGACTGGCAATACCGGGCAGGACATGAGACTGGGGCTGGACACCCCCCGCTGCTCCACGGGCTACATCAAAAGCCGGCTTACGGACAAGAACGAGCTGAAAGCCGTTGCGGACACGGTCCAGAAAGTTACATCGGCTATCCTGTCAAATCTGGCTTCCGCTGGTATCGCCGCTTTTGTCGATTTGAAAGACGAGTAAGCGCACATTTATCAAGAAAGCGGGGGCCAGTAAAGCCCCTGCCTTAAAATATTTTTAGGAGGTTTCATTATGAGCAAAAGGTATAATTTCAAGTTTAGCAACATCCATCTGCTGGACATTATGGGCCGTGTGGTGGAGGTCAAGGACATGTTGCAGCATCCAAAGCACACCTATAGGCTGGCGAACATTGATGGTTTGACCGAGGACGATAACGGGAACCCTGCCATTCTGGAAGTTAAAACCGCCGGCGTGCACAGGCGCGGCGAATGGGAGAATGGCATCCCTGTCTACTACGAAACCCAGGTGCAGCACTATTTGGCGGTGACTGGCGTTCCAATGGCATATGTAGCTGTTCTGATCGGCGGCAACACCTTCAAGCTCTGTGAGGTTGACGCTGACGAGGGTATCCAGCAGAAGTTGATTGCGTTGGAAGAGCAGTTCCGGATTATGGTTCAGAACAATATCCGTCCTGATATTGGCGGTTCGGACGCTGCCGCAGGAGGCCCTTGGATTCATGGATGAATACATTGCGCCGCTGCCGAAGAGGACAGCGCAAAGGCACGGAAACAGGCCGCAGCGAACCATCTGAAAGAGATGTTGGGCGACCATGAGAAGGGCCAGATTGAGGGCCATACCGTAGGCTGGAAGCCCGTCACCACTGAGCGGCTCGACACTACCGCCCTGAAAGCGAAGGAGCCTGAAATCGTCAAGAAGTACACCAAAGCCACTACCAGCCGCCGCTTCACGGTGCGCTGATTCAGAAGGAGGATTTTGATTATGGCAACGATTGACCTGAAAGCTCTGTTGGAGCAGAAGATGGGAACCGTTGAGCCTATCCCCGCTGTTCAGGCGGCTATCCAGAGGGCCGGGCGGAGCATCCCAAAGAACCTGATGTACTTCTGCTGAAAGCAGCGAGTTCCAGCCCGTCACCGAGCCTGTTACGGCTACTGCGGCAAGGAGGTTGAGCGTGGAAGAAGCTTCCACCTTTGGCAGCGAAATGAGCCGCTGCATTGATGCCGTCCTTGTCGCTGGCGTGGACTATGGTATCATCCCCCGCTGCACCAAGCCGTCCCTGTTGAAGCCTGGGGCCGAGAAAATCATGAATTATCTGGGCCTGATTGACTACAACGGCGCTGAAAATGGCGAAGAAGCGGGCGCTGGTGGATGCTGTTCTGAATGTGGCCTGTCTGTCCGCACGGTTTACACAGGATGTGGAGGACATGAACATAGAGCCTGAACAGCCCAACGGGAAAGGCCCTGCCTGTCAGCAGCCGAGGACGGACAGAGCCGCCAGCCAGAAGCAGATTGCCTATCTGGAAAAGCTGATGCAGGATTGCGGTACAACTGCCGCCGCTCTGAATCGCTATGTCCAGCAAAATTACGGCAAAGTTTCTCAGGGAGCAGCGAGGCAGTGAGCATTGCCCTCAAATTTGAGGTGAACTATTCTGATCGGGGGTGCCCTCTTCATGAGGGCATCCCCTACTTTACAGCTGCTGGTGTTTGTGGGTATGGTCTGAAATGCAGCCTAGCGTTACAGTGCGTGCTGGCTATTGTGAAGAAGATATCAAAGCTCATCCCCTGGCAGTAAATTCGCAGTAATCGGGTAGTCTGTTGTCAGGAAATCCGGCATATTGCGCTGTTTCACAAGGTTTTGCTGGTTCTTGCAAAGCAATCATCCAAAATATCCAGCGTCCACGCCAGATACGACCCCAGATACCGCCCGTCCAGCCAGCAGTCGATGGGAATGCGGAAGCAGCCTGTGAGGTCCGGCGGCAGGGGGATGTCGGCGTGGAGCCAGACGTCGGCCGGGGCCTCGGTCACAGTGCCGGCGGTGAGGCCGTGGGTCTCGCCCCGCAGCTCCGCCGTACCGCCCCAGGGCAGACGGGGGCAGGCACGGACCGTGTGGACGCCGTGGCCGGTCAGCTGGAGGCTCAGGCGCAGCACCGCGCCGCGGACGGCGGTCTGCTCCAGCGGAAAGACGCGCAGCCACTGGCTGTCCAGCCCCAGGCCGATGTCGTCCGGCAGAAGCTCTGCCAGCAGCGCGTCCCGCCGGTCCATGCCGGCCTCCAGGAAGCGGAGGTAGTCCCCGGTATAGCGGAACGGCTCGCTCTGGTGCTCATTGACCAGCTGCTCCACGCCATAGCGCCGCAGCAGCTCCACACACCGCCGGTAGCCCCGCCCGGAGCCGGGGAGGTTGCGGTTGTCGGCACAGTAGTCGTCCAGCCCCGTGGGGGCGAAGCTGTCGCCGCAGAGGAGAACCCTTTGTCCGTCCCGCTCCACCAAAAGCCCCGCGTGGCAGACGCACTGGCCGGGAAAGTGCAGGGCCGTCAGGGTAAAGCCCTCCCACTGCCACGTCTCTCCGTCCCGGCGCACCCGCGGCTTGGCACAGCAGTCCGGCAGCGCCGGGAGGAACCAGGCCCAGGGCCGCTCGCACACCTCGGCCACCGCCGCGGTGGTCCAGAGGTCGCAGTCGAAGCGGGACGTCAGCGCCCAGAGCGCGTTGAGGTGGTCGTCATGGGCGTGGGTGATCCAGCAGGCGTCCAGGGCCGTGAGCCGCCCGCCGGAGAGCATGGCCTGCACCGTCTCCACCGCCTCCAGATCCCCCGCATCAATGAGAATCGCCCGACCCGACGGGGCGCGGAGCAGGTACGACGTGGTCTCGCCAATGCGGGAGAGCCACGCGGGATGCTCCGAGAGCGGCGCGCGGGCGTCCGGGGGCGTCAGGCCCAGGGGGACCTCAAAGCCCCGGTGGAATTCCTCTGGGAAGTAGTAGCGCACGGCGCTGATATCCGTGTACGCCGCCGCGTAGTCCCGCAGCCGCCCTTCCAGCAGGCTCAGGCACCCG
Source organism: Oscillospiraceae bacterium (assembly GCA_022792945.1). Taxonomy (GTDB): domain Bacteria; phylum Bacillota; class Clostridia; order Oscillospirales; family Oscillospiraceae; genus Avoscillospira_A. The sequence goes on along the minus strand of JAAWBZ010000064.1, from coordinate 40,547 downwards.
GCGGGGTCGTCCTCCGCGGGGCCGCAGGCGGGGCTGAGCAGGTCCGGACTCAGGGCCAGCAGCCGCCGCGTCCCCTCCACCCAGGCCGGGAGGCCGCCCAGGAAGCCGTGGTAGCCCATCATACCCGGCAGGGCCTTCTGGAAGCTGCAGAGGTCGTGGATTTTGCCGCCGGCCATGGCCAGCGCGCCGCAGAAAGCGATTTTGACGCCGCCGGCTTCCACCACAAGGGCACAGTCTCCATGGGAGAGGGCCGAGAACACCACCGGCGTGATGGTCATGCCCCGCCAGACGACAGCCTCGCCGTCCCGGAGGTCCCCCAGGGCCGGGACGGCCTCCAGGGGCGAAAAGCGGTCGGGGATGCAGGCGTAGCCGTGGTAGCGTCCCGCCCCAGTGGTCCAGACCCGGTCTGCCCGGCGCAGCAGCGCCGCCTCGGCCTCCGTAGCATGGACCGGCGGCAGGTCTCCCCGCCACTGGGCAAGCCCCCCGCTGTGAGCGCGGCGGTGCTGGGTCAGAAGGACGCCCTCCACCGTGTGGACGCCGGCCTCCCGAAGCAGGTCCCAGAGGGGCGCGTCCGGCGGCGTCTCCGGCGCGTCCAGCAGCAGCGCAAAGCCGCCGCGCACCAGAAGTCCGCCCCAGACACTGCCCGGAATTCTGAAAACCCCGGGAGCTAGTTCCTGTAATCTCAAGATACTGCCTCCAAAATCCGAATTTTTTTACGATTATAGCAGATTTTTTTGGGATTTGCAACGGTTCGCGCGTTGCGCCGCCGGAGAAAATGTGTTATGATGGTAGTGCCATCGATCAACAGGGGCAGGCGCGCCGGAGCATTTCCGTTCCGCGTGCCGGCAATCCGTGTTTGCCCCTGGAGTCCGAGGGTTCTTTTTTTAAGGAGAATCTCCTATGAATTATATCGTTCTGGATATGGAGTGGAATCAGGCGTGGCCCGGTTCGGCGGCGGCGCGCCTGGCGCTGCCCATCCACGGCGAGATCATCCAGCTGGGCGCGGTGCGCGTGCTGGAGGACCGGACTGTGGCGGATGAATTCCAGGTGCTGGTCCGGTCCCACTTCTACAAAAAGCTCAACAAGAAGGTCAGCAGCCTCACCGGCATCAAGGAGGCCCGGCTCAAGGCCGAGGGCATCCCCTTTCCCGAGGCTATGGCGCGCTTCCGCGCCTGGTGCGGGGAGGACGTGGTGTTTTTGACCTGGGGGTTTGACGACATCTCCATCCTGCGGGAGAATCTGGCCATCCATCAGCTGCCCACGGAATGGGTGCAGCGGTGGTACAACGCCCAGATGATCTTCAACGCCCAGACCGACGGCGGGTCCAACCAGCGGGCGTTGACCACGGCTATGGAGATACTGGACATCGCCCCCAGCCGCCCCGCCCACGACGCACTGGGCGACGCCTATCACACGGCGCTCATCTGCGCGCGGCTGGACCTGGTACGGGGGATGCGCGAGTATGACAGCGCGGTCCGCTCCCACGAGAACGGCCTCCACGGCGCGGAGCTGCCCGGGTGTGTGTCGCGGCAGGTCTACCACGGCCTGAAGGACAAGCGGGAGGCCATGGCACGCCTGGGCGGCGCGGAGAACGTCTGTCCCCAGTGCGGCGCGGCGATGACCGCGGGCAAGTGGATCTCCCAGCCGGGGCGGCGGTATATGACCATGGCCAGCTGCCCGCAGCACGGCAAGTACCTGCTGCGCCTGCGCCTGCAGCCGGAGCCGGACGGGACCTACCGGGTGAGCAAGCTGCTCTACGAGGGCGACTCCGAGGCAGCCAAGACGTATGAGCGCACCCTGGCCGCTCCCTCCAAGCGCCGCCGCAGACGGAGACGGGGCAAACGGCCGGCGGATTCGGAATAAAATCAAAAGTGCGCCCCATGGACGCACTTTTTTCCTTGTATTCCGGCGTTTTTTTGTGTTATTCCGGACAGCGGGAAAGAAATATCTTTCAGCGCTGCCAGCACGGCAGACAGCAGCCCCCTTTCTATGCTTCATATACCTGATTTCCGCCGCCTTGTCAAGGGAAAACCAGGGCCGGGACCGCGCGGTCCCGGCTCGAGTTCTGCCTAGACGTGGACGATCCTATAATAGGTCCGCGCCGTCAGCCTGTAGGTCAGGAAGTAGAAAGCCACAAACAGCCCCGCCGTCCCCGCGGTGCACAGGAGAAACAGACGCGTGTTATAGAGCTGAAACGCCTGCAAAATCCGGCAGAGCACCGGGAACGCCACCGCGATATGCACCATCGCCGCCGCCAGGGGCAGGTAGAACACCAGCAGCACCTGCTTGGAGATCACCTTCCGGATCTCCCGATCGCTCATGCCCACGTTGCGCAGGATGCGAAAGCGGTCATGGTCGTCAAAGCCCTCGGTCACCTGCTTGTAATAAATGATGAGCACCACCGCAATGACGAACAGCGCCGCGAAGAACACCCCCACAAACAGCAGCGTTCCGTAAATTTCATAGAATTCACCCCGGTCCAGGTCCCGGCACCGCACCGCCTGGACCGGATGGTTGTCCGTCAGCTCCCGGGCGATGCCGGCGTAGTAGGCCTCCGGGTCCGCGATGCCGCGGATGTCGAACAGGCAGCAGCCCTGGATGTCCCGCTGAAGCCCGGCGGTCATGGCGCTGCGGTCCCGCAGCTGCGTCAGGGCCTCGCCGTCGGCTACCACCAGCACCAGCCGGTCCCCGATGACCCCGGCCAGGAAATCCGGCGCCTCCTCCAGGACTCCCGCCACGCCGTAGACCCAGCCGTCCAGCTGCACCGCCGCCACGTCCGGCCAGCTCCCGGCGCAGACCAGCACCTCCTCCGGCGAGAGCGTCAGCGATGTCCCGGCGCAGAGGTTGTAATCCGAAAGCGGCAGGGCCAGAATTTCGATGGAGTCGGTGCCGTAGTAGTCCGTGGTCTCGTAGACGCCGCCGCCCAGGGCGCTGGCCGGGCACTGAAGGACGCGGTACGTTGCCAGATCCTGAATTTCCCCGCCGCAGGCCGCGGTATAGCCCCAGGCCGCGTCGGCCACGGCGTCCAGGCTGCCTTCCTCCTCCAGAACGCATTCGACGTTGACCATCCGGGGGTACATCCGCCGGAGGGAATCCTCCTCGCCCAGGAACAGAGACAGCGTGGAGGAGACCGTCACCAGCACGCAGGTGGAGAGGATGCAGATGCTGGCCAGGCCCGCCGCGTTCTGCTTCATGCGGTAGAGCAGCGTGGAGACCGAGATGAAGTTCCGCGGGCGGTAGTAAAAGCCCTTGTTCTTCCGCAGGAGCTTCAAGATCGAGACAGACCCGGCGATGAAGAGACAGTAGGTCCCCACGATCACCAGGAACACCGCCGGGAAGAAGGCCAGCAGCGCGTCCCCCGGCCGGTCCACCCGCAGGGCCATACAGTAGCCGCCGCCCAGGGCCGCGAGGCCCGCCAGGGCCAGGAGCCAGCGGGCCTTGGGCTCCCGCTCGCCCTGCCGGGCGCTGCGCAGCAGCTCAATGGGGCGGCTGCGCAGCACGGCGATGACGTCGTAGACCAGCACCAGGGCAAAGACCCCGGCGAAGAGCGCCGCGGTGGACCCCACCGCGCCCAGCGGGATGCGGAAGGTCAGCTGCACCGCCACCGCCGCCAGCCTTTGCAGCACCAGCAGAAACGCCTGGGAGAACAGCGCCCCCAGCGCCATCCCCGCCAGCACGCCGCCGGCGCCCACCAGCAGCACCTCCCACACCATGACGCGGCAGATGTGGCGCTTTTCCATGCCCAGGATGCTGTAGAGGCCGAATTCCCGGGCGCGGCGCTTGATGACGAAGCTGTTGGCGTAAAACAGCACCAGAAGGGAGAAAAAGCCGATGAGCCACGCGCTCATGCTCAGAAGCGCCGCCATCTGCCAGCTGCCGCCGGCCCCGCTGCTTCCCACCATGGCGGAGATGGAATGGAGGCAGTAGTACATGGCCGAGAGCAGCACCACCGCCAGGATATAGGGGCGGTAGACGCTGTGGTTCTTGCGGAGGTTGGCGGCGGCCAGGCGGGGGTAGAACAGTCTCTTACCCACGGCGCATCCCTCCCGCGGCCAGCACCGTCAGGGCGTCGGAGATGGTCTCGTAGAACTGCTGGTCCGACTGCGGCCCGCGGTAGAGCTGGTGATAGACGATGCCGTCCTTGATGAAGAGGACCCTGCCCGCGCGGCTGGCGGCGCGGACCGAGTGGGTGACCATCAGGATGGTCTGGCCGGCCTGGTTGATGCTGCCGAACACGTCCAGCAGGGCGTCAGAGGCCTTGGAGTCCAGCGCGCCGGTGGGCTCGTCGGCCAGGATGAGCCGCGGGCCGGCGATCAGGGCACGGGCCACAGCGGCGCGCTGCTTCTGCCCGCCGGAGACCTCGTAGGGGTACTTGTCCAGCAGCTCCGCGATGCCCAGGTCCCGGGCGATGGGGCCGAGCCTTCCCTCCATCTCCCCGTAGCGCCGGCCCGAGAGCACCAGGGGCAGAAAGATATTGTCACGGAGGGTAAAGGTGTCCAGCAGATTGAAGTCCTGGAACACAAAGCCCAGGTTCTCCCGCCGGTAGGCGGCCATCTGCTGCTCGGGCACGGCCCCCAGGTCCCGGCCGTCCAGGACCACCCGCCCGTCGGTGGGGCGGTCCAGGGCGGCCAGGATGTTCAAAAGGGTGGTCTTGCCGGAGCCGGACTCGCCCATGATGGCCGCGAACTCGCCGGACTCCACCGTGAAGCTCACGTCGTCCAGCGCCCGCACCGGCTGGCCGCCGAAGCGGGTGGCGTAGATTTTTTTCAGGTGTTCCACTTCCAGAAGTGCCATATGCCTCGTCTCCTTGCTTTGGTTGGTTTGCACCTCCAGTATACTGCGCCGCCGCGGGCGGTGCCATAAGTTTTCCTTACGTTTTCCCTGGGCTTTCTTACATTTTTGTAAGAATGTTTGCGCCCAGGGCCGCGCTGTGGTATCATAGCCGGGAAGGGAGGGACGGTCTTTGTATAAGATTCTCATCGTGGAGGACGACCCGGTCATCGCCCAGGCTCTGGAGCGGCAGCTGGGACAGTGGGGCTGGGCGGCGCGGCGGACCGAGGACTTTGCCGACGTGCTCTCGGCCTTTGAGGACTACGCACCCCATCTGGTGCTGCTGGACGTGGCGCTCCCCTGCTTCAACGGCTACCACTGGTGCGCCGAAATCCGAAAACGCTCCCACGCGCCCATCCTCTTCCTCTCCTCGGCGGCGGACGACATGAACCTCATCATGGCCATCCAGCTGGGGGCCGACGACTATGTGGCCAAGCCCTTCCGCATGGAGGTGCTGACCGCAAAAATCCGCGCCCTCCTCCGCCGGGCCTACGGCTTCGGGGCCGAGGGGGCGAGCCTTACCTGCGGCGGCGTGACGCTGCGGCTGGGAGACGGCAGCGTGGAATGGAACGGACAGACGCTGGAGCTGACCCGGAACGAGGCCCAGATTTTGCAGCGCCTCATGGAGCGCCCCGGGTGCACCGTCCGCCGCGAGGCCCTCATCCGCGCCCTCTGGGACCGCGAGGACTTCATCGACGACAATACCCTCACCGTCAACGTCGCCCGCCTGCGGAAAAAGCTGGAGGGCCTGGGCCTCCGGGACTTCATCGTCACCCGGAAGGGAGAGGGCTACCTGACCCGGTGCGAGACATGAGGATGCTGGGCCGCTATCTCAAAAGCCGCCGCTGGGCCGCCTTGCTCATCGCGGTGTGCGCGGCGCTCCTCTGGGCGCTCTACGGGCTTTACTACGCCGAATCCGGCCCCGCGGTCTATACGCTCATCGTGGTGGGGAGCGTGACCGCCGTGGCGGCGGCGCTGGACTTCCATGCCTACCGGCGGCGCTTCTGGGAGCTTTCCCACCTGACGGAGCTGGCCGGCCGCTTCTCCGGGGAGCTGCCCCAGGTCTCCGACCCGCTGCTCGCCCAGGCCCTGGCCCTGACCGGGGCCGTGGAGCAGCGGCGCCGCCGGGAGGCCGCCGCCGCCGCCGAAGCCGCCGCCCGGGCGCGGCTCTATTATACCCAGTGGTCCCACCAGGTCAAGACGCCGCTGGCGGCTTTGTCCCTGCTACTGCGGGACGAGACGCCGGACGCGGAGGCCATGGGCCGGGAGGTCCTCAGGCTGGAGCAGTATGTGGACATGGCCCTTCAGTACCAGCGCCTGGAGGCGGCGGAGAATGATCTGGCCTTCCGCCGCTGCGACGCCGGCGCGCTGGTGCGCGGGGCCGTGCGGCGGCTCTCGCCGCTGTTCATCGGCAAGCAGATCCGCCCGGTGCTGGGGGACCTGGACCGGGCGGTGCTGACCGACGGGAAGTGGCTGGGCTTCGTGCTGGAGCAGGTGCTGACCAACGCGGTGAAGTACACCCCCGCCGGCGGCAGCGTGCGCCTGGACTTCCAGGACGAGGCGACGCTGACCGTCACGGACACCGGCATCGGCATCCCGCCGGAGGACCTGCCGCGGGTGTTTGAGTGGGGCTACACCGGCGCAGCGGGCCGTCTGGACCAGCGGGCCACCGGCATCGGCTTAGCCCTGTGCAAACGGACCATGGATATGCTGGGCCACCGCATCGCCCTCGAGTCCGCTCCCGGCCGGGGGACGAAGGTCCTCCTGGATCTCTCCCGGCAGGCCGTGGGCATCAAGTGAGGGATTTCCAAATGAAAAAGCCTGGGAAACGCAGGGCTTTACCGGCGCGGACAGCGGGCGATGTCTGAACCGACATCGCCCGCTGTCCGCACCGCCCCGTTTTCCGCGGTCCTTACAAAGCTATTGATTTTAGAACCTGTACGCACAACCGTCTGGCCGGGGCTTTTTTGCCTATCATCGGCGCTGTGCCTCGTCCATCGGCTTCAGAATACGCCGGTTGACCCGCGCGAGGAACACGAGGCAGCACACCACCGACGCCACCTCCGCGATGGGGAAGGCCCACCAGACCAGCTCCACCCGGCCGCTCAGGGACAGCAGGTACGCCGCCGGCAGCAGCACGATCACCTGCCGGACAAAGGAGATAATCAGGCTGTACACGCCGTTCCCCAGCGCCTGGAACACCGACGAGATCACGATGCCAAAGCCCGCGAACAGAAAACTGATGCTCAGCGTCTGCAGCGCCGGTACGCCGATATCCAGCATATTGTCGTCGGCGTTGAACAGGCGCAGCATGGTCTCCGGCGCGGCCTGCATCACCGCCAGTCCCGCCAGCATCATCACCACCGCCGTCACCGCCGAGAGCCGGATGGTCTTCAGCATCCGGTCCTTGCGCCGCGCGCCGTAGTTATAGGCAATAATCGGCACCATGCCGTTGTTCAGGCCGAACACCGGCATGAACACCATGCTCTGGAGCTTGAAGTAGACGCCGAACACCGCTGCGGCGGTGGAGACGAAGGACAGGAGGATCTGGTTCATGCCAAAACACATCACCGAGCCGATGGCCTGCATCAGGATGGACGGCACGCCGATGGCCAGCACCACCCGGCACAGCTCCCAGCTGGGGCGGAAGCCGCGGAATTTGAGACGAATCTCCTTGTTCTTCGCCTGATGGAACACGATGGCCAGGACGCAGGCCACGGCCTGCCCGAACACCGTGGCCACCGCCGCGCCGGCGATGCCCATCTCCGGGAAGCCATAGCGGCCGAAGATCAGGATGGGATCAAAGATGATATTGAGGATGGCGCCCACGCCCTGGGAGATCATGGTGTCCAGGGTGCGGCCCGTGGCCTGGAGCAGACGCTCGAAGGTGATCTCGAAGAAGAGAAACACGCACAGGCCCATGCAGATGGTAAGATACGTCGTGCCGCCGTCCACGATCTCATCGATGTCGGTCTGGGTGGAGAGAAACGCCCGCGCCCCCAGGAGGCCCACCAGAGTAAAGACCACTACCGAGATCAGAATGAGAAACAGCGCGTTGAGGGCGATGCGGTTGGCCCGGGGGGCGTCGCCCTCGCCGAGGCTGCGGGAGAGGGAGGCGTTCATGCCCACCCCCAGACCCGTGCAGACCGCGATCATCAGCGTTTGCAGCGGGAACACCAGCGAGACGGCGGTGAGGGCGTTCTCGCTGATCTGGGAGACATAGATGCTGTCGATGATGTTGTAGAACGCCTGGATAATCATGGAAACGATCATCGGCGCGGCCATGGTGAAGAGCAGCCGCCCCACGGGCATGCTGCCCAGCCGGTCGCTGCTGGCGACCTGCGGGGGATTGCCGTTTGATTTCTTTTGCATATTTCTGACTCCCAAAAATACAGTTTCCGTGCTATTATATGGCAAGGAACGACACAGGTCAACACCCCAAATGGCCCATTCCGCCCGCAAAGGGCGTCCGGAGGGCGGCTTTGTGCCAATATCCGGGAAAATAACCAAAATCCGGCGAAAATTTTCGGTGGAAATCCACACGCACAAGGCTTGAAAACCGGGCGCAAACTGCCTATACTTACTTATGCCATACTATCTTTCCCGGAGGGATCCATCATGGTATATGAAACGATTTGTGAAATGCTGTCCCAATGCCTCAGCTGCGACGAGGCGCGCATCCGCAAGGGCACCGTCATTCTCCAGGACCTGGAGTGCGGCCCGGCGGACCTGGCCGAGGTGCTCATGGGCATTGAGGAGGAGCTGGGCGTCTCTGTGCCCGAGGACTTCGTGACCGGCAGCACCACCGTGGCCGAGCTGGCCCGCTTCGTCGAGGACCAATTGTAAGTACAGGAGGAGAGCGCCCATGTCCCAGATCAAAGCCGTTGTCCTGGCCGCCGGCAAGGGCACCAGGATGCAGTCCGAAACCTGCCACAGCCCCAAGGTCCTGCGCCTGGCCTGCGGCAGGCCGCTGCTGCACCATGTGCTGCGGCAGCTGGATTTCCTGCCGCCGGAGGACGTCATCCTGGTGGTGGGCTACATGCACGAGGCCGTGGAGGCCGCCTTCCCGGCCTACCCCACAGCCCTGCAGGAGCCGCAGCTGGGCACCGGCCATGCCGTCAGCGCTGCGCGGCCCCTCCTGGAGGGCTTCCGGGGCACAGTGCTGGTGGCCTACGGCGACATCCCGCTGCTGCGGCGGGAGGTCTATCAGGAGCTGCTGCGCCGCCACGCGGCGTCAAAGGCCCAGTGCACCCTCCTGGCCGGCGCGGATACGGAGGACCCCACGGGCTACGGACGGGTCCTCACCGGCCCGGACGAGTCCCTGATCGGCATCGTGGAGGAGAAGGACTGCACCGACGCCCAGCGGGCTATCCGGGACATCAACGCAGGCATCTACGCCTTCGACGCCCCGGCCCTGCTGGACGGCCTCAGCCGGCTGGAGAACCACAACGCGCAGCAGGAATACTACCTCACCGACGTGCCGGCGCTGATCCAGCAGGCCGGCGGGAAGGTGCAGGTCTGCCGCGCCGTCCTGGGCGAGCAGGTCCTGGGCGTCAACACCCCGGAGCAGCTGACCGAGATCGAGGCGCACCTGCGCCGGCGCGGGGAGGCGTGAGCCGGGCGCCATCGCGTAAAAAAGAGCCGGCGCGGCGGTCTGAAGCTCCCACCGAGGGGACTTTGGACCGCCGCGCTGTGTCGTGGATTGTTTTTGAACCTGTATTCATAACCGGACGCGGCCAGCAGGACGAGGGATTCAGCCGTCCTGCAAGGCAAAAAATTGCAGGAATACTGGATGTATTTCAAGATTTTTTAACGCGGCAGGGCGGCCAAAGCCCCGGCCTGCCGGCTGTGGACAGTTGTGCATACAGGTTCTTAGTAGCGCCGGATCGCGTGGACCACCCAGCGGACGGAGCTACCTAGGTTGGCGCAGGTGGAGAGCGTCAGGATCTGGTCGCCCCGCTGGGGCATCACGCCGGTCTGGATGTCGGAGTTTTCAATGCAGTAGAGGTAAAAATCCTCCTTCATATCCGCCACATCCAGCCGGTAGACCATCTCCGTGGTGCGCACCTGGTGGGCCGAGAAGATGTCGTACTGGTGCACCCCGTCCTCCATGGCCAGATACACGCTGGGGTGCTTCTGCCAGTAGTCCAGGCTCTTGTACTCCTTGAGGCTGCTGAACATGGAGGTGTCGTCCATCATCCGGTGGCCGTAGATCAGCGTGTGGAAGTCCGAGAGGTCCGGCTGGTTGGTGCACTCGAAGTAGATCGCCCCCATGGGGCTGTATTCAAAGGTCCAGGTGTGGGTCAGGTAATACTGGTTGTCCTCTCCCTGCACCAGCGGGTAGGACAGGGGCGTTCCGGGGATCTCGATCCACCCGCAGACCTGTTCATTGACCGCCCGCAGGGCCGGCAGGTCCAGATTTTCCAGGTGCCTGGCCTCCTCGGGCAGCTCGCGGGGCGTCTCGGCCGCGGGGCCCGCGTCCTCCTCCATCAGCTGCGGCCGGGTGACGGAGGGCGCGGGCGTGTCCTCCGGCGCGTCCGCCGCCTGGGCGGGCGCGAAGCCGGCCAGACGGGCCGCCTCGTCGTAGGCCTTGGCGCCGGTCTCCAGGCCCATCTTCTGCCGCACGATCACCACCAGGCCCACCGCGGCCACCGCCAGCAGCACCCAGCTCAAGACCCGTAATGCCTTTGTTTTCATGGCCTCGCCTCCTCCTGGGAAAAATTATACCAAGTGCCGTGCGAAATTGCAAGATGGTTGACACTTCCTCTTCTATATAACAGATAAAGCAGGAGGGGAATCGACATGATCTACGGCTACATCCGCGTATCCAGCCGGGAACAGAACGAGGACCGGCAAGTCGTCGCGCTGCACGAGGCGGGGATCGCGGAACAGAATCTGTACATGGACAAGCAGTCCGGCAAGGACTTCGCCCGCCCGGCCTATCAGCGGATGGTCCGGCGCATGAAGAAGGACGATCTGCTCTTCGTCAAGAGCATCGACCGCCTGGGACGCAACTACGAGGAGATCCTCGAGCAGTGGCGTCTGCTCACCAAGGAGCGGGGCGTGGACATTGTGGTGCTGGATATGCCGCTGCTGGACACGCGGCGAGGCAAGGACCTGATGGGGACGTTCCTCAGCGACATCGTCCTGCAGGTGCTCTCCTTCGTGGCGGAGAACGAGCGGGTGAACATCCGCGCACGCCAGGCCGAGGGCATCGCCGCCGCCAAGGCCCGGGGCGTCAAGTTCGGCCGTCCGGCCCGGCCGCTTCCCGCCAACTTCCATGAGGTCCACCAGGATTGGCGCAGCAAAAAAATGACCCTCCGCCAGGCCGCCGACGCCTGCAAAATGCCCGAGGGCACCTTCTACGCCAAAGCCGTCCGGCTGGAGCGCAAGGACTGACCGGGCCCGCCGAGGCGGAAGCGCCTGAAAATATACCGCCCAGGGCCGAAGCCCTGGGCGGTATATTTTTGAAGAAAGAGAAAAGAGGAGAATAAGATGAAGTCAAGAGTCTGGGTTCAGCGCACCGTCGGCTCCCCGCGGGACTCCCGCGGGCCGGTGCTTCCCGGTTCCCTTTGACACTTACAGTCTAACGGATAAATTTGAATGGATTATGAACGAATCCAAAACAAATTTTGAACTTTCCATTTCCCCCGCACCTTGCTTTTCCCCGCCCGGTGCGGTACAATGGGGTTTGTGTATCCTGCACAGCTTTCCCGATATTTTCACTCGGCAGTTCGTTAGCGATTTAGTTGACTAATTTGCAGAACTGTGCTATGATACCACCATCCGGCGGAGTTCCTCCGCCATTGCAAGGAGTTTCCCACTATGGAAGAACTGTCCCCCGTCCTGCGGCGGGATGAGCAGGCCATTTTCAGCCTGCGCGCCCTCTACCGCAAGTACGGCTACCGCCAATACAAGGTCAACCGGTTCGAGGAATACGACCTCTACGCCCGCAACAAGAGCTTCCTCGTCAGCGACTCGGTGCTGACCTTCACCGACACCACCGGGCGGCTGCTGGCCCTCAAGCCGGACGTCACCCTCTCCATCATCAAGAATTCCAAGGACGGCGAGCCGGCCCTTCAGAAGCTCTATTATAATGAGACCGTCTACCGCGCTGCCCGGATCTCCGACGGATTCCGGGAAATCATGCAGGCCGGCCTGGAGTGCATCGGGCAGGTGGACGATTACGCCATGGGCGAGGTCATCCTCCTGGCCGCCCGGAGCCTGGCCGTCATCTCCCCGCGGTGGGTGCTGGACCTGTCGCACCTGGGCTTCCTCTCGGCGCTGCTGGACGAGCTGGCGCCGGAGGCGGCGGTCCGCGGCGCCCTGCTCCGGTGCATCGGGGAGAAAAATCCCCATGAGCTGCACGCCGTCTGCCGCGCCGCCGCCATCCCGGAGGCGGACTGCGCCCGGCTCCAGGCCCTGGCGCAGCTCCACGGGCCCTTCGGCCCCTGCCTGGAGACGCTGGCCGGCCTCAGCGAACGCCCCCAGGCCGCCGCGGCCCTGGAGGAGCTGCGGACGCTCCAGGGCCTGCTGTGCGCGGCGGGGCTGGAGGAGCGGGTGATGCTGGACTTCTCCATCGTCAACGATATGCGCTACTACAACGGCGTCATTTTCCAGGGCTTTGTGGATGGCATCCCCACCGGCATTCTCTCCGGCGGGCGGTACGACCGGCTGATGGAGAAGATGGGCAAGCACAATCAGGCCGTGGGCTTCGCGGTGTATCTGGACCAGCTGGAGCGTTTGCAGCCGCCGGCGGCGTATCAGGTGGACGCGCTGGTGCTCTACGGCGGCGACGTGGAGCCCAGGCAGGTCCTCCAGGCCGTGGAGCTGCTGGGCAGCGCCGGCAAGACCGTCCGGGCCGAGCGCCGCCGCCCGGACGCCGTGGCATACCGCCAGCTGCTGCGGCTGGGGAAGGGAGGGCTGGAGATCCTTGAAACAGACGATTGACGTGGCCCTGCCCAAGGGCCGGCTGGGCGAGCAGGTGCTGGACCTCTTTGAAAAGGCCGGCTACGCCTGCCCCGCCATCCACGAGGCAAGCCGCCGGCTGGTCTTTGAGACCCCCGACGCCGCGGTCCGCTACTTCTGGGTCAAGCCCTCGGACGTAGCCATCTACGTCGAGCGGGGCGCGGCGGACGTGGGCGTGGCCGGGAAGGACATCCTGATGGAGTATGTCCCGGCGGTCTATGAGCTTTTGGACCTGGGCCTGGGGCGGTGCCGCATGGCTGTGGCCGGCCCTGACGGATTCCGCGACGACCCGGACCGGACCCTCCGGGTGGCCACCAAGTTCTCCCGCATCGCCCGGGACTACTACGCAGGGCAGAGCCGGGAGATCGACATCATCCACCTCAACGGCTCCATTGAGCTGGCCCCGATCCTGGGCCTCTCGGACGTGATCGTGGACATCGTGGAAACCGGCGCGACGCTGCGGGAGAACGGCCTGGCCCCCCTGGAGACCGTGGCCCCGGTGAGCGCGCGGCTGATTGCCAACCAAACCAGCTTTCAGTTCAAAACCGAAGAGATCCGCACCCTCTGCGGCCGTCTGGCCCAGCAGCGGGCGCTGCGGGAGGAGAATGGCAAATGATGGAAATTTTGACCTGCGGCCAGGTGCCGAACGACCAGATTTTCGCCCGAAAGGCGCCGGCCGCCGACGTCTCCCGGGCCGTCTCGGCGATCCTCGCGGACGTGCGGCGGGAGGGCGACGCGGCGCTGCTGCGCTACGCGGCTGAATTTGACGGTGCGGCCCCGGAGCGCCTGGAGGTCACACCGGCGGAGATCGACGCGTCGGTCTCCCAGGTGGAGCCGGAATTTCTGGCGGTACTGGAGCGCGCCGCCGCCAACATCCGCGACTACCACCGCCGCCAGCTCCGCACCAGCTACGTGGTGGCCGAGCAGGACGGCATGGTCCTGGGTCAGAAGGTGACGCCTCTGGCCCGGGTGGGCCTCTACATTCCCGGCGGCACGGCCAGCTACCCCTCGTCGGTGCTGATGAACGCCATCCCCGCCAAGCTGGCCGGCGTGCCGGAGGTCGTCATGACCACGCCCGCCGCAAATGGGCGGCTGAATCCCGCCATCCTGGCCGCGGCCAAGGTAGCCGGCGTGGACCGGATATTCCGGACCGGCGGGGCCCAGGCGGTGGCCGCCCTGGCCTACGGCACCGAGTCGGTGCCCCGGGTGGACAAGATCGTCGGCCCCGGCAACGCATATGTGGCCGAGGCCAAGCGGCAGGTGTTCGGCCAGGTGGCCATCGACATGATCGCCGGCCCCAGCGAAATTCTGGTGGTGGCCGACGGAACGTGCGACCCCCGCTTTGTGGCGGCGGATCTCCTGTCCCAGGCCGAGCACGACCGGCTTGCCTCCGCCGTCCTGGTCACCGACAGCGCCCCCCTGGCCCGGGCCGTGGCTGCGGAGCTGGAGCGGCAGCTCTCCTCTCTTCCCCGGGCGGAGATCGCCCGGGCCTCCCTGGAGCAGAACGGCAGGATCATCGTGGCTGAGAATCTTGACCAGGCCATTGAGATCGCCAACGAGCTTGCCCCGGAGCACCTGGAGCTGTCGGTGGAGAACCCCTTCGACTGCCTCAGCCGCGTCCGGAACGCCGGCTCCATCTTCCTGGGCAAATTCTGCCCCGAGTCCCTGGGAGACTATCTGGCCGGCCCCAACCACACCCTGCCCACCATGGGCACGGCCCGGTTCTCCAGCCCCCTGACGGTGGACGACTTTGTGAAAAAGTCCGCCTTTTCCTACTGCACTGCCCCGGCCCTGGCGGCCATGGCCGCCGACATTGCCCTGTTCGCCCGGCAGGAGGGCTTGGAGGCCCACGCCCGCGCGGCACTGATCCGATTTGAGGAGGCATCCCGATGAGCCGCTATCTCAGCCGCCGCTTCGACGGCCTGGAGGAGTACATCCCCGGCGAGCAGCCCCAGGACCGGACGTATATCAAGCTGAACACCAACGAATCCCCCTATCCGCCCTCCCCCGGCGTCCTGGCGGCGGTGAATACCGCCGAGGTCGCCAGACTGAACCTCTATTCCGACCCGGACGCCCGGATTCTGACTCAGGCCCTGGCGGCGCAGTACGGTGTGGAGCCGGAACACGTCTTTCTCTCCAACGGCTCCGACGATATCCTCAATTTCTGCTTCCTGGCCTTCTGCGACGGCGGCGCAATGTTCCCCGAGGTGACCTACGGCTTCTACCCGGTCTACGCCGCCCTCCACGGCGTGGCTTATGAGACGCCGCCGCTGCGCCCGGACCTCTCCATCGACCCGGCGGACTACTGCAGCGCCGGCAGGACCGTGGTCCTGGCCAACCCCAACGCCCAGACAGGCCTGGCCCTGCCGCTTTCGGACATCGAGCGCATCGTCCAAAGCAATCCGGACCATGTGATGGTCATCGACGAGGCGTATGTGGACTTCGGCGCGGAGAGCGCCGTGGAGCTCACGAGACAGTACGACAACCTGCTGGTGGTCCAGACCTTTTCCAAGTCCCGCTCCCTGGCCGGCGCGCGGCTGGGCTTCGCCATCGGACCGGCGGCGCTGATCGCGGACCTGAACCGGCTGAAATTTTCCACCAACCCCTACAACCTCAACCGCCTGACCCAGCTGGCCGGCGCTGCCGCCCTGGCAGAGCAGGCGTACTACGACGAGAACTGCCGCCGCATCCGGGAGACCCGGGCCAGGACCCGGCAGGCCCTCCTGGACCTGGGCTTCACCTGCACCGATTCCCGGGCCAACTTCCTCCTGGCCTCCTCCCCCGCAATTCCCGGCGGCGAGCTGTACCGGAGGCTGAAGGATCGCGGCGTCCTGGTGCGCCACTTCACCGACCCAAAAATCGAAAACCACGTCCGCATCACCATCGGCGCGCCGGATGAAATGGAGGCCCTGCTGGCCGCCGTCCGCGCCATCCTGGGCTGAAAGGAGGCCGTCATGCGCATTGGCACCAGCCGCCGCAAGACCGGCGAGACCGATATCACCCTGACTCTGGACCTGGACGGCACCGGCGAGAGCCGGATCGACACTGGCGTAGGCTTTCTCGACCACATGCTCACCCTCTTTGCCAAGCACAGCCGCTTCGACCTGCGCGTTACCTGCCGCGGCGACACGGAGGTGGACGACCACCACAGCGTGGAGGACATCGGCATCGCCCTGGGCGCGGCCCTCCGGGAGGCCCTGGGGGACCGCCGGGGCATCCGGCGCTACGCCGACGCGGCGCTGCCCATGGACGAGGCACTGATCCTCTGCGCCGCGGACCTCTCGGGCCGGGCCATGCTGTGCGCGGACCTCAGCTTCCCCTCGGAGAAGATCGGGACCTTTGACACCGAGCTGGTGGAGGAATTCCTCCTGGCCCTGGTCCGGGAGGCCGCCGTCACTCTCCACGTCCGGCAGCTGGCCGGGCGCAACAGCCACCACATCGCGGAGGGCGTCTTCAAGGCCCTGGCCCGGACGCTGCGGCAGGCCGTGTCCATCGACCCGGACGCCGCCGGAGAAATCCCCTCCACCAAAGGAGTTTTGTAAATGATCGCCATCGTGGACTACGGCGTGGGGAACCTCTTTTCCCTGCGCAGCTCCCTGCAATACCTGGGGGCGCACGCGGCCGTCACCGCCGACGCAGACACGCTGCGCCGGGCGGACCATCTGATCCTCCCCGGCGTGGGGGCCTTTGCCGACGCGGCGGAGAAGCTGCGCGCCGCAGGCCTGGACCGGGTGGTCATCGAGGCGGCGCAGGCCGGGACACCGCTGCTGGGCGTGTGCCTGGGGATGCAGCTGCTGCTGGAGCGCAGCTTTGAATACGGCGAGCACCGGGGCCTGGGCCTGATCCCCGGCGACGTGTCGCCCATGGCCCCGGCGCTGCCCGCGGGCCTCAAGGTGCCCCATATCGGCTGGAACGCCCTGCATTTTCCCCCGGACCGCCCCCGCTCCCCTATTTTCCGGGACCTCCGGGAGGGGGACCACGTCTACTTCGTCCACAGCTACTACGCCCATCCCTGCCCCGCCGTCACCGCCACCACCGGGTACGGCGCGGAGCTGACCGCCGCTGTGGGCCTGGGAAACGTGTTCGGCTGTCAATTTCACCCGGAAAAGAGCGGCCCCGTGGGCCTCTCCATCCTCCGGGCATTCTGCGAGCTGTGAGGAGGCGCGCTATGGAACTGTTTCCCGCCATCGACCTCTATGAGGGCCAGGCCGTCCGCCTCTACCAGGGCGACTATCAGAAAATGACCGTCTACAGCCCGGACCCCCTCCAGGTGGCCCAGGGCTTCCGCGCCGCCGGGGCCAGGTACCTCCACATGGTGGACCTGGAGGGCGCCAAAACCGGTAAGACCCCCAATCTGGAGACCGTCCGCACCGTCGCGGCCCGCTCGGGGCTCCAGGTGGAGGTGGGCGGCGGCATCCGCTCTGAGGACGTGATCCGGGCCTACCTGGACGCCGGCGTGATGCGCGTCATCCTGGGCACCGCCGCCGTGACCCAGCCGGGCTTCGTGGCGGACATGGCGGCCAGGTACGGCGACAGGATCGCCGTGGGCATTGACGTCCGCGACGGCCTGGTGGCCATCCGCGGCTGGACGGAGCTTTCGGACCGGAAATGCTTCGATTTCTGTCAAAAAATGGAGGACGCCGGCGTCCGGACCATCATCTGTACCGATATTTCCCGAGATGGCGTTCTGGGCGGGACCAATCTCCAGCTCTACCGCGCCCTGAGCGCCCGCCTCTCGCTGGACATCGTGGCCTCCGGCGGCGTCTCCACCCTGGAGGACATCCGGGCCCTCAAGGACCTGGGCCTCTACGGGGCCATCCTGGGGAAGGCCCTCTATACCGGCGGCATCGACCTGGCCGCGGCCATCCAGGAGGTGGAGGCATGATCACCAAGCGCATCATCCCCTGCCTGGACGTCCGGGACGGCCGGGTGGTCAAGGGCGCCAACTTCCAGGGCCTGCGGGATGTGGATTCCCCGGTGTCCCTGGCGCGGCGCTACTCCGAAAGCGGCGCGGACGAGCTGGTGTTCTACGACATCACCGCCTCCAGCGAGGGCCGCGCCCTGTTTACCGATATTCTCACCGAGGTGGCCTCCACCATCTTCATCCCCCTGACCGTGGGCGGCGGCATCCGCACGGTGGCCGACTTCGACCGGGTGCTCAAGTGCGGCGCGGACAAGGTCAGCGTCAACTCCGGCGCCCTGGACGACCCCGATCTCATCGAAGCCGCCGCCAAACGATACGGCGACCAGTGTGTGGTCCTCTCGGTGGACGCCAAACGGGTAGGTGGACAGTTCCGCGTGTTCGCCAAGGGCGGACGGGCGGACACGGGCCGGGAGCTGCTGGACTGGGTCCGCTATGGCGTGGACCACGGGGCCGGCGAGATCGTCCTCAACTCCATCGACACCGACGGCGTCAAGTCCGGCTTCGATCTGGAGATGCTCCGGGCGGTTTCCGAGGCGGTGGGCGTCCCGGTGATCGCCTCCGGCGGGGCCGGCGGCGCGGCGGACTTTGTCACGCTTTTCGAGACGCTGCCCCGGGTGGACGCGGGACTCGCCGCCTCCATCTTCCACTTCGGCGAGGTCTCCATCCCCGATTTGAAGCGCCAACTGGCCCAGCGCCAGATTCCTGTCAGATTATGAGGTTTTTTGCAAATGGTAACGATTGAAAAATTGAAATTTGACGAAAAGGGCCTGATTCCCGCCGTGGTCGCCGACGCTGCCAGCGGGCAGGTCCTGACCCTGGCCTACATGAACCGCGAGAGCCTGGAGATCTCCATGCGCGAGGGCCGGACCTGCTTCTGGAGCCGCTCCCGCCAGACGCTCTGGCGCAAGGGCGAGACCTCCGGCAACGTCCAGCATATCGTCTCCATCACCGCGGACTGCGACCTGGACGCCCTGACGGTGCTGGTGAACAAGGACGGCCCCGCCTGCCACACCGGGGCGGAGAGCTGCTTCCACAATCTGCTCTACGTCAGCCCGGAGCAAAGCACCTTCTCCCTCCAGGGCCTCTGCCAGCTGCTCCAGGGCCGCAAGCGCGACCTGCCCGAAGGCTCCTACACCACCTATCTCTTTGAAAAGGGCTTGGATAAGATCCTCAAGAAGGTGGGCGAGGAGTGTACCGAGGTCATCATCGCCGCCAAGGCCCAGGACCGGGCCGAGACCATCTATGAGATCGCCGACCTCTGCTATCACACCCTGGTCCTGATGGTCCAGCAGGGCATCACCGTGGAGGACGTCCAAAAGGAGCTGGCCTCCCGCCACGTCATCGACCACAAGGTCAAGCAGGAGAAAATGACCCGCTGAAGGGAGGTGAGCTCCATGACCCACAGCACCTTCCAAGGCATTGCGCTCATTCTCTTCGGCCTCCTGCTGTGCGCAGCCAGCCCGGAGATCAACGGGATGCTGCTCTCCAGCCTCAGCGACCTGCCCTTCTCCCTGTTTGGCCTTCTGGCGGGCATCGCCGGTCTGGTGCTGGTCTTTCGCCGCACACCTAAGGAGTGATGTGCGCAAAAAGCTGAACAAGGCAGGACAAACCACGCTGGTTTGTCCTGCCTTTCCTGTCGGCTCTATACGCCCGCGGCCTTGCGCAGATACGCCGCCTCCGCCTCAGTGATGGTCCCGCGCGCCTTGGCCTCGCGGATGGCGCGGCTCTTCTCGGCGCCGGTCATGCCATACCGGAAGAAGCCCTGCAAAATCCGCTGCGCCTCCGCGCCCAGGGCGCTGCTGTCGGGCACCTCGTCCCACTGCGCCAGCAGCGTCACGAAGTTTTTGGCCAGCTTGTCCGCCTGGGTGCTGTTGTACTGCCCCTGCAAAAGCGCCGCATAGGCGTCCTCGTAGGTCCGCACGCCCTGTCCGTACAGCGCCTCATAGGGGCTTTCATACGACCCGCCGCCGGCGTCCGCCGCGCCGCCGCCGCTCTTACCGCCGCCGCTGCTTTTCCCGCCGCCGCTCTTGACGGTGTTGGCCTCCGTCCAAAGCCGGTTCAGCTGCGCCACCTGCGACGCGTCCCAGCCGTAGTAGTCCCCGTACAGTCCGTAATCCCCGCCCTTGGCCGCCAGGGCCGCCGCCCCCAGCAGGTCCTCCCGGGCGTCGCGCTCCCGGCTGTACTGGTAGGCGCGGTCGGCGTTGTACTGGTCCAGCTGTGAGCGGTACAGCTGCATGGAAAGGCCTGCCTGGAACTGGCTCTGCTGCCGCAGCGCCTCGTCCACCCGCACCGCCTCGTTGTACAGCTTTTCAAACAGCCGGTAGTTGTTTTCCTCCTGGGCCTGGACCAGGGCGCTGCGGTACTGCTGCGCCAGCTGCGTCCGCTGGCGCTGGGCCTCGGCGTTGGCCGCCTGCTCTGCCGCCTGGAGGCTTCCCAGGTTCTGCTGGAGCTGGCTGGCGTAGGCCAGCTCCGCCTGGCCCATGGTCCCGCTGCCCAGGCCGTAGGCCGCCGCCGTCTCCTGAAAGCGCCGGCGCGATAGGGCGCTGTCCGCCGCCGTCTGCGTCCGCGCCGCCTGATAGTCCGCCCCCAGCCGCGCCTGCTCTGCCTGTAGGTCGGACTGATTGGCCTCGTAGGCCTGCTTCAGAGCCTCCTTCTGGGCCTTGAGGTACGCCTCCGCCATCTCTTCCAGATACGCCCGGTTGTCCGTCACCGGGGCGCTGCTTGCGGTCGTCCCCGGCAGCTTGGGCGCCTCGGGCGCGGCAGCGGTGCCGCTCCAGCGGCCGGTGGACGCGTCGTAGCTGACGCTGCCGCCCAGCTGCGCCGCCAGACGCTCGTTCTCCGCGTGGAGCCGGTCCCGCTCCGCCTTGTCCTGGGTCTGGTGCCACGCCTGGGAATTGGCGTTCATCTGCGCCTGGATCTGCGTCTGGGAGAGGGTATTGGTGGTCACCCCCGCGGCCGACCCGCTGAACGTGGATTTGCCGCCGCCGGAGCCGGACGCGGCGGGGGGCGTCTGCCCCGCCTCCGCCACCTTGGTGGACTTCCAGCTGCCGTCGGCGTTCTGTCCCGTGATGCGGTACGACCCGCCGTTGGTCACGATGGTGTCGCCCACCTTCGCGCCGGCCGGCGCCTTGCCGTTGACCGCCTTCATCACCGCCATATGCGATTGCTCCTTTCTATCGTGTCAGCCCGCCGTAGGCCCGAGGGATGTCCTCCCAGACGGCGGGCAGAGTCCGGCCGTGCAGCCGGTACAGCTCGGCGTACCGCTGGGCGAAGTACCCGGCCATGGCGTCGTTTTCCCCCAGCAGCAGGTGTGCCGCCAGCCCATAGGGCAAAACCCCCTGGGCAACCGTATCGTCCAGCCCGAGCTCGTCGGAGAACGCCGTCACCTCCGGGCACACGGACCGCTTCCCCGCCGCGCCGGGGGCGCAGGTGTCGCTGATGGGATACAGCTCGTGCCGCAGCACGTTGAGAATGCCAAGGGTCCGGTGCCGGTACTCCTGGGTATCGGAGGTCTCGGTGAGGCCGTTGATCTCGTTCTGCTCGTCCATGAGGTAAATGGCCTTGTCAAAGACCCACTGGGCCGTCGTGCTCATAAAACCCCCTCCTTCTATTTCACAAATCCGGTGCAGCGCACCCGGATGTCCACGCCCAGCACCGTGGTGGTGGCGCTGCGCTCGCAGCAGGCCAGAACCAGCTTGTAAAAGGCGAATTTCTTCACCTTCAGCTTCACCCGCTCCACCTGCGGATTGCGGTTGGTGATGAACGACCAATGCCGGAAGTCCACCCCCGTCAGCGCCGCCAGGCTGGAGGCCACCCACTTGACCGTGTAGACCGAGCGCTTGTCCGTCTGGGCCGTCACCGTCACCCGGGCGCTGCTGTCGGGCTTGAGGCTGACCCAGAGGAGGCTGGAATACTTCCGCCGGAAGTCCGCGCCGAAATCCATGTCGCCGCTCTTCCAGACGCAGGGAATTTCCGCCCCGTCGTCTGACCTGAAGGCCTCGGAAAAGGCGCACAGCCGCCCGTCTGCCAGCCCGAACCAGATATCCTCCCCGTCCCGCACCGCCGCCGTCACCGGAAGCCCCGTATAGCGGTACCACACGTCGCCTCCGCCGTAGCGGTAGCGGTGTACCAGCGCCGTACCCGCCGCGTCGCCCAGGAAAATGTAGTATTCCTGCTCCCGCTCGTTGTCGAAGCAGTAGACCTTGGAGAGATCCGCCGCGTGCAGCGTCCTGGCCACCCGCTCGCTCATCAGCACCGCCCGCCGCTCGTCCCGTCCGGCGGTGGTCATCTGCCAGTCGTAGACGTTGCCGGCGTAGAGCGTCCGGGGGTCGTTGTACACCGAGCGCACCTGCCCCGGGGCCTCGTTGCCGATCTCGCGGTTGACGGGGCAGACGTAAAACCCCGCCGTCACCGTGCCGTCCTGCAAGGTCATGGCCGCGTACTGCGTGGAGAAGGCTCCGTCTGGCTTGAAGATCATCAGGTAGGAGAACTGCTTCATCATCCCGGTGATGGGCGTATTGCCGCTGTCCACTGCGATCTCGTTGAGGTCCGGGAAATACTCCGCCGTGGGGACGCCGTCCTCGGTCAGCCCTGAGTAGAGCGTCCGGTTGGACCCGTCGCCGTAGAGAAAGACCCGGGTGTCGGTCTCGCCGTTGTAGGTCTCGGCGAAGCGCATGGCCGTCACCTGTGAGCGGAGGCTCCCCGCGGCCCGGTAGAGGATCTCCACATTGTCAGTCCCTTTGGCCGGCGCGCTGGTGAACTTCACCACACCCTTGGCCAGGTCCGCGGTGTACCCCGTGACCGCCGCGCCGCCCACCTGTACCGAGACCACAGCCTGGAGCCCCTGCTCCGGCAGGTGGAATTCCTTCGCCGTCCCGTCGGCGCAGAACCGCGCCCGCCGCTTGTCCGTCAGGCGGTTCACAGCCTCCAGGAGCGTCCCGCCGCCGGCGGGGCTGGCAGCCGTGACCACCAGCGGCACATAGCCCTCCACGGGCTTTGCCTGCCCGCTGCCGTCCCAGACCAGGTACTCCTGCCCGTTGAGCACGTACAGCCTACCGCCGAAGCCGAAGAACGCTGCCGCCGTGTCCGCCAGCGTACCGATCTGCGCCGCCGTCTCACCGGAGAGGTCCCACAGCTTCCCCGCCGCCGCGCACACCAGCCGCTTCCGCCCTGCCAGCTCGCCGCACCATAGCCCCCGCACCGGCCCCGCAAACTGCCGCCGGGTTTTCAGCCCCGGCCGGATGCGCAGGTGATACTGCGGCGTCACCCGCCAGTTGTCCATCTCCGCGGCCTCGCCCATGCGCAGCTGGGTGTCGCCGTCCTGGGATTCATTCAGCCCCAGAAAGCTCTGGAGGTGATAGATTTTCGTCTGCCCCGCGGCCCGAATGGTGGCCATGGCCTATCCCTCCTTCCCGCCCAGCTTCCCGATGGCCCGCTGTAAGGCCCCGCCGCTCTGGGGGAGGGCCGCCGGCGCGCCGGCGGGGGCCTGCTGGGCCTGGAGCTTTTCAATCAGCTCCTGCTTTCGGGTGATGTACCCGTTGGGGATGCGCTCAAGGTAGTCCTGGAGGCTGATTTTGTTCTGCACCAGCAGATTGTCCAGCGTCTGCTGGCTGGCGATCTCGGACCAGTAGGAGCTGGCCCCCACGTCCAGCTGCAAGGACACCGGGATCTCCCCCAGCACCGCGAAGTCGAAGGGGCGGTGGAAGTCCTTTTCCGGCAGCTCCATACCCAGCGGCGCCTCCTTTCCCTGGAGGCGCATCCGCACCGCCGCCTGCCGCACGCCGTAGTAGTTGCGCATATGGTCGATGTAGATGCGCCCCAGGGACTCAATGGCCCGGTAGAGGTTCTGCCGCACGATCTCCATGGGCACGCTGCTGGCCCGCTGGAGGGCCACAATGGCCGAGGTGTTGTCCGGCCGCGCGTTGCCCATGGCCACGTCGGAGGCCCCCAGGAAGCTCTGGGTGTAGTCCACCGCCAGCTGGATAAACTGGGCGATCTGGGGCGAGATCTGCGCCGGGTCAATGATCCGCGCCACGCTGTTCATATCCCCGCCGTTGACGCCGATGGCCGCGCCCACGCGGCTGTCCCAGCCGGAGATGCGGGTCTTGTCGTAGACGATCTTGGGGTAGGCCGTGGTCATCAGCGAGATCATGGACATGGCAAAGAGCTTGTTGATGAACACCTGGTTGGGGATCAGCCCCGTCACCATGGCCTGTCCGTGGTAGCAGTCCTGTACATAGTCCCAGCTGAGCCACACAATGGGGTAGCGCGTCAGCCCCGTGTCCACCGGCGGCAGCAGCTCCGCCGTCTCTGTGCAGACATACTTCCAGATGCGCCCCGACTGCTTGTCCCGCTGCAAATACGTCAGCACCGTCACCAGATCGTCCTGTAATGCCCCGCTGCGCGCCGCCGCGGCGTCGCTGTCGGGCCGGATAGCCTGCCACTCGCTCTCCGCCGCGCCGCCGTGCTCGGCCAGGTCCTGTGCCTCGTCCACCGGCATCCGCCGCGAGAGCAGGATGTACGGCTGTGCCTCCACGTCCCGGCAGGCGGGGTTTCCGAAGTGGACTCTGGTATTTTCCACCACTTCGGTCACGATTTCGCCCTTGACAGCCTGTCCGTTCTCCACCGAGGGGTCAAACCAGGTGTATAAGCAGCCGTCTCCATCCACCGCCGCGTTCCGCATGAACTCCCGCAGCAGCGCCGTCAGCTGGTTCCGCTCAAAGATGGACCGGAACTGCCCATTGACCACCTCCGCCGCCTGCTCCAGCTCCCACAGGCTGAACCGGTCTGCGGCGGTCAGGGGCGAGGCCTGCATGGCCAGGTTGTCCGAGGTGATCGTGGCCACCTGGAAGAGCACCACCCGCTTGAGGAAGTTGAACACCGGCGTAGGCAGGCCCCCGGCCTCCACGCCCTCCCACTGCCGTCCAATGAAGAAGTCCTCATTCTTCCGTACCGTCTCATAAAGCCCCAGCGCCTGGTTGAAGCTCTGCGCCTGCCGGTAGCGCTCCCGTACCAGCTGCACCGTGGGTGTCGGCGACTGTCTCACAGCCCCTCGCCTCCCCCCGCCCCGGCGTCGAAGCCGAGGATGCTGGCGATGCCGTCGTTGAAGCGCTCAATGGCCTCTCTGGCCCGCCGGGCCGCGGCCTCGTCCGCCGGGCGCGGCCCGGCCTCCCGGAGCCGCGCCTCCAGCTCACGCACGGCCCGCCGCGCCGTCCCGGCCTGATACCAGGCCGCCCCGGCCGCCGCCGCGCACAGGATCCAAATCAAAATACTCATAAACCGCTCCTCTCCGCGGGGGCCCTCCGGCCCCCGCCGTCCTTGGTAATTACTGGCCGTACAGCCCGGCCCGGTCGTTGACCACCAGCGTCCGGAGCATATTGTGCTCCAGGTCCAGCGTATCGCCGTCCCCCCGGAGCCAGCCCTTCTCCAGCAGCTTCTCCACCGTCGGCCGGCCCCACGCGGGCACGTCGGCCAGGGTTTCGTACACCGTCAAATTCTCCACCTCCTCGTCCGCCCCCAGCGCCCGGGCCATGGCCCGGATGATCCGGGGAAACTCCCGCTCATAGACCGCCATATCGTCGGCGTCGTCCAGAAAACAGACCTCCAGCAGCGCCGCCGGCGTTCCCGCCCGGCAGGCGGTGTGGATCACCGACCAGTTTTTCCGCCGGACGCC
Organism: Oscillospiraceae bacterium; assembly: GCA_022792945.1. Lineage (GTDB taxonomy): Bacteria > Bacillota > Clostridia > Oscillospirales > Oscillospiraceae > Avoscillospira_A. The sequence continues at coordinate 15,153 of JAAWBZ010000064.1, read as the reverse complement.
CCGATTGGTCAGGCCGCAGGCCGCGATTTCCCGGCAGAGCCGCTGGGCAATCGCCGTGTCCTTGGCCTCCGTGGGCACGTAGCACTCCACACCCTTGGTTTTCCCATCGGCGGCGGACGCCTTCAGGGCGTTGAAGTGGATCTCCAGCACAAAATCGTACGCCTCGAAGCGCGCCGTGCTCCGCAGCGTCCCCTTCTGATAATCCGCGAAGGCGTTCCGGTCCGTGGGATAGACCGCCGCATCTCCCCAGGCCGCCAGGGCCTTCCGGATCGCCGCCGTCACCCGCCGTGTCTCATCGGCCTCTCGGTAACGCTTCCCGCCGTTCTCCGCGGTCGCCCCGGGGTCTCCGGCCCCGTGGCCCGAAATCAAAAGCACCCTCATGGCGCCTCCCCCTTTCCACGGCGCATCCGCTTCACAGGGCTCTCATCGGCCTCCGGCAGTCCCGCCAGGCTGGTCAGCACCGACAGGACGCCCGCCAGCGCCGCCGCCGAGAGAACCGCCCGCCAGTCCACCTGTGAGAGTACCATTGCCGTCCCGATGGTAGCCGCCGCCGTCTGCGCCGCGGTTTTGACGGCACGGACCACCGCGGCCCTCGCCCAGGCTTTCGTTTTCATCGAATCCCCTCCGTTCGTTTCTCCAGATCGCCGATCCGGCGGTGGATGCCCTTGATCTGCTCCTCCACCACCGGCAGCCGCTGGGCGAAGCCGCCCAGCTCCCGGACCTCCTCCACCAGCGTCTCCAGCCGTGTCTCTGCCACAGCCTGCCGCCGTCCGTTGGAGAGCAGCACCCCCAGCAGCGTGACGCCGCCGGAGATTACCGCCACCAAAACACTCTCCGCCACCGACCGCGCCTCCTACTGCATCACGCCGCCGCTGAACACCACGCCGCCCATGGCCTTTTTGTAGACCGTGGTTCCGGCGATGGAGTTGCTCATGCCGAACAGCCATCCCGTCAGCGACGCTCCGGCGCTGCCCACCTCAAAGCAGGTGGTGTTGCCGCTGCCCGACACGCTGCTGGCCTGCATCATGCCGCCGCTCAGGCCCACCGCCGTGCGCTTATTGGAGATACGGCAGGCCTTTGCGATGGCGTAGTGGTTCAGTGTCGCCAGAATGCCCGTGGAGGTGGCGTCCTCCAGCACCAGCTGGTTCAGCACCACCGTGGCGCACCGCGCCGCGTAGACGTTGGCGCCCCGCTGGCTGCCGTTCACCAGGAAGCCGCTGATCTCCACGTCCACCTTGCAGTTTTGCAGCAGCAGTCCCCCGGTGAGCACCCGGTCCGGCACATCCGCGGCACTGGTCAGGGTCTTTCCATGGATGCGGATGGCCGATTCATAGGAGCTGGCCGACCCGTAGAACCCGCTGAGCACCGCCGAGGTGTACTGTCCCGGCTCCACGTAGATGTCCGCCGACCCGCCGCAGAAGCACTTGGGCAGCGCGTCGATGGCCCGCTGCAGCGTGGCGAAGGGCGCGGCCCTGGTCCCGGGGTTTGAGTCCTCGCCGCCCGCCGCATCCACGTAGTAGGTCCGCTTCTCTGTCAGCGGCGCCGGCCCGAAATGGCTGGGGTCCACGCCGCTGTCGGCCAGGTTGCCCTGGGCGTCCAGCGCCGCCAGATTCCCCGCGGCCCCCGGCACCCGCCGGTCCGCCTTCTGGGAGATCCCGGCCAGCGCCTGGCCGAAGGCTGTCTCCGTCCCGCCGAAGCCCTGCTCCACGGCCGCTTCGTAGGCGCTCCTGCCGTCCGCGCCCGCCGCACCGCGCAGGCCCTGGGCGCCCGCCGGTCCCTCCGGCCCCTGGGGGCCCGCCACGCCCTGGATGCCCTGGACGCCCTGCGGCCCCGCCGCGCCCTGGGGACCCTCCGGCCCCGTGGGACCCGCCGGCCCCTGCGGACCCGCCGGTCCCTGCAAAGGACCTACCGCCGTCCAGTCCCCGGCCTCGGTGTCCCAGATATAGATGACATTTTTGGCCGCCGTCCCCACCGCGTAGGCGTCTCCCGCCGTCCCGGCGGGGTGGGCCGCCTGGAGCGCCGCCAGGGTTGCGTAGAGGCTCCGGATGGTCAGCGACCGCCCGTCCGCGCCGTCGGCCCCCTTGGGCCCCTGAGGCCCCGCCGGACCTGCCGGCCCCTGCGGGCCCGCCGCGCCCGCCGGCCCCGGCTCACCCTGCGGCCCCTGCACGCCCTGGACGCCCGCCGGTCCCTGGATGCCCTGGGGTCCCCGGAGGCCCTGGGCTCCCTGCGGTCCCTGAATGCCCTGCGGCCCCTGCGGGCCGCGGATGCTGCACGGCGGCGGCGGCGTGGCCGTGTCCTGGAGGGTGAAGCGCAGCGTCCCCAGCAGGTCCAGCGAGGGGTACCAGGCCGCGCCGCGCTCGCCCTTCTCCCCCTGGGGACCCTGGGGCCCCGCCGGCCCCAGCTCGCCCCGCTCACCCTGCTCGCCCCGGATGCCGCCGATCACGGTGCAGTCCCCGCCGTCCTGCACGGTGCTGTTCAAAAATTTCAGCCGGCTTCTCTGGGGCAGCGCCGTCCCCTGGCCGTCCAGCACCACGTGCCCTGCCGACCCGGAGGCCTCCCATTTCACGCCGTCCTCCGACGTCTCAAGCACCCGGTCGCTCCCCAGCCGCAGAAACCTCAGCCCGCCGCCGCGGTACTGCACCGCGGTCTCCGCGCCCAGGCTCTCCAGCTGCCGCAGCAGCGTCTCGTTGAGATATTGCTGGACCGCGCAGCCACCCTCGTCGAACTTGGCCTTCAGTGCCGCCGCCGAGAGCCCGCCCACATCGTTGGGCTGATCGTCCAGCGCTCCTATAATATGCATGTCCTTGGTAAATCGTGTCAGCGCCATGGCGTCTCCTTTCCCGGCCCGCGCGTGCTCAGGCGTCCGTCCCCTCGCCCACCGCTGAGGGGAACAGCCCCTCCTTCACCGCGTAGGCCCGCACCGTGCCGCCGGCCTCGGTGACCGGCTTGGCGGCGGCGTCGTACACAGCAGCGGTGGCGGAGTAGCGCGGATCGCTGCCGTCCAGCGTGTAGCGGATCACCGCGCCGGTGGTGGCCGAGGCGATGGTGGCCGCGTGGCCGCTGATGGTCACCGTGGGCGTCTTGGCCGCCGTACCGCTCTCCACCGCGGCATAGATGCCGTCGGCCTTGGCCCCGCGGACGAAGGCGTCAAAGATCACGCGCCCCTCCACCAGGTCGCCGGAGATGCCCGGGGGATCTGCGTGAATCTTGTACTCGTTGAGCTTCACCGGCGAGATGGCTGCGCCCTTGCTGACGATCAGGAAGTAAACCCGCGGCGGCATAAAGCTGGCCGGCACCTTTTTCACCGCCATGCCGTCAAACTGCCCCACCACGCCCTTTGTCAGCACCTTTTCATGCAGCCGGTCGGCGTTGACGAACTCGCTGCACAGCTTCAGCTGCTGATAGAGCCTGGAGGTGATGTACAGCGTCCGCCCCTCCGCCGGGGCCATGGCGTCGTCCAGGGCCGTGGTGCCGTTCAGGATGGTCTCCGCGATGTTGGCCTTGGTGGGGGCGGCGTCCAGCTCCTGAATGCAGCCGGCCTTCTCAGCCCAGACCTTCAGGCGGTAGCGGTCGATGTAGGGTGTCACCACCTCGCGCATCTGCCGCTTGAGGCTGACGCCGGCCTGCTTGACGTTGAACTGCTCACGGCTGTTGCCCTTGTCAATGGTGTAGGTGAACGCCTTGTCCTGGGTCATCAGGTACTCCTGGAGGTTGTCCGTCAGCTCCTGGGGCGTGCCGTAGCGGTTCTGGCCGCTGCGGCTGTAGTCGTTGAGGGGCACCGTGTCCACCTCATAGACCTTCACACTCCGCACGCCGGTGAATTCCATGTCCAGGTCCTTGGCGAAGGAATCCTGCGTCACCGAGTCCTGATAGAACCGCTCCTGCACCGCCCCTGCGTACTTGGTTGCCAAATTTACCGTGTTTCCCATGAAAAATCCCTCCTAAATGTTGAAAAACTTCAATTCTCGCCCATCAGCGCCTCCAGGAACGCGTCGCGCCCTGCGCCGCGCCCGCTGGACCGCTGGGAGCCGACGCTGTGCCGCTGGTTCCACCGGTTGGTAGCTCCTGCGGCCAGCTTGTCCCGCAGCGCGCGGTTTTCCGCCTGGACCTGCCGCGTCTGCCACCGGCGATAGGCCTCCGCCAGCCGCACGCCCCGGCGCACCGCCTCCCAGACCGCCTCCGGGATCTCCTCCGGTCGCACCTCCGGGTATTCCTCCAGGAACTCCCGGATATCCGCCTCCCGGCGCGCCCGCAGCTCCGCCTCCAGGTCCGCGCCGTCCGTCTCCGCCTGCCCGTCCAGGGCCAGGGCCTCCAATGCCTGCTCGTCCATAAGTCCGCTCCTTTCAAAAGTGGTTAAAACTTCCAATAGCTCTCCCCGGCCTCGCCGCCGCCCATCAGCGTCTCGTAGCGGCTGCGCCGGACCTCCGTCCCCGGCCTGGCCGGCGGCAGCACCCGGTACTGGGCGAAGTACCGCAGCGCGTCGGGCCGGTGGGTGATGCCATGGGGCTCGGTCGCCGCGTCCATGGGGTTGGTCCCGTCGCACTGCAGGGCCTCCAGGTCCTCCATCAGCCCCCGGCAGTCCCGAAAGATCACCAGCCCCGGCTGCCCGTCCTCGCGTATCCGCAGCAGCTCCTTCAGAGCCATCCACCCCTGCACCCGGCTGTTGCCGCCCTTCACCAGCGGCAGGCCGTGCTCCGCGAAAATCTCCGCCATGGTCCGCCCGGAGTCCTTCTGGGCAGACCAGATGTCCGGCGGCGCAATGGTGCATTCGATGCCCTCCCCCGCCGGCGTCCGTTCCCGGGCCAGCTCTGCCGCCGCCGAGACGATCAGCCCGCTCTCCGCCGCCTCCCGATACACATAGCACCGCCCGTCGAAATCCACCGCCGTCCACAGGCACGCAAAGCAGTCCAGCCCATAGTCCATGGTCCGATACCGCCGCCAGTCCGCCGGAATGGCAAAGGGCCGCACCGTGTGGACCGCCCGGTCGAACTCGGAGAAGAACTGTCCCGCCAGGGCGTCCCAGTCCCCGTCCCGCTGTGCCCTGCGCACGTGCGCGGGCAGGTTGTCCAGCATGGCCCCGTAGCCGGGGCTGGCCCGTACCAGGTCGGTGTTGTCGGAGAATTTCGCCGGGATAAACACATAGTCCTCCGGCCTCTCCCCCGCCCGGAACCGCCGGTCGATAAACAGCCGCTTCACCCACTGATGGCCCACGCCGCCGGGGTTGCAGGTGAGGTACATCCGCTTGGGGATGTGGTTGACGCCCCGCAGGCACCCGCCGATCCCCCGGAACTCGGCCTCGGTGAACTGCGTGGCCTCGTCGATGAAGATCCAATCGAACTCCTGCCCCTGATACTCCCCCTCCACCGCCGCCGCGCAGCTGGGCAGGTGCCCGAACTTGATGGACGAGCCGTTGGTGAACCACACCATGTTGCTCACCGCGTTGTACCGCCCCACGCCTTCCGGCACCAGCCGCGCCAGCGGCGTGATGAGGGAGTTCTCCATGTCCCGGTAGGTCCTGCGGAGGATGAGGATTTTGATCCCCGGCCACCGCAGCGCCCCGCCCACGGCCTTGGTCCGCACGGCCCAGCTCTTCCCGCCGCCGCGGGCGCCGCCGTAGCAGGTGTAGAGCTTCCGGCTCTCAAAGAACCGCCGCTGCGGGTCCGAGTTGGGCCGTCCCAGGTCCACCACCCGCTCATCCAAAGGCATCGCCCGCCTCCTTCTCCGGCCCGAACCGCACCTGCACCGCCGCGGCGGCGGCGCCGCTCTCGCGCTTGTCGGCGTAGGTCAGCCCGTCCCAAAGCTGCTGCTTCAAGAGGAACACCGCCTTGGAACCGTTGCTCCCCGCCCAGGCCGGCGACGTCTCCAGATGCGCCCGCAGCCGGGTGGCAGCGTCCCGCAGCGCCGCGCTGTAGGCGCCGCCGCCGGCAGCTAGGCGTCTTGCCGTCTCACTGTCCAGTCCGATGGCCGCCAGCAGGTCGCTGGGTCCGCCCCGCTCTCCCTTTTCCGCCAGCCGCCGGAAATAGGCGTCAATTTTCTCCTCCATCACCTTCCTTCCGCCCTTGTAGTAAAATCGCTCCATCCAAGCACCCCTCCTTTCCCACTCCCGGGAGCTGGCTTTATTCTAACACCCCCGCCGTCCCCGCCGCGCCCATTCCGCGCCGTCCCCCAGCGCCCCGCGGCCCGCAAAGCCCCGCCGCCCAACGCTGTTTCGTTGATTTTTATTTTCAAAAATAAAAACATTTGTTCGATTTCGCTGCAAAAGAAAGCCGCCGCGGTCTCCCGCGGCGGTTTTCCCGATCCATTTCAGTCCAGATGGTAAACCTCTTCCATCCCCGACCAGAACTCCCCCTCGGCCCGGTCGGCCAGCGGCTCCATCAGCGGCTTCACCACATCCCACCACTTCTGTGTGGCGGGGTCCGCGGCCATCCTGGCCATATCGGCCTCGAAGTCGTCGCCCACATACTCATAGTAGGCAAACAGGTAGTCGCCCCGGTGATAAATGGAGTAATTTCGGATGTTGCAGGCCTTGATCATCTCGTTAACGCCGGGCATGGGGTTGGCGTGCCATTTTTTGTAGGCCTCCAGCCCCTCCGGCCTGATGCGGATCATTTCCCCGATGCGTTTCATGCCCTCTCCTCCTCAGTAAACCTTCTGCGCCTCGTCGAACATGGCCTTGATGTTGGCCGGCGGCACGTCTACCTGAATGGCCTCGTGGCTGGGCGAGATGATGAGCCCCGTGGGGAACAGCTCCCGCAGATGCCGCACCGCGGCCCGCACCTGCTCCGGCGTGCCGTTGGGCAGCAGGTCCTGGGTATCCACGCCGCCGCAGAAGGACACCTGTCCCTCAAACTTCTCCTTGAGGTTCTCCGGCTGCATCCCGTGGGCCAGGGCCTGGATGGGATGGATGATGTCCACGCCGGCCTCGATGAGCAGCGGAATAGCCCGCACAATGGAGCCGCAGGAGTGGTAAATGACCTTGACGCCATAGCTGTGGGCGATGTCAACAAGCTGCTTGGCGCCGGGAATCACAAATTCCGCCACCAGCTGCGGGCTGATCATCAGGTCCAGCTGGCTGCCCATGTCGTCGCCGATGAGAATGGCGTGGAGCTTGCCGCGGGTAGCCTCCAGGAAGATGGTCAGGGCCTTGACATAGAACTCCATGATCCTGTCATTGACATAGTGGACCAGCTCCGGACAGGCCACCATGTTCATCAGCGCGTTCTCCATGCCAAAGGCCGCGCAGAAGTCCTGGAAGTGCGCCGCCCAGACCATGCCCAGCACCACCTTGTCCTGGGGGGCCTCCTCCACCAGGCGGCGGCACTCGGCGGGGTCGATGTACAGCGCCGGGTCCGGCCAGGGGAAGCTCAGCGCTTCGGCGTCCTCCACGTCCTCGCACTGGGCGAAGAAGCCCTCTGCGGTGAGGGTCCGGTGCTCAGTGTCCACGTTGGTGCCGTTCATGTACCAGTCGAAGGCGGCGTACAGCGCCGAGCAGGTGGGACTTTTGTAGGGCACCTCCACGGCGTAGAAGTCGTCGCCGCAGGTGGCCTTCAGCGCCTCAAAGGTCTCCACGCCGAAGTAGTCGCAAAGCCCCGGGATGGCGCTGGGGGTGGGCATGCCCAGCCAGCAGGCGGGGCGGTCCACCGGGCGGCGCTCGGTGGTGGCGTAAAACCGTTCAATGCTGTTCATAAAAAAACTCCTTTCCCCGCTACGACGCGGGCTTGGCGGCGCCGGACTGCTTCTGCTTTTTTGGCCGCCGCGCGCCGCCGCTCATGCGGGTGCTGGCGATCAGCACAATCAGCAGCAGGCCGCCCCAGATGAGGCTGGCATAGTAGGTGTTCAGCTGCGGGAACATATTGACGCCCGAGGCGATGATCTGAATGGTGATGATGGAGAGCAGCACGTCCAGGATCTTGCCCATGCCGCCGTCAGGCAGCACGCCCGCCAGCACCAGGATCAGGATGCAGCGCATCAGGTAGGAGCTGCCGTAGTCCGCCTTGGCCGAGCCCATGGTGGAGACCATCAGCAAACACCCCAGGCACGAGAGAACGCCGCAGATCACATACGTCGCCACCAGCATGCCGGTGGTGTTGATGGCGGAGAACCGCGCGGCCTTGAGGTTGGTGCCGATCATATAGAGCTTTTCACCAAAGGCGGTGTACTTGAGCACAAACGCCGACACCAGGAACACCACCAGGAAGATCAGCAGCGGCACCGGCAGGAACCCGAAGAGGTTCTTGTGCCCGATCTCCATATAGAGCGAGGGGATGCCGGTCACGGCGTAGCCCTTGGTCAGGGCCGTGGAGACGCCCTGCCACACCAGCTGCATGGCGATGGTGGCCATCACCGGCGGGATGCGCAGCAGGCTCACCAGCAGTCCGTTGATGACGCCGCCCACGGCGCCCACCGCCAGCGCGATGAGGATGCCCGCCACCAGCACGCCGCCGACGCTGGCATTGGACATATTTTCCGTGACATGGGCGATCATGTAGTTGGCCGCCAGGATGGTGGCGAAGTCGCCCAGGGCCACAAAGGACATATCGATGTGCCCGCTGATGAAGCAGAACATGACGCCCAGGGTGATGACGCCGTACTCGGGGAACTGCACCGCCATGCCCTTCCAGACACTCGCCTGCCAGAGCATGGAGCCCTTGGTCACGGTGAAGAACAGCAGCACCAGGGCCATGAGGGCCAGAAGCATCACCGTATAGCGGTTCTGCCGGGAAAACTCTTTCAGTTTCATGGTTGCGCCCTCCTTAATGCTTCTGCCGCATGGCCTGCACGGCCGAGACCGTGACGCCGATGAGGATCACCAGGCCGTTGAAGAAATCCTGCCAATAGCTGTCGATGCCGATGAGCAGCATGGAGTTGGAAACCACCGTGATGATGCCCACGGCGCACACCGTGCCGAACACCGACCCCTCGCCGCCGAAGATGCTGGCGCCGCCCAGGATGACCGCGGGGATGATGGTCATCTCCTTGCCCACCAGCGCCTTGGGGATGGACTGCCGGGCCATGCACACGCGGACCATGCCGATGAAGCCCGACACCGCGCCCACGGCGGAATAGAGGATGAATTTGACCTTCTTGACGCTGTAGCCGGCCCGCTCTGCCGAGACCTCGTTGCCGCCGATGGCGTAGAGCGCCCGGCCGAACATGGTGCGGTTGAGGATAAAGGACGTCACGATGCACAGCGCCACAAAGAACAGGAACATCGTCGTCATGGTGGAGCGCAGCCCCTGGGCGTTGTAGACCTCAAAGAGGTAGCTCTCGCCCAGCACGCGGAAGCTCATGGGCAGCGTGGAGGTGATCTCCTTCAGCTCCAGAAGGCCCATGCTGAGGCCCGTGAAGAACGTCTGGGTGCCCAGGGTCACGATCATGGTGTTGAGCTTGAAGTTGGCGATGATCCAGCCGTTGAGCATTCCCAGGACCCAGCCGATCACGATGGCCAGCACAAAGCCCATCAGCGGGTTGGTCTCGCACCAGCCGTTGTTGAGGCAGATGGTGGTGGACAGCGAGTAGGCCAGGGCCGAGATGGCCGGGAAAGACAGGTCGAAGCCGCCGGAGATCATCACCACCAGGCAGCACATGGCAAACATACCGTCCACCACCATGGCCCGGAGGATATCGACGATCTTCGTCCCCTCGAACAGCTGTCCGCCGGAGATGATCTGAATCAGGATGCACATGATCACCAGGACCAGGAAGATATAGAACTCGGTCCTGCGGGTCATGCGCTTGAGCGCAGCTTTGTTCATAATGTTCCTCCTATCACCGAATGATCTCCAGGATGTTTTCTTCCGTCACGTGCTCGCCCTCCATCTCGCCGACGATGGCGCCGTCCTTCATGACCACCACGCGGCTGCAATTGAGGACCACCTCTGAGAGGTCGTCGGAGATGATGATGACCGCCAGGCCCTCGCCCGCCAGCTGGTGCACCAGCTGATGGATATCCTGCTTGGCGCCCACGTCCACGCCCACGGTGGGGCCGTTGAGGATCAGCACGTCCAGCTCGTTGCTCAGCCACTTGGAGAGCACGATCTTCTGCTGGTTGCCGCCGGAGAGCGTGGAGGCGAACTTCCGCGCGTCGTCGGTGGCGATGGAGAACTGTTTGACCCAGATATCGGCGTCGGCGTAGACATCCTTCTTTTTCAGGATGCCCAGTGCGTTGGACAGCCGCTTGAGGGAGGAGAGGGTGATATTGTCGGCGATGGGCTGCTGAAGGCAGAGGCCCTCGGTCAGCCGGTCCTCCGGCACATAGCCGATGCGCAGCTTCTGCGCCGCGATGGGCGAGGAGATGCGGACCTCCTTCCCGTGGAGCAGGATCTTACCCGCGCTGGGCCGCGCCAGGCCGAACAGCGCCAGCGCCAGCTCCGTCCGCCCGGAGCCCAGCAGGCCCGTGACGCCCAAAATCTCACCCTTGCGCAGCTGGAGGGACACGTCCCGCAGCCGGCCCTTCATGGAGAGATTCTGGACCTCCAGCACCGGCTCCTTGCTGAGGTTTTTCGGCACGAACCGCTCGTCGCTCAGCTCGCGCCCGGTCATATAGAAGGTGAAATCCCGCCGCGTCAGCTCCGCCGTGCGGCCGGAGAACACATTTTTGCCGTTGCGCATGATGCACACATCGTCGGAGATCTCAAAAATCTCCTCCGTCTTGTGGCTGATGAACATGATGGCAATGCCGCTGTCGCGCAGCTGCCGGACGGTCTTGAAGAGGGCGTCCACCTCTTTCTTGGTCAGCGCCGTGGTGGGTTCATCCATGATGATGAGCTTGGCGTTGAACAGCAGCGCGCGGCAAATGGCCACCAACTGCTTGTCGGCCATGCTCAGGTCGCCCATCTTGGCGTACAGGTCGATGTCGTAGCCGATCTTGCTCAGGGCCTCCCTGGCCGTCTGCTCCCAGCGCTTGCGGTTGACCATCCTGCGCCCGGCGGTGACCTCGGAGTTGACCGCCAGATTCTCCATCACCGTCAGGTTGGGGAAAATGGACAGGTCCTGGTAGATGACCTGGATGCCCAGGCGGGTGGCCTCGGCGGGGGTGATCCTCTGAATGGTTTTCCCCTCGAAGGTGACGATCCCCTCGTCGCGGGTGTAGACGCCAGAGATGATCTTCACCAGCGTGGACTTGCCGCAGCCGTTCTCGCCGGCCAGGCACATGACTTTTCCGGGGCGCACTGCGAAATTCACATGGTCCAGCGCGTGGACGCCTGCGAAGGACTTGCAGATCCCCTCCATTTGCAGCAGGTATTCTTCAGACATGGAAAGCTCCTCCTCTCTCGGGTGGCAGGGCGGCGGCCGCCCAAACCGGGACAGGGGACAGGGAAGGAACCTTCCCTGCCCCCTGCTCGTCATTCAAAAGCCTTAAGACTTAGAACGTGAAGTTGTCCACGTTGTCCTTGGTGATGGCGATCTGGCCGTCGCCGACCACCAGGGTGCCGTCAATGGAAACGCTCTCATAGCCCTCCACGCCCAGGTCCATGCCGGAGGCGGGGGTCTCGCCGTTGTACATGGCAACGGCCAGGTTCAGCATCGCCTTGGCGGACAGGGAGGGATCCCACAGGCCGACGCTCTGCAGGACGCCGTCCTTGAGGTAGTCGCGGGTCTCGGAGGGCATCGCCACGGAGATGGCGAACACCTTGCCGGTGAGTCCCAGCTCCTCGATGGCGCGGGCAGCGCCGGGGGCGTCAAAGGAGCCGGTGCCCAGGATGCCCTTGAGGTTGGGATACTTCTGGATGAGCTCCTTGGTCAGGTTGTAGGCCTTCTCGGCGTCGGAGTCGTCGGCCACGCGGGCATCCGGCACCAGGGTCATGTTGGGATAGGCCTCCTGCTGGCGGGCCACCGCCGCGTCGGCCCAGTTGTTCTGGGACTCCATGGTCATTGAGCCGACCATGGTGATGTACTCGCCCTCTTCGCCCATCTGCGCGGCCAGCTGGTCCATCAGGAAGCCGCCCAGGCCGGCGTCGTTGAACGCCTCGACGTCATAATCCACGTTCTCCATGGTCGCGGCCTCGGTGGAGACGACGATGATGCCCTTCTCCATGGCCTCCTTGCAGATCTGCTCGCAGGCGCCGGGGTCGTTGGGGGAGAAGCAGAGGATGTCAACGCCCTGGTTGACAAGGTCGGTCATGATCTGGACCTGCGCGGCGGCGTCCACCTCGGTGGGCCCCTTGTAGATCACTTCGTAGCCGGTCTCCGCGGCCCAGTCCATCACGCCGCTCTGGACGTAGTCCCACCACGCCTGGCCCATGACCTTGGGTACGAAGGCGATGACGGGCTTGCCGTCGGCAGGCTGCTGTGCGTCGGCGGCGCCGTCGTCGGTGGGCGCGGCGTCGCTGCCGCTGTCGGCGGGCTGGCTGCTGCCGGCGTTGTTGTCCTGCGCAGGCTGTGTGTCGTCGCCGCCGCAGGCCGCCAGGCCCAGTACCATGACCAGCGTCAGCAGGAGAGCAAGAAGTTTCTTCATAGTTTCATTTTCCTCCTTATGTTTTTGTGGCTTCGCCAGAAGCGTCCCGGGCGCTTCCGCCCGTTTCTATTCCCATCATAGGCGAGAGCGAATTGATTTTCAAGTTAAATCTTCTTTTAAATTTAATCGTTTCACTTTCATGCGCAATCTGCACAAATGCAGAATAATTGTTTTGTATACTCTGCTTTATGCGGGGTTTTTAAATTTTTTCACGTTGACAATTGGCTCCATACATGGTTAAAATAGAGTGAAAAACGCGGAGCACCGCCGCCGCGAAGGAGGAACGTCCATGGTCACCATGAAGGATATCGCCGCGCGGGCGGGGGTGTCGGTCGCCACCGTGTCCTACTGCATCAACAACACCAAAAGCGTCAAGCCCGCCACCCGGGACCGGATCATGCAGGCCGTGCAGGAGCTGGGCTATATCCCCAACGACTCAGCCCAGACCCTCCGCAGCAGAAGCACCCAGGAGTTCGGCGTGGTCTTCCCGGACATCGACGACCTAGGGGAATCGGAGATCCTCAAGGGCATCGCCGCCGCCGCTGAGGCGCAGGACTACTCCCTCCAGATCGCCCTGTCCACCAGCACCCCCAAGCTGGAGCAGAAGATCATCGAGCGCTTCCTCCGCAAGCAGGTGGAGGGCCTGATCATCCTCACCTGCCAGCCGGAGAACACGGATTTTTTCCGCAACACCGTGGGTGTAAGCAACGTCCCCACCGTGTTCATCGACCGGATGCCGGAGAAGATCGACGCCAACTTCCTGGGCTTTGACACCTACCGCGTCTGCCTCCAGCTCACCGCCCGGCTCATCGACGCCGGCTACCGCCGCATCGCCCTGGTGGCGGGCCACCGCCGCTTTTTCTCCGAGATGGAGTCCATCCGCGGCTATACCGACGCCATGGACGAGCGCCATATGCCCCCCGGGGCCGTGCAGATCGTCGAGACCGACCTGACCAAGGAGGCCGCCTTCCGCCAGGCCATGTTCCATCTGGCCGACGACCCGCCCCAGGCGGTCATCACCACCTCCAACCCCCTGTCCCTGGGGGTGATGGAGGCGTTCAACCTCACCGCGGTGGACGTGCCGGGGCGCACCTGCGTCATCACCCTGGGGGCCGACTGCTGGAACCGCTCCAACTACCTGCCCAACGTCATCCACACCGCCCAGGCCGCCTACGCACTGGGCCAGCACTGTGTGGAGCTGCTGCTGAAGAACCGGAAGTCGCCCCAGTTCTTTGAAAAGGAGTTCCTGCTGTTCCCCGACAACGTGGACGACCTGGCGCTCCCGCCGGCCCCGGCCCTGACGGCCCCGGCCCCGGCCCGGGACCGGCTGCGCCTGCTGGTGCCGTCCCTGCCCACGGTGGACGCCATGCAGGCCATCGCCCGGGAGTTTGAGCTGGCCCACAACCTCCGCCTGGAGGTGGACTGCGTCAGCTACCACGAGCTTTTCGAGGCCATCACCCGCCTGGCCGACACCGGCGAGGGCGCGTATGACCTCTACCTCTTCGACGTGTCCTGGCTGGAGTACGTGGCCCGGCGGGGCGTCTTTCTGGACCTGACGGACTTCCTCCAGCAGCACGAAACGCTGCGCCACAGCCTGCTCTGGCGGAACCTGCAGAACTGCTGCTTCGACGGCCGCTGCTGCGGCTTCCCGCTGGTGGGCGGGTCGCATATGCTCTTCTACCGCCGGGACCTGTTTGACAATCCCTTTGTCCGCCGCCAGTTCGAGGCCATGTACAACGCCCCGCTCCAGGTCCCCCGCACCTGGACGGAGTTCAACGCCGTGGCCCGCTTCTTCACCCGGGAGCACAACCCCTACTCCCCCACCGCCTGCGGCACCACCGTCATCGGCAGCATCCACGAGGACTGCGCCCTGGAGATCCTGACGCGCCTGTGGAGCTACGGCGGCGACCTGTTTGACGAAAACGGCCGCCCCTGCCTCAACTCCCCGCAGAACATCAAGGGTCTGCAGAGCCTGCTGGAAACCTGCCGCTACGCCAAGCGCGGCATCGCGGCCATGACCATTGAGGAGAGCTTCCGGGCCTTCGGCGCCGGCGAGACGGCGATGCTCCTGTCGTTCACCGAGTACGCCAGCCTGATCCGCAGCAATGTGGAGGGCAGCATCATCAGCCGCATCGACTGCGCCATGCTGCCGGGCAGGACGCCGGTGAACGTGGGATGGAACCTGGGCATCGCCAAATCCACGCCGCACCAGGCCCTGGCCCAGGAGTTTCTGACGTGGCTGTGCCACCGCCGGACCAGCTATTATATGACCATCCTCAACGGCCAGTCGGTGGTGACATACCCCCATCAGAATCACGAGCTGCGCAAGCTGTTCCCCTGGCTGGCGCTGGTGGAGGAGGGCCAGTCCCGCAGCCGCAGCCGCCGCTATCCCATCGTCGGCCGGAGCCGCTGGATCACGCCGGCGGAGACAGAAATGATCCTGTACCGCATGTTCCACCGCCTCCTGAGCGGCAAGCTCACCGTCTGGGAGGCCGCCGAGCAGGGTCAGGCCGCGCTGCTCCGCCTGCTCCAATAAAAAAACACCCCCAAAGGGCGTTGCCATAAGAAAACATGGAAAACCCCAGTAAAATCAATGTTTTTTAAGGGCAGCGGAAAACGGGGCGGCGCAAACAAGTGAACAACAGCACAGAAAACGGGCGATGTCGGCAAGACACCGCCCGTTTCTGCGTCCCGGC
>JAAWBZ010000251.1 GCA_022792945.1 Oscillospiraceae bacterium | reverse complement strand
GGAGTTTCTCATCCACCGCCATCTGCAGGATTTTACAAAGGGCGTGCTTATGGGGGTAGGGGGATCTTTCGACGTGCTCAGCGGCATGAAGCGCCGGGCGCCCGCCCTTTTTGTCAAGACCAATACGGAATGGCTGTACCGTATTTTGCGGGAGCCTTCCCGCTTAAAGCGCTTCTGGCGCTCCAACGTGAAATTCCTGGGTGAAGTGCGCAAAGCCGCCAGGAAGTAATGCAAAAAGGCCCCCTTTTTGGCGGGCCTTTTTACACTTGGGGCGGCGGGTGGTTTTGCAGGATTTCCCCGGACAGCTTGCATTTCAGTGATTATAATTCACCGTATAAATGTGAACAAATTATTAAATTACAAAATTATTCGCACTAAACCTGTGGTTTTGTAAACGGTTTGTCATCTTTGTAACCAAGTTGTCATTTAGGCCCACCATACCCGGAGAAGATGTGTTCCGAGAGCGTCTCGGGCACGCGAGGGAGTGTGCAGCCGCAAATTTTGCGGCGAAAAATTCCCGCATACGCTGCCCGCGTCTCGGATCCAACGTCACGTTGCCGCATCTCGGATGCAGCGTCACGCTTGCGGGAGCGCCCCGGGCACGCGAGGGAGTGTGCAGCCGCAAATTTTGCGGCGAAAAATTCCCACATACGCTCCCCGCGTCTCGGGTGCAACGTCACGTTGCCGCATCTCAGACGCAGCGTTACGCTTGCGGGAGCGCCCCGGGCACGCGAGAGAGTGTGCAGCCGCAAATTTTGCGGCGAAAGATTTCCGCTTACGCTGCCCGCGTCTTGGGTCAGGTGTCACACCTGTAAGGGATTTGTAAAAAAATTGTAGACATTAAATTGAGAAAGCTTGCGTATACTGTAGGAAGGATTGAATGCTATGAAAAAAATCCGTGTACTGTCTGTGTTCGGCACCCGGCCGGAAACCATAAAAATGGCGCCCCTGGTGAAAGAACTGCAAAAACGGGAGGAGATTGAAAGCCTTGTGTGCGTTACCGCCCAGCACAGGCAGATGCTGGATCAGGTGCTGCGGGCCTTTGCCATCCACCCTGACTTTGACCTGGACATTATGCGCCAGGGCCAGACGCTCTCCGACATCACCGCCCGGGTGTTAAAAGGGCTGGAAAGCGTGCTCCAGGAGGCAAAGCCCCACATGGTCTTGGTGCATGGGGATACCACCACCACCTTTGCCGGGGCCTTGGCAGCCTATTATGCCCAGATTGCAGTGGGGCATGTGGAAGCGGGCCTGCGCACAGGGGACAAGTATTCCCCCTTCCCGGAGGAGATGAACCGGCAGTTTGTGGGGTGCATGGCAGACCTGCATTTTGCCCCTACAGAATTAAGCCGTCAGAACCTTCTGCGGGAGGGAAAGAGGCCGGAAACCATTGTGGTGACAGGCAACACCGCTATAGACGCACTCTCCACCACTGTGCGGCAGGACTACACCGACGAGCTGCTGGAATGGGCCGCAGGCTCCCGGCTTATCGTGCTCACAGCCCACCGCAGGGAAAACCTGGGGGAACCTATGCACCGCATGTTCCGGGCTATCCGGCGGATT
>JAAWBZ010000008.1 GCA_022792945.1 Oscillospiraceae bacterium | reverse complement strand
GGCCCGCCAGACACTCTTGAATCAGATATTCCTTTTCCTGCAAGGCCATTTCAATTCGTTTTCCCATGACTGCTCCCCCTTGTTTTTATTATTTTACTGTCTGCCTTATGGGGAGCATATCAACTTGTCCACAATTTTCTTCACGCACAGTTTCCACAGTTTTGACAGGTCTACCAGCCCGCCGGTTGATTGCTTCCATTTTCATCTTATAGGCTTTTGCCTTTTCGATAGGCAGAATATTTTCCCGCTGAAGGTTACTGTCCACCATGGCAATGATGGCGGCATCACGGTCCAGGTCCCGGACAATGACCGGCATAGTTTCCAGACCAGCCAGCTCACAGGCCCGTTTGCGCCGGTGTCCGGCAATCAGCTCATAGCCTCCGCCCTCCCTGGGACGGGCAATGGCAGGGACCACCACGCCGACCTCCTTGACGCTCTCCACCGTTTCTTTCATGGCATCGTCATCCCGGACGGAAAAGGGATGGTCCTCAAAAGGAAAAAGCTCCGACAGAGGTATCTCCATGATTTTCTCCCGTGCGGCGTCCTGACGGCTTTCCTCGGTGGAAAACAGGTCATCTACCGAGGCCAGCTCTATTTTTTTCGCGCTGCTTTTCAATCTTCATCACCTCCTGCGTCAGACTTTTGTACGCAGCAGCCACCTTTCCTCCAGGGTCATGGGCAAAGATGCTCTTGCCCTCGGCGCTGGTTTCCTTCGCCCGGACGGAGTGAGGTATCTCACTGGAAAAGACCTTGATTTTACTGCCATAGGTGTCCCGCAGCAAGGCGGCGGTTTCTTTCGCAAAGTTTGTCCTGCTGTCTACCATTGCCAGCAGGATGCCGTCTATCTGGAGCTTTGGATTGATCTGCCGCCGTACCTTGGCTACGGTCTGTAAAAGCTGTTCCAGACCCTTGGCCGGAAGATACTCCGCTTGGACAGGAATAATGACCCGATTAGCCGCTGCCAGGGCGTTGACGGTGAGCATACCCAAGGACGGCTGGCAGTCCAGCAGGATGTGGGTGTACTGGTTCTTCACCGTGTCCAGGTATTGCCGCAGGATAGTTTCGCGGCTCATGGCGTTCACCAGGGATACCTCCATACCGGAAAGCTGGATGTCGGCTGGCATGAGGTCGATCCCCTCCGGGTGGTGCAGGATGCCCTCGCCGGGGGTGATAGGCTGGTCGTTCAGCACCTTGCCCATCATGTCAGAGAGGGTGACAGGCAGGCGGTCCGGCTGGGGATTGCCCAGGCTGATGGTGAGGCTGGCTTGGGGGGCGCAGTCCACCACCAGCACCTTCTTTCCGGCCTGCGCCAGACCAGCGGCCAGATTGACGCAGCTGGTCGTTTTTGTTACACCGCCCTTCTGGTTCACCAGGGCAATGACTTGTGCGTTCATGTTGTTCACTCCCATACTATACGATGTTCTCTAAAAATAGGGCCGAAAAAAGGGAGAACGTAGCGTAAACTTGCGTTCTCCCTCGGAAACAATATGCTTTTGTCGAATATAAGGAATTTTTCCGTTTTCATCTATGAGGGCGCTTTTGAGAGCCAATCGCCGCAATCCCGCATGATTACTGACTTTTTTATATCTTTTTTCATTCTTAACGAGCAACACTTCTTCAATGACCTCTATGCCAGGGACACCAGCAGCAAAATCAAAGCGGTGAAACGCTCCTCCTTCCAGGCGGGGAAATATGTGGGGTGCTATGCACCCATCGGCTATCTGAAAAGCCCGGAGGACAAGCACATCCTCATTCCCGACCCGGCAACAGCTCCCCTTGTGCGGCGCATCTTCGAGCTGTGTGCCGGCGGCATGGGTCCGCGGAGCATCGCCACGGCGCTGAACCAGGAGGGCGTCCTCTGCCCCTCCGAGTACCTCCGCCGCCAGACCCACGACCCCATGACAGACGGCCCCTTCGAGCGCCAATGCTTCTGGGGCGCGGCCTACATCCGCCACATCCTCCAGAACGAGCGCTTTCTCGGCAGCATGGTCCAGGGGCGGTGCTATAACGCCTCCTACCGCAGCAAGCGGCGGGAAAAGCGGGACAAGGCGGACTGGATCGTCGTGGAGGGCACCCACGAGCCGATCATCTCCCGCGAGCTCTTTCAGCAGGTCCAGCAGGCGCTCCGCACCCGCCGCATCGAGACCCGGGCGGATAGCCCGCACCGGGATGACCCGGATATTTTCTCGGGCCTGTTCCGCTGCGAAGCCTGCGGCACCGCCATGCGCAAGCACCGCATGCGCGACGGCAGCCGTTCCCACTACATCTGCGGCCGGCACCACGAAAACGGGAACCTGGGCTGTTCCAGCCACTATATCAACTGCGAGGCCCTGACCCGCCTGGTCCGCGAGGACATCCGGCGCAACGCCGTCCTGTTCGCCGGGGACACCGGCCGCGCCGTCCAGACCCTGACCGAGCAGAAGTGCGCCGCCGACCACGCGGAGCTGGCAAAGCTGAAAGCGGAACTCGCCGACGCCCAAAAGCAGCTGTCCGGCCTGGACACCAAGCTCCGCCGCGCCTACGAAGATAACCTGATCGGCAAGCTGCCCGACCACATCTTTACCATGTTCGCCGGCAATTATGACAGCGAAAAAGCCGCCCTGCAAGCCGCCGTCCAGACCCTGACACAGCAAGTGCAGACCGCCACTACCGCCGCCGATAACGTCCAGCGCTTCGCCGCCCTGATCCAGAAGTACACCAGCTTCGAGGAGCTGGACAGCTTCATGCTCCACCAGCTGATCGATAAGATCACCATCTATGAAACCCCCAACATGGGCCGCAAGCGCAAAGGCAAGGAGAAAATCATAACAATCTACTACAAATTCGTCGGCGCGCTGCAATGATGGCGTTTATACCAAGATGGAATACCGTCATAAGGGGTTCTCCGGTGGCGATGGTTTGCAGCGTGTGCCACTCCTTGCCGGTACTCCGGCCTGGCAGGCGAGATTCCTCGTTTCGCCCAGAATGACATCGAAAGCCAAGCGGGGAACGGATTGCCGCGTCGCTGCGCTCCTCGCAATGACAGCGGGAGGCTTCGCGCCGATCAAGGGGTTTGCCGGTCCCGCCAGCCCCTGTCCGGCGATGCGCGGCCATGCCGCACACAGCCGCAATCAATTCACAAAAGCGGCAATGCTCAGAAATAAAAAGCAGAAAAACAAAGTGTACGGGTGGCTACGCCGGAAAAAGAAGCCATATTTTGTACGGATTCGGTATTCCGAAGACAATTCCAGATTCCGCAGGGACACATACGCGGACGCCGCCAGCCCCAGCAGGCTCACCGCCAGCGCCGCCCAGCGGGACCATACTGCATACGCGGCAAACTCAAAGAACAGCAGCAGCCAGCCGCCCACCATCAGCCAATCCCGCAGCGTCTCCACCCTGCGGCGGGCCTCCTCCAGCTCCGCTCCCCGTTCGTCCATCCCGCCGGCCTCCTTTTCCAAAAATGGGGCGGCTCTGCCGCCCCATTTTTCATTGTCTTACATCAGCGGGTCCAGCGCCAGAACCGGGTGGTTTTTCTCGGTCAGGAACGCCATCAGGCCCTCGGCCTCGTCGCAGATGGTCTCGTCGGCCACCATGTCCGAGAAGTTGTCAACACCGTACAGCTCCTTGGCCGTCTTGTTCAGCCGCGCCGCCACGTCGTCCTTCAGCTCCTTGGGCATCCAGACGATGCGCTCAATGCCGCCCTCGGCGCTGGCGAACTTCTTCGAGGAGATGAAGTGCCGTCCGTGGCCCATAAAGCCCGGGGTCTGCACGCCGCCGCCGGTCATGGAGGCCAGCTCGCCGAAGGTCATGCCCGCCGGGGTCATGCCCTTGTACTCGCGGTTGACCACGATGAAGCCGTTGGAGCTGGGCTCGATGCCGCAGATGCACTCGAAGCAGCCGCAGGAGGTCATGGGGTCCTCCAGGATGGAGTAGAGCGTCACGTTCTCCACCGCGCCGTGGGTCGCCTCGCCCACCATCTTGTTGACAGTCTCGTAGCGGCCGGTTTTCTCGTCGATGCAGCCTTCCTTCATGATCGGCTGGCAGGGACCCTGGGGGTTGAGCTCATTGGTGGCCTTGGCGTCCAGCCAGCTCACCGCGCCGCACAGGCCCAGGCGCTCCGGCGTCACCACGCAGCAGTGGGCCGGGGCGAAGCTCTGGCAGAGGATGCAGGTGTAGAAGCGGTCCACCGACTCATCGGTCATGGACGCCAGACGGTCGTCCCGGGCGGCGTAGGCCGGCATGGCCTCCTCGTCCAGGATCTTCTTGGCCCTGGCCTTGTCGGTAACCAGGGTGATCTGGCACTTGTCCACCACAGCGTCGAACTCGTCCATGATCATGACGTAGAGCACCTCGGCAAAGTCCTTCAGCCGGAGGCCCTTGTCGAACGCCTCGCGGCTGACGCGGATGCGGAACTGGTTGCGCTGGCCGGTGTGCATGACGCCTTCCATATAGTTGAACCAGGTGTGGAACTTCCGCTCGATGACCGACTCAAAATCCTTCTGCATTTTGCTGCCGGCCACCTCCACATAGGTCGCCAGAGCAAAATCGGTCTCGCCGTTGTCAATGTCGGGGCCGTCGATGGTGATCCTGTGGTCCTCGATCTCGTCCAGGCCGCGCATGCTCACCAGCTCACAGGTGGTGTTCCTGCCGGAGAAGAATTCCACGCGCATATCGGCCTTGCGGATGATCTCGCCCTCGAAGGCGGCGGCGAAAGCCACGGGAATCGGCAGCTCCTTGACCTTGATCTTGATATTGCGCAGCTCCAGGGAGTGCTTGACGGTCTGGTCATGGTCCACAACGGACTCCAGCGCGCCGGGGACCTGGTTCTCGCCCAGGTCGATGTCCACGATCACCGGGAAGCCCAGCGCAATGGCGCCGGCGCCGGCGGAGACCACCACGTTGTCAATGGCGCCGAAGGTGTTGACAAAGGCCGGCACGCGCTCCTTGGTGTATTTGAGAAGCCCGGCCAGATCGCCCGGCTGGACGTTGCCGAAGATCAGCGCCGCGCGGATGGCCACGGTGACGACATGGATGACCGAGGTCACATCGTGGCCCAGCGGCACCACGCGCATCTCCAGGCCCATCTTGACGCCCTCGCCCAGGGCCTGCTCAATGCAGTCGCCCACCAGGAAGGTCAGAATGCCCTTGGACTGGTAGTCCTTGACCACCTTCGCCACGTCCGCGGCGTTCTCCGCCTTGCCCAGGACCACAGCCACGCCGGGAATGTCGCCGGTGACCAGCGGCACGCCCAGGGAGCGGATGACGGGATCCGGCACGAAACCGATGCCGGAGTCGCTGGCGTAGGGCTCGGCCCCGTTCACATATTTCAAGCCCTCCAGGATCTCCGCGCCCACGGCGGTGGCCAGGCCCGCGTTGAGCGCGTCGCCCAGGTCCTCCTTATTGGTGATGAGGCTCTTGAGGACGCCCACGCAGGCGGGCAGGTCGCCCAGCTTCTGCACCTTCACGCCGGTGGCGGCATAGATGGTGGGGAAGAAATAGGCGGTATCGGGAAAAGCGACCTTCTGATCAGGGCCGTACTTGGCGATGGCGTCGTTGACGGCGCCCTCGGTGAGACCGGCCACCGCGTTGGAGCCGCCGTAAATCAGGTCGGTTAATACACTCATGGGAAATTCCTCCTTCATGGTTTGAACGCGCCGCAGAGTGGATCAGCCTGCGGCCCGAAATGGACATTGGGGCATCGCCCGGAGGGAACAGCGCGGGGAACGGAGGGCATCCCTGCCGCCCGTTCCCCGCGGCATTGCGTGAACAGATTAAATCTCGAGATAAGAGTCGGAGTAAAGTTCGTTGTTCTTGAAGATATCGCAGGACTTGATGGTCTCCATCAGCCGCAGGTCGCAGGGGTTGACGATGGCGGAGGTCAGACCCTGCATCATGGCCATGGCCACCAGGGCGCTGTCCATAATGGGCCGGACGGCCTTGGGCGCACCGTTGGAGTTGTTGGAGAGGCCGCCGGTGGACTTGAGGCCCTCGTCGGCGAAGGCCTTGATGGCGTTGAGCACGTCCATCTGCTTCTCCTGCATGCCCTTGACCACCAGGAACAGCGGGTCGAACCACAGGTCGTCCGCCTCCATGCCCAGCGCGATGCCGCGGTCGAGCATGTTGTGGCAGTGCATCATGCGCTCCTCGTTGTCCTTGGCGATGCCGTCGGCGGAGCAGAGGGCGATGACGATGGCGTCGTTGGCCGCGGCCAGATTGATGTTGTCAATTCTGGAGCCGGCGTCGGCGGAGTTGACGATGGGCTTGCCGTTGGTGCGGTTGTACACGGCGATGCCGGCCTCAATGGCCCGCTTGTTGGCGGTGTCCAGGGCCAGGGGCACGTTGTTGAAGTTCTCCTGGAGCAGCCGGACCGCCCAGGTCATCAGCTCCGGGCCGTTGGACTCGGCGGGGCCGATGTTCACGTCCAGGTACGTCGCGCCGGCGGCGATCTGCTCGGCCGCGCGCTTGAGGATGGGATCGGGGTTGAAGGTGGCCATGGCCTCGCGGATGGCCGGGGAGATGCAGTGGATGCGCTCACCGATGGTCACGAACTTCTTCGAGCCGGCGTCGCGCTGCTTGTAGGAGACCTCCTGCGGTACCACCTTGATCTCGGGGTAGACCAGCTTGGAGAAGTCCAGCGGCGCGTCGTCCTTGACCTCCTCCACCTTCTTGCCCGCGTCCTTGGGCTTGGAGGCGGCGGCGGCTTCGGCGGCCTTGATGTGCTCGCCGTCCTTGAGGAACTTGACAATCTCCACCGCCTCGCGGGTGCCCACCACCACGTTCCACTCCGGCAGTTTCTCGGCGATCTCGCCCTTCATGACAGCCACCTTGCCGGGGATGACCAGCGTGCGGTTACGGATCTTCTCGGCAATCTGCATCTCGTCGAAGCCCTTCTTCACCGTGGAGGAGGAGAACTTACCCGCTGCCCAGGCCGTCAGCACGGACATGCCGGAGGCGTCGGTGATGATGAGGTTGATGGGTACCTTGGACCGCTCGATCTCGCCGGAAACCAGGAAGTAGGTCAGGGCGAAGTCCACTGTCATCAGGCAGGGATCGTCCGGCGTCGCGCCGTTCATGGGATAGATGCCGGGGGCGACCTTCATGGGCTTCTGGGGATCGGTGTAGATGTTCTGGCGCAGGCCGTAGAGGGGCAGCGCCTCGGCGTAGCGGACCTGCTCCATGATGAGGATGGAGCCATACTTCACCGTGAACACCGCGGCCAGGGCCGTCTGGAGGTGAAGGTCGCCCTTGGCGATCTTCGCCAGGTTCACGATGGAGGGATAGCCGCAGGTGCGGTCGCCGTCCTTCAATGCCGCGCGGCGCAGCTGCACGGCGTTCTTCAGCGTTTCCTTGGCGTCGGCGCCGGTGACGTCCACCACCAGGTTCTTGTTGCCGGCGGCCTCCAGCTTGGCGATTACGTCGTACATCTCCGCCAGGGAGCTGCCGGTGACGCCCAGAGTCACGCCCGCCTCCTTGGCGGCGGCGTTCATGGCCTCGTAATTGTCCTTGTTGGCGCCGCTGAGGATGGGCTTCTGGTCCTTGCAGACCGCCAGAGCCGCCTTGGCCGCCTCGGCGTCGGCGCAGTCCAGGATCAGGGCGCGGCCGGCGGCCATAGCCTTCTTCACCAGGGCCGCGTACTTGTCCGCGCCGCCCTCGCTGTAGCGGACATTGATGAACTCCACGTGCATCCGCTCGCCGATGCGCTCGTAGTCCACTTTCGCCATATCCGCCAGCTTCTCATCAACCGCGGCGTCGTCCATGCAGGTGCAGACCTGCACGGCGAAGAGGTTCTTGGAGACCAGGGTCTTCTCATGGCGGAAGAGGACGGTCTCGCCGCCCAGCTTGTGGGCGTTGTCGCCCACGCCGACCTCAATGGTCTTCATGGGGGGCGCGGTGGCCTCGGAGAGCTTGGCCATGGCCTCGTCGCTCATATGGGGACACTTCTCAATGGGCAGCGCGCCCTGTGCGACCTTCATGCAGAACGCCATACAGGTGGGGCATCCGCACTCCTTGCAGTTTGTCTTGGGAGACAGCTTAAAAATATCCAGACCTTTCAGAGCCATTGTATTGAATCCTCCTCTCTCATTACACCAGGGCGTCGATCATCTTGGCAACGGCCGCGATGGACGCGGGGTGGGCCAGGATGACGGCGTCGGAGCCGGACGCCAGGCAGGCGGCGGCAGTGGTGATCTCCATCTCGATGCCGCGCTCCTCGGCGCTGCCCCATTCGGGCATGTCGCTCTCGGGCATGATGGATTCCTTGACGCCCCAGGTCTCGGTGGAGATGGGAGTGACAATGGGCATCTGGAGCATCCCATCGTTCTGGGCCAGGGCCGCGGCCTTGACGCGGTCCAGGGTGGAGGCCACATACTCAAAGCCGTAGCCGGCGGCGGCGGAGCCGACGTTCATCACGACGCTGCCCGCCGGCACGCCCAGCTGACCGATGAGCACGTTGAGCTGCTTGGCCAGGTTGATGTCCACGGCAGATTCCGCGCCCACCTTCTGGTTGTAGGCCATGGCGACAGAGGCACCCACGGACTTGTAGTTCTCCTCACGGGCGGAGAGGAAGAGGGCGTTCCTGCCCTGAAGCGCCTCGGCCATGGCGCCGAACAGGGCCGCGTCCTTCTCCACGTTCTTGCAGCCCATGATGACCAGCGGCATGTCTGTGACCGCGGCCACCTCCTTGGCCTGCGCGACGCACTCCTCCACGGACTTGTTGTGCCCGTTGGGGTCTGCGCCCTCGAAGCAGAGGCAGATAAACGACGCCCCCTCCACGGTCTCGGCCTTCTTGGCCATCTCAGCCATGGTGGTACAGCCGGCGTAAAGCGCCTGGAAGCCGGGCGCCTGGTAGTTTTCCAGGCCCAGGTCCGAGATCTCAATGCCGACCTTGGGCGCGTTGTCCATGGGCGCGTCGAAGGTGTAGAACGGCAGCACGTTTTCCCCGCCGATGACGATGCTCTTGTCGCCGGTGCCCAGCGTCACAGCATTGATATGAGCGGAAAAAGCCTGCGCCTTGGGAACGAATGCCATAGTGATGATCCCCCTTGTAAATATAGTGGATTGATGTATGGGAGCCGCCCGCCTTGTGGGGCGGACACGGCTCAAAGATCAAGATCTTCCATGATCCTGTGGAGCGCCGCCTTGACCGGCGCGTCCTTGGGCAGCTTGGAGGTGGGCCTGCCCTCGCAGTCGTACTCGTAGACCAGCTGATCCTGGGGCAGCACGCCCGCCAGACGGAGGCCGTGCTGCCCGATCTCCTCCTGCACGCCGGCGTTGAGCTGCCCGTCCGGCGCGCGGTTGACAATCAGCAGCATCCGCTGCGGCTCCAGCCCCAGCTCGTCCACCATTTCCGCGATCCGCGCCACCGCCTGGATGCCCCGGCGGGAGCAGTCGCTGATGAGGAGCATGGTGTCCACATGGGGCAGCGTCCCGCGGCTGATGTGCTCCAGGCCGGCCTCGTTGTCGATGACCAGATACCGGTAGCTGTTCACGTACCGGTCCACCTGGCTCTTGAGCACGCCGTTGACGTAGCAGTAGCACCCCTTGCCCTGGGTGCGGCCCATGACCAGCATGTCGAAATCCTTCTCCTCCACCAGCGCATCGGAGAACTTCATCTCGGCGTAGTCCTGCTTGGAGACCCCCGGCGGAATGCTGCCCTTCAGCTCCGCCTGGGCCATTTCCTCGCGGATGGCGCCCAGGGTAGTGTCCACCTCGACGCCCAGAACCTCGTTGAGGTTGGAGTTGGCATCGGCGTCCACCACCAGCAGCGGCCCCTTCCCCTGCTCGATCAGCCGGTCGATCATCATGCCGCAGATGGTCGTTTTGCCGACGCCGCCCTTACCGGCGACGGCGATGGTATGCGTTGCCATTGGCATCGCTTCCTTTCCTGGCAGGAGGGCGTCCGGACGCGCCGAAACGGGCGCAGAAATCCCTTCGCCTCCATACCTTATAATGGTAACACAGGAACCCCGCAAAATGCAAGGTCCAATTGGGAGAAATCCGGAATTTTTATCGGATTCTCAGTCCAAGGGCGTGAACAGGAATTTCTGAACCATCCCAGCGCTCTCCACATGGATGCACAGCGCGCCGCCGGACAGCGTATCGACCTCCAGATTCACTTCTTTGCCCTTGATCTCGCGGCGGACATAGGCCACGGGGTCGTCGGTCTCGATCTCGTCGAAGAACACGTCGCGCATCTGGTTGCGCGCGCAGCTGTTCTCGATCTCCCGCACCAGCTCATAGGCAGCCATGGCGGCCCCCCTCAGTCCCCGGCCGCGATGATGACGCGGTTGTTGATAAGGTCGGCCTCCACGATCCGGCCCTCCACGGCCAGCTGCCGCTCCATGATGTCGGTGAGGATCACCTGCCCGCTGCGGCACTCGATCCTCTGCACGTTGCTCAGCAGCAGGTTGTTGTCCTCTGCGCTGCCGCGGTACGCGGTGGAAAGACACATCCTCGCTCCCCCTCTCAGGTGTGGTCCAGGGACGCGAGGACGGCGGAGAGGCGGAGGTTGCCCTTCTCGAAATCGCCGACAGCCTGCATCACCTGCTCGAAAGCGGCGTGGTCGCCCATCTCGTCCAGTCGCTTGGCCAGAACCGCCAGTTCATTGGCGTGCTGGGTGTTGTGGCCCACCATGTAGCGCATCAGGGCCAGCGCCTCAGCCTTGGGGTCCTGGCCGCAGGAGGCACAGTCCATCTGCTCACCGCAGTGGATGTGCCCGCCGCAGGGGTGGCCGTGCTCGGGATGCTCATGGGGGTGGGTATGTGGATGCTCGTGATCCAAATGCATAGTGCAAGACTCCTTTTCGCGTCCAAAAAGCGGACGGCAGTGAATTTGCCTTTAGTATACCCCATCACTGGGTATTTGTCAAAGGTCTGCGGCCTTTTTTGCAAAGGAAGCGGCCCGCCGCGCGCCGGCAGGCATGTGCCGCGTCCGGCAAAATTTTTTGCACGCCGATGTTTAACCGCTGGAAAATCCGGGCATCCTAGCCTCGGAGGTGCAAAACATGCAAAATAATCCAGAAAAGAAGTCCGGCGCGGTCAAAAAGTTCCTCAAGGAGAAGGGCTATTACATCGTCCTGGGCCTGTGCGTCGTGGCCGTGGGCGTGTCGGGCTTTCTCTTTGTCAAGACCGCCGCGGACCGCAGCAGCGGCGCGGAGCCGGCGGGGGATGCAACCCTCTCCGTGCCCCTGACGCCCGCCGGCTCCGATTCCAGGCAGCCAGCGGAGGACAAGCGTCCCAGCGCCAGCGCCAGTGCCGGCACAAATTCCGGCAAGACCACCATCCCCAGCACGCAGCCCACCCCCCGGGAGGACGCCGCCGAGACCGTGGCCCCGGACGTGAGCGAGTCTGCTCCGGCGCCGGTCATCATCCAGACCGTCCGTCCCCTCTCCGGCGAGACCATCTATGATTACTCTGTGGACGTCCTGGCCTACAATGAGACCACCCAGGACTGGCGTACCCACAACGGCATCGACATCGCCGCCAAGGCCGGCGATCCCGTATGCGCTGCCCGGGACGGCACCGTCAGCGCCGTCTATGAGGACAACGCCTACGGCACCACCGTAGTGGTCCGCCACACGGGCGGCTACGAGACCCACTACGGCAACCTGGACGCCGACGCCGCCGTGACGGTGGGACAGAGCGTCCAGGCCGGGGACGTCCTGGGCGCGGTGGGCAGCAGCGCCACGGTGGAGCTGGCCCAGGCGGAGCATCTGCACTTCTCGGTGCTGTGCGACGGCGCGCCGGTAAACCCCGAGGCCTTCCTTGCCGATTGACCCTTTCAGCCAGCGAGCTTTTTCATTTCCTCACTCCTCTTTGACTCACCGGCGGCCCGCGCGCCAGGCGCGGCCCGCCGGGCCTTTTTGCTTGTACCGGGGCATGGAACATGGTACAATGGAGGAAATGGAAAGGAAGTGGTTTTCATGATGATCCGACGCGCCGGGGCGCGGGACATTCCGGCCCTCCACCGGCTGTTGGCCCAGGTGGACCTGGTCCACCATCAGGGCAGGCCGGACCTGTTCAAGATCGGCAACAAATACACCGACCAGGAGCTCCAGACGCTGCTGGCGGACGAGCGGCGTCCCGTATTCGTCGCGGAGACGGAGGGGACGGTGCTGGGGTACGCCTTCTGTGTGCTGCAGCAGTACGTGGACCATAACATCATGACCGATATCCGCACGCTCTATCTCGACGATCTCTGCGTAGACGAGGCCGCGCGGGGCCGCCATGTGGGTACGGCGCTCTATGCGCACGTCCTGGACTTTGCCCGCGCCCAGGGCTGCTATAACGTGACACTGAACGTCTGGAGCTGCAACGGGCCCGCCCTGCGCTTCTACCAGAACCGCGGCCTGAAGCCCCAGAAGCTTGGGATGGAGGTAATTTTGCAGCGCTGTACTCCGCCGCCGGCCTGAACGGGAACGACGCCGCCAGCCGGGTCTGCGCCGGACACAACGGCGAGGCCCTCCGGGACACCCCCCTGATTCCGGCCGCAAAAACCCCCCGCAGGGACCTCCCTGCGGGGGTTCATTTGGATATTCTTTAGATCACAGGTGCAATACCCGCTCGCGAATCTCCTGCGTCCGGCCCTGGTTCCAGAACTGGGTGCCGATATAGCCGCAGGTGCGCCGGGCCACGTTCATCCTGCTCTGGTCGCGGTTGCCGCAGCTGGGACACACCCAGACCAGCTTGCCGTCCTCGTCCTCGCGGATCTCGATCTCACCGTCGAAGCCGCACTCCTGGCAGTAGTCGGACTTGGTGTTCAGCTCGGCGTACATGATGTTGTCGTAAATGAACTTGATGACGTCCAGCACCGCCTCCAGGTTGTGCTGCATATTGGGGACCTCCACATAGCTGATGGCCCCGCCCGGGGAGAGCGCCTGGAACTTCGCCTCAAAGGCCAGCTTGGTGAAGGCGTCCATGGGCTCGGTGACGTGGACGTGGTAGCTGTTGGTGATATAGGCCCGGTCCGTCACGCCCTCCACGATGCCGAAGCGCTTCTGGAGGCACTTGGCGAACTTATAGGTGGTGGACTCCAGCGGCGTGCCGTAGAGGCTGAAATCGATATTGTGCTGTGCCTTCCAGCGGCGGCACGCGGCGTTGAGGTACTCCATGACCTCCAGGGCGAAGGGCGTGGCCGACGGGTCTGTGTGGGACTTGCCGGTCATGTAGCGGACGCACTCGTAGAGCCCCGCATAGCCCAGGGAGATGGTGGAATAGCCGCCGTAGAGGAGCTTGTCGATGGTCTCGCCCTTCTGCAGGCGCGCCAGGGCACCGTACTGCCAGAGGATGGGCGCGGCATCGGAGAGCGTCCCCTTGAGCCGCTCATGGCGGCAGAGCAGGGCCTTGTGGCACAGCTCCAGGCGCTCGTCAAAGATTTTCCAGAACTTGTCCAGGTCGCCCCCGGAGCTGAGGGCCACGTCGGGCAGGCTGATGGTCACCACGCCCTGGTTGAAGCGGCCGTAATACTTGGGCTGGTTGGTCTCCGGGTCCACATAGGGCGTGAGGAAGCTGCGGCAGCCCATGCAGGTGTAGCAGTGGCCCTCGCCGTTCTTGTCGATCTTCAGCTCCAGCATCTTCTTCTCGGAGATGTAGTCGGGCACCATCCGCTTGGCGGTGCACTTGGCGGCCAGCTCCGTGAGGTAGTAGTAGGGCGCGCCGGGGCGGATGTTGCTCTCCTCCAGGACGTACACCAGCTTGGGGAACGCGGGGGTCACCCACACGCCGGCCTCGTTCTTCACGCCCTGGCAGCGCTGGCGCAGGACCTCCTCGACGATCAGGGCCAGGTCCGCCCGCTCCCGGTCGTTCTTCGCCTCGCCCAGGTACATGAACACCGTGACGAAGGGGGCCTGTCCGTTGGTGGTCAGCAGTGTCACCACCTGGTACTGGATGGTCTGGACGCCCCGCTGAATTTCTTCCAGCAGCCGGCTCTCCACCATTTTGTGGATCAAAGCCTCCGACACCGGCTCCCCGATGGCCTCCACCTCCGAGAGCACCGATTTGCGGAGCTTATCCCGGCTGATCTGCACAAAGGGGGCCAGATGGGACAGGGAAATGGACTGGCCGCCGTACTGGTTGGACGCCACCTGGGCGATGATCTGGGTGGCGATGTTGCAGGCGGTGGAGAAGGAGTGGGGCTTCTCGATCATGGTGCCGGAGATGACCGTGCCGTTCTGGAGCATGTCCTCCAGGTTCACCAGGTCGCAGTTGTGCATGTGCTGGGCGAAGTAGTCCGAGTCGTGGAAGTGGATGATGCCCTGCTCGTGGGCCTCCACGATCTCCCGGGGCAGGAGGATGCGGCGGGTGATGTCCTTGGAGACCTCGCCGGCCATGTAGTCGCGCTGCACCGCGTTGACGGCGGGGTTCTTGTTGGAATTCTCCTGCTTGACCTCCTCGTTGTTGCACTCGATGAGGCTGAGGATCTGGTCGTCGGTGGTGTTGGAGCGGCGGATCAGATTGCGGGTATAGCGGTAGGTGATGTACTTCTTCGCCACCTCAAAGGCGCCGTGGGCCATGATCTGCTTCTCCACCATATCCTGGATCTCCTCGACCCCGGGTGAGCGGTTCATCTCCTTGCAGGAGAGCTCCACGCTCTCGGCGATGCGGCGGATCTGCATAGGGGTCATGCGCTCGCCCTCGGCGGCGACGTTGTTGGCCTTGGTGACGGCCTGGATGATCTTGGTGATATCAAAGACCACCTCGGAACCATTGCGTTTGATGATTTTCATAAGCGACTCCTGTCCCATATCCTGTGGCAAGGGGCGATTGGAGCCCCTATCAGTTGTGTTCGGCATGCGCCGGTAGCCACTATTATACCGGAAAATATGGGAAAGTCAAGATATAGTATTTCACAAAAAGCGGTTACTATATCTTGTGCTTTTCGGCGGACCATGTTTCACAGCGTTTCACGGAAAAATGCCTCCAGCGCGCGGACACAGGCGTCCCGGTCCACCAGGAAGCTGGCGCCGTGGCCCGCCCCCTCCACCACCACCAGCCGCTTGGGGGACGCGCAGGCGGCGTAGGCCCGGCGGCTCATTTCGCAGGGGACAAAGCGGTCCGCCGCGCCGTGGATCAGGAGGATGGGCAGCCTGGTCCTGGCAACGGCGTCCACCGTGGCGCAGTCCCGCAGGCCGAAGCGGGCCAGGCGGCGGGCGAAAAAGTCCATCAGGTACAGCAGCGGGAAGGGCGGCAGGCGGTAGCGGCTCTTCATCACGTGGGCGATGATCTCCCAGGGGGAGGTGAAGCCGCAGTCGGCGATGATGCCCCGCACCGCGGGCGGCATGGGCAGATCCGCCGCCATGAGCACCGTGGAGGCTCCCATGGAAAGGCCGTCGAGATACAGCGGCTCCTCGGGGCCGAATTTCTCATAGGCCGCCCAGGCCCAGCTCTGGCAGTCCCGGCGCTCCAGGACGCCGTAGGTCAGGTATTTGCCCTGGCTGTGCCCGTGGGCCCGCTGGTCGATGAGCAGCAGGCGGAAGCCCCGGGCCTGGTAGAATTCCAGCGCGCAGCTGAAGTCCACCGCCGCCATGGAGCGGTAGCCGTGGAACAGCAGGATGGTCCCCCGCCGCGGCCCCGGGCAGTCCAGCACGCGCCCGGCCAGGTGCAGGCCGTCGAAGCTCTCAATGTGCAGTTCCTCGGTCTCCTGCGCCGCCAGCCACGCCACGCCGGAGAGCACCGGCTCGGCGTATTTGGCCCAGGCGCTCCTGGCCACAGCCTTCTCGTCCCGCGGGTCGAACGCCTTCCCCCGGCGGCAGGCGAAGAGCAGGCAGATATAGCCCGCCGCCGCCAGCAGCGCCAGAAGCCCCAAAATCCCATATGCCACGATCATCCCGACCGCCTCCTTCTGGAAAGAGTATACCACAGTGCCGCGCCGCTTGCAATTTCCGGGAAAAACGGTATACTGTATGTGAGGTGAACAAATATGTTTGAAGAGTCTGCCCGCGTCCGCTACGGGAAAAGCCCGCTGCTGGAGGTGGTCTGCCAGCTGCGCTTCCCCACGATCCTGTCCATCAGCGCCCAGGAGCCAGCCGGCTTTCAGGAGACCGTCCGCGCCGACTTTCCGCGCTACGAGGCCCGCCAGGACCAGCCCGCCCCCCGCATCACCGGGGCCGGGACGCCCAATCCGGTTTTGCAGCCCCAGAAGCCGGTAACAAACTACCATTTCCTCTCCGAGGACGGCATCTGGCGGCTGAACCTGACCAATTACTTTATCGCCCTGACGTGCCGGCGTTATACGTCCTGGGAGGAATTTGCCGGACGGCTGGACCAGGCTCTGGCCGGCTTTATCCGGACGTACCAGCCGGCGTACTTTGAGCGGGTGGGCCTGCGGTATCTCAACGCGGTCTCCCGCAAAGCCCTGGGCCTGGAGGGCACACCCTGGCGGGAGCTGATCGCGCCGGCCTGCCTGGGCATCCTGCAGGCCGGGGACGTAGCCGAGGCACAGGTGTCCCGCTGCGCCCAGGACGTGGAGCTGGGACTGACCGGCGGGTGCCGCCTCAAGCTCCACACCGGCCCGGGGCTGGTCCGCCGCGGGGACCAGCCCCAGGACCAGGAGGTCCGGTGGATTCTGGATATGGACCTCTCCCTGCCGGGGAAGCTGCCGGTGAACCGCTCCGCGCCGGCGCTGCAGATGCTCCATATGCACGCCGGCCCCATCTTCCGCAGCGCTTTGCAGGACGCCCTCTACGACGCCCTGGAACCCACAATTCTCGAGTGAGAAGAAGTCCGGAAAACCTACAGTTTTCCGGACTTCTTTCAACTTTCAAAATACGAAACGACTACAGCTCAAAATCCTGGCCCAGGATGGAATCGTCGTCAAAGACCCAGTCAGCCACGTTGTAGACCGTGTACTGGTCCGGGGTGTTGCGCACCACCATGCGGCTGAGGCCGGCGTTGATGATCAGCATCCGGCACATCCGGCAGGAGAGGGCGTCCGGCAGCAGCTCCCGGGTCTGGGCATCGCGCCCCACCAGGTAGAGCGTCCCGCCGATGCACTCGCTGCGGGCGGCGGAGATGATGGCGTTGGCCTCGGCGTGGACACTGCGGCACAGTTCATACCGCTCCCCGCTGGGCACGTCCAGCTTTCTGCGGACGCAGTAGCCCAGGTCCGTGCAGTTCAGCCGCCCCCGGGGCGCGCCGTTGTAGCCGGTGGCGATGATCTCATCGCTGCGAACGATGATGGCGCCGTAGTTCCCCCGGCAGCAGGTAGAGCGCTCCATGACTGTCTGGGCGATGTCCAAGTAGTAATTTTCCTTGTCTCTGCGTTCCATGGAGAGACCTCCCCCCGGGCCGTCCCGAAATTTGCCACGCCGGTCCGGTTGTCCCTATTATACGCCATTTCCGTGCGGACTGCAAGTAATTTTCAAAATCTTCTTCATTTTCAGCCCCAAAATACCCCTTTTTTGCCCCTCGTCCTCCACCAGGCCTCCAAATTCGACCATTTCTGCCATTCAAAGTATAAACGCCGGCGGGGGCGGAGTACCAGCCGGCGAAGGTATAGCCGTCCCGCGTCGGCGCCGGCAGCTGGTTGTAGCAATAGGTACCCCCGGCAAACACGTCCTGACTCCAAGAGACCCTGCCGCCGCAGGGATCGTCGCGGATGGTATACTTTCTCTCCCCGTCGGTCCGGAAGCGGAACAGCGACCCCTCCATATCCACCCGCTAAAGATGCCCGTAAAGCGGCAGCTGAACTCCGTTCCCTCCTGGCGCGTCACGCCCAGCTCGCGGCCGCCGGCGTCATGCAGCACGACGCCCACGCGGGAGACCGAGGTGCCTCTGGGCTTTTTAATTTTGATATTGTTGACCAGAAACGCATTGGTCTTGCCCGCGCTCTGCATATTGACGTATTTGCTGTCCGTGGGCAGCGAGAATGTCACATTGGGCTTCGCCGGCTCCACTGTTAAAGGTCATTATACTGTGTACAGCCAGGTTTTTCAACCTCTGCCCGGCGCTTTACAGGCGTATCCGGTGTATTTTGCCATTGCACGGCGGCGGCAAATATGGTATTATGACAGATAATATAATGGACGAAAGGGGGACGCGGCGTGAAACGGCGCATGATTTCCCTGCTTCTGGCGCTGGCGCTGCTTCTGGCGCTGTGGATGGTCCCCGCCGGGGCGGCAAGCCTGTCCTTTGTGGCGGTCAACGACACCATCCCCCTCACCCTCTCCGGCGACGAGCTGCCCTTCTACTCCGGCGGCGCGCTCTACGTGCCCTATACCGTGTTCAGCGCCTCGTCCCTGGGCTTTTACCCCTCCTATAACGCGGGGGACCAGCTGCTGACCCTGTTCAGCCGCAGCGAGCGGCTGGTGTTCGACCTGAGCGCCGGCACCGTCACCGATGAGGCCAAAAATACCTATTACGCCGCCGCCGTCTCCCGCGGCGGGCTGGTGTTTCTGCCGGCGGCCTTCTGCGCCAACCACTTCGGCGTACAGGTCAGCGCGCTGAGCAGCCGCAGCGGCTATCAGGTGGTCCGCTTCACCACCGGCAGCCAGGTCTATGACGACGGGCTGTTCATCGAAAAGGCGGAGAACCTGATCTCCTACCGCGTCTCGCAGTACCTGACCCCCGCGGAGCCCCCGACGCCCGAGTCCCCGCCCCAGCCCCCTCAGACGCCCTCCGCGCCGGCTGTGACAACGCCGGTGATCCCGGCACAGCCCCCCGACGAGCCGGCCGAGCCGGAGGTCCCGCCGGCCCAGGTGTCCCTGGCCGTGGAGGGGACCGCGGGAGCCGAGGCGGCACTGGAGGCGCTGGACGGCGCGCAGGTCCAGGCGGTATTCTATCTCAGCGCCGAGGAGATCGCCGCCGACGAGGCTCTGGTACGCCGCATCGCGGCGGCGGGACACCTCCTGGGCGTCTCCGGCCCCGACGGCGAGGCCCTCCGCCGCGCCAACGACGCCCTGGACCACGCCCTCAAACGCAAGACCCTCCTGGCCATGACGCCGGCGGACGCGGCGGCGGAGGCCCTGGCGGCACAGTACCGCCTGATCCCGCGGCCCGAGACGCCCATGACCGCCCAGGACGCGGCGCGGGCCCACGGGCAGCGCTGCCTGCTGATCTGCCCCGCCGCCGCCGTCCCCGAGGCTCTGGCCATCCTGCAGGAGGGTGGCGCGGCGCTTTCCCTGCTGACAGAGACCGGGGAAATCCCCGCTCTCTCCTGACCAAAACACCGGAGGGGCCCCCAGGGGCCCCTCCGGTATTGCTTTTTCTTTATGTGACAAAATTGTCACCCAGCTGTCACGCGCCTGTCACCTGGCCGTGGTAGAATGGGCGCAGAACACCAAAGGGAGGCTGTAAATTATGGAAATCCTTCGTGTGGAGCATCTGAGCAAGGTCTACGGCCAGGGCGAGAGCGCGGTCACGGCCTTACAGGATGTCTCCTTCTCCGTCCGGCAGGGTGCGTTTGTCGCCATCATCGGCCCCTCCGGCTCCGGCAAGTCCACCCTGCTCCACATCCTCGGCGGCGTGGACGCCCCCACCGGCGGCCGCGTCTTTCTGAACGGCCAGGATGTCTACGCCCAGGACGCCGACCGGCTTGCCATCTTCCGGCGGCGGCAGGTGGGGCTGATCTACCAGTTCTACAATCTGATTCCCGTTCTCAACGTCCGGGAAAACATCACCCTCCCCGTCCTCATGGACGGGCGCAGGGTCAACGAGGAGCGCCTTTCGGACCTGATCGCCACGCTGGGCCTCCAGGGACGGGAAAAGCACCTGCCCAACCAGCTCTCCGGCGGGCAGCAGCAGCGCGTCTCCATCGGCCGGGCGCTGATGAACGCCCCGGCGGTGGTCCTGGCCGACGAGCCCACGGGCAACCTGGACTCCAAAAACAGCCGCGAGATCGTGGAGCTTCTCAGGCTCTCCAACCGCCAGTACCGCCAGACGCTCATCGTCATCACCCACGACGAGAGCATCGCCCTCCAGGCCGACCGGGTCCTCACCATGGAGGACGGGCGCATCACCCGGGATGAGGTGCTGCGGCCATGAGTATTTTTACCCGTCTTGCCCTGCGTACCATGGGCAAAAATCGCAGCCGCACCGCCGTGACCATCGTGGGCGTGGTGCTCTCGGCGGCCATGTTCACCGCCGTCACCACCAGCATCACCAGCCTCCAGGGCTACATCCGCGACTGCAACATCTACACCGAGGGCGACTGGCACGTGGGCTTTGACACTGTGCCCGAAGCGGACCTGCCGGCGCTCCAGAACGACGAGCTGGTGGAAAGCCTCCTCTGCGCCCAGGAGCTGGGCTACGCCGAGGCCGACACCGGCTGGCAGTCCAAGCCCTACCTCTACGTCCTGGGAGCGGACGGCGCATTTCTGGAGAACATGCCGGTCCACCTCCAGTCAGGCCGCCTGCCCCAGACCCCGGCGGAGATCGTCCTGCCGGACCCGATGGCCTATGAAGGCTCCTTCCGCCTGGGGGACACCATCACCCTGGGCCTGGGCCGGCGTGTCTGGGACAACCAGGTTCTTGGCCAGCACACCCCCCTCTTCCGCGCCGACGGGAACGGCCCCGGCGAGCGCCTGGAGATCCGGGAGGCCCGGACGTACACGGTGGTGGGCTTCCTGGAGGCCTTTGCCATAGAGGACTACAACGCCCCGGCCTCCACCGCCGTCACCTGCTGGGACCCGGCGCGGACAGGGGACACCGTCTCGGTCTACTTCCGCCTCACCGACCCCAAGGCCGCCTTTGACTTTGCGGAGGGGCAGGCCATCGACGGCGCGTTTCACTATGCGTCCCCCGGCGGCGCAGAGTGGAACACAGACCTCCTGATGAGCGAGGGCGCGTCCCGCTACGACACCTTTTACGGCGTCGTCTACCGCCTGGGCGCCATTCTCATGGGCATCATCGTCTTTGGCTCAGTGTCGCTGATCTACAACGCCTTTTCCATCTCTGTCAGCGAGCGGACGCGGCAGTTCGGCCTGCTCTCCTCGGTGGGGGCCACCCGGAAGCAGCTGCGCCGCATGGTCCGCGCCGAGGCGCTGCTGGTCAGCGCCGCCGGCATCCCCCTGGGGCTGGGGGCGGGTGTTTTGGGCATGGGCGTGACGCTGCGGTTCCTCGGCGGGCGGATTTCCAGCGTCTACGGCGTGCGCGAGGTGGCTATGCGCCTGCGGGTGTCCCCGGCGGCGCTGGGGATCGCGGCGGCGGTGGCGCTGGGGACAGTGCTGCTCTCCGCCTGGATCCCGGCGCGGCGGGCCATGCGCATCCCGGCCATGGAGGCCATCCGCCAGAGCGGCGACGTGGCCATCCGCCCCCGGGAGGTGGCTGTGGCCCCGCTGACGGCACGGCTGTTCGGCCTGGAGGGCCTGCTGGCCCGGAAGCACTTCAAGCGCAGCCGCCGGCGCTACCGCTCCACGGTTTTATCGCTGTTCCTCAGCGTGCTGCTGTTCATCTCGGCCTCCAGCCTTTGCAGCTACCTCACCGACGCCGTCACCGGCACCTTTGAAAAGCAGGACTACGACATCTCCTACGCCTGGCGCGCCGACCAGGACGATCCCGCCGGGGACGCCCTGCGGACCCTTGCGCGGCTGGCCCCCGCCGAGGGCGTCACCCGGGCTGCGGCGGTTCTGGACTACGGCTGCGCCTGGGAGGTCCCCTTTGACAGCCTGCCCGGGGAAACTGCCCAGCGCCTCCGGGAGGACGGCATGGCAGAGCCTTACGAGGCCAACTGCTTCCTCCTGGGCGTGGACGAGGAGAGCTACCGCGCCTATCTGAAGGAGCAGGGCCTGGACGCAGCGAAATTCCTGGACGCCGACCAGCCCCTGGCCGTGGCCCTGGGCGAGACGCGGGCCTTCAACCCCGACGAGGGGCGGGTGGAGCGCCTGAAGCTCCTGGACCAGGACGCCGCGTCAGTCACGGTCCCGGTGCGGAGCGACAGCCTCTACGACGCCTATATGGCGGACCGCGACCCCGCCGCCCTCACCCCCGAGGAGTGGGATGAGGCTGAGGCATACTATACCATGGAGGAGACCTTCGCCATCGGCGCGGTGGTGGACACCCTGCCCTTCGGGCTCAACAGCGCCGAGCGCTGGGGGCTGTACCTGGCGCTGCCCATGGCGTACCTGGCGGACCGCATCGATACGGAGCCCAACACCCGCATCTACCTCCAGGCGCCTGACCATGCCGCCGTATTTTCCGACCTCATCGCCCGCACCCAGGAGCTGGGCCTGGAGAACGGGGAGTTCCATGACGTGTGGTCCGTGGACGAGGGGAACCGGAACCTGATCCTGGTCATCCAGGTGTTCTCCTACGGCTTCATCGCCCTGATCTCGCTGATCGCGGCGGCCAACGTGTTCAACACCATCTCCACCAGCCTCTCCCTCCGCCGCCGGGAGCTGGCGATGCTCCAGTCGGTGGGTATGACCCGGGGCGGCCTGCGGAAGATGCTGAACTACGAATGCCTGCTGTGCGGCCTCAAGGCGCTGCTCCTTGGGCTTCCGGCGTCGTGTGCGGTGACGTACCTGATTTTCCTCAGCATCAGCGGCGGCTATGAGACGTCGTTCTACCTCCCCTGGACCGCCGCCGCCATCGCCGTGGCCAGCGTGTTCGCTGTAGTGTTCGCCAGTATGCTCTACGCCATGCGGAAGCTCCGCACCACCCACCTCATCGACGCTGTCCGCAGTGAAAATCTCTAGCGCGCCGCCGTCTCCCAAATTCCCGGCGGGTCCGTTCGCAATGTCGCAATTTGTTGCATAGAATGGAGGGCAGAGCAAGCTCCCTTTTGGGCGAGCCTCTGCGGGAAAGGAGACGCAATATGGCACAATTTTGTATGCCGCAGGGCTGCCAAAGCGGCGCGCACTGCTGCTCCGGCTGCCCCTGCCAGCCCAATCCCTCATGGCCCATCCCTGGACCCACCGGTCCGATGGGTCCCATGGGTCCCCAGGGGCCGCAAGGCCCCGCCGGCCCCCAGGGCGTCCCGGGCGTGACAGGCCCCGCCGGCCCTGCCGGCGCGACAGGCGCTACAGGCGCAACAGGGCCGCTTATTTATGCACAACAGTAACTTTTGCTTGGTGATGGGTCATTAAGCCTGCTACATCGCGGGCTTTCGCTCTATCACCGTAAGTATGTTGTGATTGTTCTC
>JAAWBZ010000133.1 GCA_022792945.1 Oscillospiraceae bacterium | reverse complement strand
GTTGGATATAAGCATTTAAGACTATTAGAACGAAGCTCAAACTATTTGATTAGCTGAAAGGAGGATGGGCGTTTCCTCCCCATACCTAAAGGTAGGGGTATCCATGCCCAAATCAGGATGAATGATGAAGAAATTCTGGCCGCCGGATTTTCATTATTAGAGCAATTCATGTCACGGACACAGTTATACCCTCCTGAACCTGCACCTAAAGAAGTTGGAAAAGAAGAAGCAATGAAAATTATTGGTTCCTTTGCCCCGCTCGGCTGCTTCTATATCAGAGAGCCAGATGGAACTTACACCGGTATTGATAATCGGACAGGAGACGCCTGGGTAGAAGAATTTCAAACGAAAGCAGAATGCCTTGAGTGGCTTAAATGAAAAACACAAGTAGGCCCGCTCTTGATAGAGTGGGCCTACTTTTTGCATCGTCGAATTCATCGCGTCGCATCATCAAACTCATCATAATACATATCCCAAATAGGATCATACAAACGAACTTTTTTTGCATCCTCCCGAATATCATCTAAGATCAACTGCCGATACCCCTTTTCGCATGGAGTCAGCCCCTTTCTGGAATTTTCCCAAGAAGTTTCACGGTATGACATTTCAGTCAGTTTCCATGATGCCAATGCTCCATACTCAAAAATGATATTATTGGAAAGATACTGAACCTCGTCAGGGATCGCATTGGTTTTGCAAGTTATTTCGCCTTCAAAATAATTGTTATGTACGTCAGGACTAACAGGACCAATTTTCCATCCTTCAAAAGCCCCTCTAAATGCGGGGTATCCAGCAAGCGCCAACGACTCCCGCTGAATAAAATATAGCAATTTGTGGAGCTTTACTTCACTAAGCTGCTCACCGGTTAATGCCTCATATTTTTCAATGACGTACGCTGCCACATCAACAACCGTAACCATTTATACCACCTTTTTATAAAAAACACTCGTTTTCCATCAAAAACGAACAAAAACAGAAAATGCAGCGGCCCCTCCTCTTCCGTTGCTTGCCTGTTGCTGTCTTCTGAGAAAATCCTCAGACCCAGGCTCCCGAAGTTGGTCGTCCAGACGCCGATATAGGAAGAGGAGTCCCCGCAGCCAAGGGTGGGCGATTCCCATGCTGTTGGGTCCCTGCCAGCGAACTCAGCGTCGATTCGGCCTGACAGGGGAAAATGAAAAAGGTACAGCCCAATATATCATCACAGGTAAAGCCCATGAGATTAGCAATGTTAGTTTAGAAATGGCTCTCGGCCCGCCTACTTCTAGTATATGCAATCGAAGAAAATTCTATCACGAGTTTTGACAAACCCTGTTCTCCACGGGTTTTCCAGATTTAACCTGCTGTTCGGTTCGGATGGCCTTCTTTGCCCATTGGCAACGCTTTTTTGTCTGGTATTTCCAGGAACGGCATCGCCGGGTGTAGTTCGTATAACGACCATAGCGGAACTGGTCTTCTGTCAAACGGGAGCGAATACGACCCTGGCTGCTGCGGGGTAGCGGGAGATTATCTTCTTCCAGCTCATGGAGATCTACCGGTTCGCTGGCTGCCTTGATCGTGCTTTTCCAGAGGGATGGCCGCCCCGGTAAATTTCTGTGGCTCTGCGGCCTGGTCGGACGAGCAGGAAATAGAAAATGCTGATAAGTGCCCAGAGGAGGATTTTCCCAATCCTCTTTCGGCCATTGCCGAATATCAATCGAGCGGCCATGCTCATCAAAAATCTGATAGCGCCGCAAATAAACGACAGGAAGCATCTCATCAAAAAGCTTCCCATTACTCGTTTTCTT
Organism: Oscillospiraceae bacterium; assembly: GCA_022792945.1. Taxonomy (GTDB): domain Bacteria; phylum Bacillota; class Clostridia; order Oscillospirales; family Oscillospiraceae; genus Avoscillospira_A. The sequence goes on along the minus strand of JAAWBZ010000133.1, from coordinate 5,704 downwards.
TAAACATGGAACATAGTCCTTCCAAATATCCTTACCGGTGACATTGAGCTCTTCGAATCCTGTGCAATAGCGATGCACCCACCAGGAAATCAGCGCTTCCTTGGACTCAATCGGAAGATAGCTATTTTCTACTAAATCATGGATGTAATACATGATTTCCCTCCTAATACGAATAGGCGCTGCCAAATCACTGCGAAATTAACAGTCCTTTGGTTGCCGTTCTCATTTATAATATGCAATCAAGCAGAAAATTATTTGCAGAAATTGAGAGAGGACAATAATCTACTAAAAACAGCATCTCAAACCGCACAAAGCGAGAAAATACTGCGGTCTAAAGGGTGTGGCTGCCGCGCTTTTCCAGAGCCTCCAGATATGTTTCACAAAAAGGCATGGGTATTCGCTAAGGTCTTTTTTCGCGTTGAGCCTTTATGTCAGCTACTCGATACTTTAGAAGCTGCTTTGTTTCTTTCGGTTTTCTTCTTAATTCCGACATAATTGCATAAACTTCGACCGGTTCATACAGGAGGTCATGCGCCAATATTGAGGGTGTGTAGCCAAAACGGTCGAGTTTTTTATTTAAAGGGGAATTCATTCGATGCGTTTTGATATATTCGGCAAACGCAGCGATCACTTCTTCATCATCATCAAATGGGGCCATTATTTTTCGGCCTTCTTTTTCGCCTACTCTTTTACCCTTGATAATCCATCCTAAAACTTCTCGTTTTTCACGTTCATACTTCTCATCATCTGTTTCTTCTATATACCTATTTCCCCCTTTATTCCGTTCTTTGTAACTGGCAGAGATTTTAGGTTCCCGTTTTTTCAAATCCTCCAGAACGCCTGTGATATCAGCTTCTGACGGGAGATCGAGGACGGCTGAACTGACGCCCTGGTTAATATCATTTTGACTAACTACATCGGACAGTCCTTCAATAGCATATTCATTACCCTTGATGAGCCCAAAAATTGTGCTGCTATTACACTCAAAAGGGCCATTTTTGCTTTCAAACTTCAAAAGATACACATAGGCTTTATTCTGGTCTATACCACGCTGAATCTGAGCCAATTTAAACGGCACTGGAGTTTTGAAATTCGCTTTTTTTATTGCATAACAATCTAATAAAGGGTTTTCCTTCAGTTCGTTTGCTATCTCGCTGCTTTGAGCCTTGTAACAATAAAGATATCCAGACAGAGAGAAGAAAGCCAGGTAATCCATCATGATCTTCTTTGGCATATCACTCCGGAGAGGATTTTTTATCATCATTTTCGTGTATCCCGGCTGCATTCCCAATTTATAGTCAAGCGCTGTTAGATCAATCCCATTTTTATAGATCAGTCCCTCCAGCATCATATAAAAATTTTCATAATGCTTCCCCGGATCAAGCTCTCGCCTCGTTTTCGCATCTGCTGCGTCCAGGCACTTCCAGATGGGCTTTATTGTATCAGGATCAACCGTAATTTCGTCTAAGACTTCCGCATCGGCGTCCTTACCTACTATCTCTGAAGGCGCCTCTAATACTGTTTGAATTTTATTTGTGCTAGCTCGGATGGGCGATTTCCCACAGAGCCAGACATGTTCGATCTTCTGCGTTTTTATATCATCGGCTATCAGCGCCCGTATAGCATTGGGGGATAACGCATCTACCATCAGCGACCCGTCCGGCAACACCGCATGAATTGTTTCTGCATATAACTCAGCACTGTCCTTATCAATATAAAGACGTATCGCCTTATCTTTGATATGAACTGTAAACATATGAGTTATCCATGCGTCCGGCGTCGTATCCGGGCTGGCAACGATATAAAGGGAATCAAAAGAGAAAAAATCATGAATCAGACCGATTTCCTCCTCTTCTGAAAAATCAGGACTGATTCGGCAACCTAAAATTTCTCTGGTTACTGCATAAATGTCTTGCATGATATATTATCCCTCCTATTACAATATAATTTGGTTGGAACCCTCGGCAGCCAGCCGGGGGTTTCGTCCGTCTCACGCCAAAGCTACAATAAGGGGAGCAACTGGCTGGCCGATCCCTCCTTGGGCTATACTGTCAACCATCCTCTTGTTGCGGCGTTCGGTTTAAGCAGGTTGAGCCTTGAGTTCGCGTCACCCAATAGATTAAATCGGCAACGAGAAAAAGAAGCCAGACGCACAAGCGCCCAGCCTCTTTCGGAAGTCAGATCTGATCCAGCAACGGATTCCATGTTTTGGGTGATGTATTTGTGGTTTCCGCTCCAGATGAGCTGGGTTGCGGGGGTAAACTTTGGAAATCAGAACCAACTGTCGCCTCATGGCCTGGTTGCTCTATCGGTTTCTGGCATGGGTTTTCCCGTTGAATGGGTTGTGGATTATCCACCGCTGGCTCTACGCGCTCAGAAGCGTCAGATTGCGGCTTTGACGATGAATCTGAACGGTCAAGGGGCTTAGAATTTGCAAAAACAAGATACTTTGCCCATATTGCTTGCCTATCCTCTGCTTTAGGAGGAATATCCTGATCTGCATATTGCAGGTTTTCCCGGATAAGAGCTTTGATGAAGGTTGCTCTCTTATGACCATTTGCCCATATTTCATCAAGCACAGGGAAGATTTCATCCTTGGTAAGCCCGATGTTGATGGTGCTGCCTACAACAAACTCTTTGTTAGGCCCTCGGACGGCCCAGCCATAGCGTAATTTCCGAGAAGAATCACCCTGTTTCCCGATATCCGGGTGATTTAGCTGGTTTGCCGCATCCTGATCAATTGTACCAATAGCCAGCTTTTTCTCCAGGGCATAGGAGGCGAGAAGGGCACGAATCCATTTTGCATGACTCAGTTTATTTCGGGTTAGCAGATTGAACCATGCGGCAATGTCTTTGTCTTCAGCTCCGATAAAAATACCGATATTAACGCGCTTCCCCATAGAAAAGATCACCTCCTCTCCACGCTAATTTGGGGAAGTCGCATTATTTTTAACCGGCTTCGGCAGCCTTGATTTTCCCACACAGGCCCTTGTAAGAGCCAACAGCGATTGCGAACTCGATGGGCAGCTCCTTATCCGCAATGGTGGGATGAGTCAGCAACAGATGATTGTCGTCCATGAGGTCAATCCCCTTGTAGTAATCCAGCAGATAGGGGAAAAACCGGGCTCCAGTGCCGCCAGTGACGAGAACATAACGGAAGTCAAGCAGATTTTTGTACTTCTGGTTGATATGCTTAATGAGATCCGTACAGACCTCCTTAATTTTCTCTTCGCGGATGGCGGCCAGATCAAACCGCTCAACCTTGCCGGTTTCCGGGTTGATATACCGGAGGATATTATCTCCCTGACTCAGCAGATGTTCCACCGTATAGTGCTGAATGTCGGGCCGCGCCACAGCCACATCGTTGGCTGTCAGCATATTGACATTCTTCATGGCATGGGCAGTATTGCTTTCGGCACGATTATCATCCACACTTCCAGCGCGGAGTACAGGAACCAAGCCAACGGTGTAATAACCGCCGTCAATGACCAGCGTGGGGCCGTTGGAAAGGTAGTAGAACTTATCCTGGTTGATGTACCCATTGTCATCGGAGGTCTCGCCCAGAATAGCCGCGATGGTCTGGGACATGGTGAAGACATTGTTCTCCGGGATAGAGAAGTGATAGCTCCGTTCAGGCTCATCCTCAAAGGTCATATAGAACGAATGCTCACCAGCAACCAGTCCCATAACAGTAGAGGCATACTTGGCGCGGACGGCATGGGGGAGCGCGACAATCAGTCGGATATCAAGATCCTTCTGCTCATTGTACAGACCGGTCATATCAATCGCCTTTGCGATGGCGGACCGAATACCCACTGTGAATTCAGAGGAAACAAACCGCTCCTCGGTATAAAATTCCTGCATCACACCGCTCTGGTCCTTGTTGTCGAAGATGAGATTCCGAGCAAACTGGCCGACTCTCCACGTCTCGCCGGACGGGCCCTTATAGAGAATGAAATCCCGGCGGCCTCCGTAATCGCTCATTTTTCTCTCGTCGGTTTCTACCGCGCTGAACACGAACTTAAAATATTTCCCATTAGCGATGACCTTCATCGCATCGAAACCGGGATCGATTGCAACTAAAAGCTGCTTGGACATGATAAATTCCTCCTGTTGTGAAAATATTGGTCTGATTGAGTTCTGTTATATTATATGCAATCGGGGAAAATCTTATCAGTCACCACTACCTTCTTGCCTTTTCCGGCGGGACTGCTGACTGGCTTCTGTTATATTATATGCAACTGAGCGAAATTCTATCAGGTCCAATTTCTCTCCCCTGTTTTAGAAAAAATCAAGGCAAAGAAAACCGAACAAAAGAGAAAATCCCCTCAACTGCCCAGGAAGGGGCAGCCCCCGGAATCCCGGAAAGTGCCCCTTGCCGCTTTGATTTAGCTGACCTGCTCCTCTTCGTCTTCGTTTGAGGAGTCGTCCTCTGAAGCGTCAAAATAGGGATTGTGCTGTGCCTTTTGCTCCTTTGCGCGTTGCTCACGCCCCCGCCTCACGATTTCCGCTGCAATTGTGTTTTCCCATACGTTGATGTAGTGAGTAACACGGGACATAATGCGGAACATATCAGCATCGGATAGCTGAATGAAAGCCGTTTTTACATCTGTCATTGTGCTGCTGCTGAAACTGGTCGCCCCCGTAGCCTGGAAGTGAACTTTAGCCTTTGCGTTAATGATTTTCACTGTCCACGGGTAATTGCTGGCTGCTCCATCCTGCCGGTAAGTCTGATGGAAGATTTGAAGCCGATGAACGGGGACCAGATCGCCCTCTTTGATGCCAGAGCCAAAGGCGTGAACCCGATCCTGAGCGTAATTAAAATCCATATGGCGCTGTATAATTACAGGCTGCGTGGAGACAGGTGGCCCCTCTTCCGTGGCTTTGTCTTTTACTTTACCCAAAAGATTTGATGCAGCCTTAGCAATCAACCCAATACTGGGAGCCTTAGCTTGATCATCTTCTGCGCTTGCAGCTAATCGTCCCAGAATCGTCAAGCATTTGTTCAAGATCCCAAAATTCATAGCGACGTTTTTTATCATTGCGTGGTTGACTGATCTCTGATCGACAAGTTCTGGGAGATCCCCGGCAACAACCTGGCTGCCAAGATTACCCTTACAGACCTCAAAAATTTGCTCGCATAGATCTGTGCCGATGTTGGCATTGATGGTTAAGGACTTATCGCCCTTGCCATTACTGTAATCGCAGATGTAAATCTTGATTACGCTTACTGGCGCATGATTCTTTCCGCCAGTTCCATGCAGAGCTGCGTAATCCTCTGTCCATGCTGGAACAAGTCCGTCGCGGAAATCAATGACTTTATTTCGGCCATTTGCCTTTGCAATAATTGAATTTACCATGTTGTTCTCTCCCTAATTCAAATTCTATTTTATTATATGCAAAGAAAGAGAACCCTATTTCATATAGTTTTTGGCTAAAGCAGCCTGTCCCCAAGTATGTCAACTACCCACGCCTGTAGAAGCGGAGGCTTGTAACAGGCCAATCGTGCAGATGCCGAGAACTGGGAAACAATTCCTTCTGGAAAACAAAATGGAAGTAATTGCAAATGATGAACCTTATTTTTTGTTAATAAAAGATAAAAAGAAAAAATGAACTTTGCTCTGTATTTAATAATAATATAAGCTTTTACTAAAAATTTTCTCATCCCCCCATACCGTCCTAACGGACGGGGAGGGGGGATTCC
>JAAWBZ010000063.1 GCA_022792945.1 Oscillospiraceae bacterium | reverse complement strand
TGATATCCACGGTCTGGGCACACAGCTGAAACCCGCGGGCCTCCTGGTCATTACCGACACCATGCTCAACCGCGTGACGGTCAACTGGAAGAAGGGAAAACGTACTCATGTATTCGTAGACGAGATGCACGTTGTTTTTGAAAATGAATACTCTGCTGCGTTTTTCAACAGCGCGTGGCGGCAATTCCGCAAGCGCAACGCATGGCCGACCGCCATTACGCAAAACTGCGAATACCTCCTGGACTCCGTACAGGCCAGCACCATGCTCAGTAACTCAGAGTTCATTGTTATGTTGAACCAAGCGGCCAGCGACCGGGAGAAGTTGGCGAAGCTCTTGAACATCTCCAACGAGCAAATGAGCTACATCACCAACGCCGACGCCGGCTGCGGTCTCATTAAGTACGGCTCAGCCCTCGTGCCTTTCGTCAATCGCTTTCCTGTCCAAACAGACCTATATCGCCTTATGACCACGCGCCCTGGTGAAGGAAAATTTTCCCATGCCGAAGATTAAGACGCGGGAGCAGGTCAAGGATATCAAGGTCCTGGACAAGGCGGCGATTGTCGGTCAGCGGATGAAAAATGCTGCTCTCCGGGCGAAGGCGCAGGTGACGAAGATTGGCGACGAACGGCAGGAAAGCCTTGGCGAATGTGCGCAGGAGACGGCAGAGGCTATCCGGCAGAGGGCGGCCCGCACCGTAGCAGTCGGTGGAAAGGTCGCAGCGCGGAAGGGTAAGAAGCTGATTCCATCTAAAGAAGAAATCCTGCTGCCTGTGGAGCCGGATGTGTCGTGGATTATGGATGCTCCTGTACCGCCGCCCCAGGCATCGGCTGCGGGCAATGCCGTGGAGCGTGGCCGGACGCTGGCTAAACAGCAGACTGTAAAGCGCATGACGAATCAGCGGCAAATGGAACATTCAATTTCGATGCCGACGATCAAGACGAAGGAAGCCACAACTGCCGGTGAAAGTATCTCACTTTCACCGGCAAAAAAGCGCCGCCGAACGCCCAAAGCCATGCGCCGGCGCACAAAAGCCGCGCCAAAGGGCAGAGAACAGGCAGTGACACCGATGCCTGTTGCTCGAGCCGCACAACAGGCGGCACGGCGCACTTTCATGGCGGAGCAGCAGACGGTAATGACTGCGCAAAGCAGGACCAAGAAGGCGAAGAAGGGCGCCAAAGCGGCCGGTGCGGCCGTCAAGCGCGCAGCCTGCGCCGCCGCGGCTGCTGCCCGGAGCTTGACGGCCGCCCTTGCCGCCGGCGGCGGGACCGTTCTGTTGGTGCTGGTCATGATCCTCCTGCCGGGGCTGCTGCTGGGTTCGTGCTTTGGCATCTTCTTTTCTGGCCATAGCTACAACCACGGCAGCCAGACCATGCCGGAGGTAGTCCGGGGGATCAACCAGGAGTTTGAGGACCGAATCGAGGCGCTCCAGAACGAGACGCCCCATGATGATGTGGAGATTTCCGCCTCCCAGGCGCGTTGGCCGGAGGTGCTGGCGGTATATGCCGTCAAGACCACCAACGACCCCGACAATCCACAGGAGGTGGCGACGGTCACCAGCGAGAAGAAAGCGCTTTTGAAGGAAATCTTCTGGACCATCCACGAAGTCAGCAGCTACACCACCACGTCCTCCCACACCGTGACTTCCACGGTCCCCACTGAGGGCGGCGGGACGGAGCAGGTCACCGATACCGTGACCACCACCACGCTGCACATTGTCATCACTCACCGGAGCGTGGACGAAATGGCGAATGAGTACGGCTTTAGCACAGACCAGCGGCAGCAACTTCACGAGTTACTATCCGAGGAAAACCGCCGTCTCTGGACCGCCCTGCTCAGCGGCCTCGGGGATGGCGACGGCGAGATCGTGGCCGTGGCGCTCTCGCAGCTGGGCAACCGGGGCGGCGAACCGTATTGGAGCTGGTACGGCTTCACCAACTGCGTCAATTGGTGCGCCTGCTTCGTTAGCTGGTGCGCTGACCAGTGCGGCTATTTGGAAGCTGACGCCTTCCCCAAATTCTCCTACTGTCCCGCGGGCATCCAGTGGTTCCAGGACGCAGGACTCTGGCAGGACCGCACCTTTGAGCCGCGCCCCGGGGACATCATCTTTTATGACTGGGAGGGCGACGGCGTTTCTGACCATGTTGGCATCGTCGAAAAAGTGGAGAATGGATGGATCTATACCATTGAAGGAAATTGTGACGATGCATGCAAACAGCTCGCCTACCCACTGGGTGACAGCTGCATCTGCGGCTTCGGCACACCGGAGACAGAATCATAACATTGACGCGGCGCAGGAATTTCCTGCGCCGCGTTTCTGTGTTTAGGAGGAATTTGCATGGCGATTTTTCGCGTGGAGCGCACCCACAACTACACCATCATGAGCAACCGCCACCTGCGGGACAAGCGGCTGTCGCTCAAGGCCAAGGGGTTGCTGTCGCAGATGCTCAGCCTCCCGGAGGACTGGGACTACACCCTCACCGGGCTGGCGAAGATCAACGCCGAGGGCAAGGACGCCATCCGGGCGGCCATTGTGGAGTTGGAGAATGCTGGTTACATCCAGCGCCGCCAGACCACGGACAAGAACGGCAAATTTGCCGCCAACGAGTACATCATCCGCGAGTCTCCCACGGAAGCGCCGCCGTCGGCTTCTCCGCCGTCGGAAAACCCGGCGACGGAAAAGACCACGCAATTAAATATAGATTATAACAAAAAGACGAAAAAACAAAATACGGAATTCTTTCCTTTCCCTTCTGAGAAGGAACCGAAGCGAACGGATGCGCGAGGGATAGAGGCGTATCGGGCACTGATTCGGGAGAATATCTGCTACGATGATTTCGTCAAGGATCACCCCTGGGACGCCGGGCAGCTGGACGAGATGGTGGAGCTGATGGTCGAGGCGGTCTGTTCCGGCCGCAAGACGATCCGCGTAGCAGGAAATGACTTCCCGCAGGAGGTGGTCAAATCCCGCTTCCTAAAGCTGACCGGCGAGCACATCCAGTTCGTCTTTGACTGCCTGCGAAAGAACACGACGCAGGTCCGCGACATGAAGCAATATCTGCTGGCGGTGCTGTACAACGCCCCGGCGACCATGCGGAATGCCTACGCAGCCCAGGTGAACCACGATCTTTATGGCAACAGCACCTAAATTTTGGTTTTTGAGAGCTACGGATATCGCTGCATTTTCTCCTGAAAAGACAAAATGCTTTACAATGGTCAGAGACTGCACAAGGGAGGAAAAGATATGTCAAAGACCATTTACGGCTATATTCGCGTGTCTACCGTCGATCAAAACGAGGGTCGGCAGACGGATGCACTGCAGCGGGCGGGCGTGCCGGCAAGGAACATTTTTATGGACAAGCAATCTGGGAAGGATTTTGAGCGTCCGCAGTATAAACGCCTGATCAGACGGCTTCGGCGGGGAGATCTGCTTTGCGTGCTCAGCATCGACCGGTTGGGGCGGAATTATCAGGAGATTCAGGAACAGTGGCGCATTCTGACCAAGAAAGTCGGCGCAGATGTCTGCGTGCTGGATATGCCGTTGCTGGACACGCGAAACGGCAGGGATTTGATGGGCACGTTTATCGCAGACCTGGTCTTGCAGATCTTGTCCTTTGCGGCGCAGAATGAACGGGAAAGCATTCGGACGCGCCAGGCGCAGGGCATTCAGGCGGCAAAGGCGCGGGGTGTTAAGTTTGGAAGGCCCCTGGTCCCCATACCGGAGCACTTTGACTGTATCGTGCTGGCATGGGAGGAAAAACGCCTGCCGCTGGAAAGCGTGCTGGCGCAGTGTGGAATGAGCCGGGCGACGTTTTATCGCCGATTGCAGGAGTATCGGAGCATACAGGTGAAAACAGAATGCGCTCTCAAAAAGTAGACTTTCTGAGAGCGTATTCTTTCTGGCAATTATAGCATAGATAGTTACTTTCATCAAGGGATTTTGTGTTGCAAGAAAACTCCTCCAGGCCTTAATTCATTTCTCAGAAAGTCTGCTTTTTGAGAAAGCCAGCGCCACATTGACGGCGCCAAAGGGGGACGGCTCGATGATCAAAGTGTTGATTGCGGACGATGAGGCACGGGTGTGCAGGCTGATCCAAAGCCTGGTGGACTGGGAAGCATTGGAAATGGAGATCATCGGTGTGGCGCATAATGGCATGGAGGCGCTGGAGCTGGCCGGGAGCGCTATGCCGGATCTGATCATTACGGATATTCGGATGCCGGGCTGCACCGGATTGGAGATGATCGGACAGCTGCGGAAGATTTCCTGTGGCGTGACGTTTATAATCATCAGCGGCTACACTGATTTTGAGTACACGCGCCTGGCCATTCAGTACGGCGTGAGCGACTATCTGCTCAAGCCCATCAGCAAAGCGGAGCTGACCACTACACTGACACGGGTGAGAGAAGACATTGAGACACGCCGGCAGGCGCAGGCGGCCAACGACCGGATGCGGCGGTCCTTTTGCAACGATCAGTACAAAGTGCGCGCGTGCTATTTCATGGATCTGCGGAGCCAAAAGAGCCTGGCGCTTCCGTTGGAGCAGTTGAATCGGGAATACCGCCTTTCTCTGCGGCCGGGTCGGTTCCGCGGTTTTGTGATTAAGCTGGATTATCAGCTGGACTTGGCGGAGCATGAGACGGAGGGTGTGATCCGGCGGTCCAGGGATGCGGTGCTTCAGCCCTTGAAAAAGCTTTGCAGCGACTGCGAGATCTGGTTTGAGGACAGTATTGGCTGGGGATTTTGCAATTATCCGGAAAGTGCGTCGGTTGCTGTGCGGGAGCAGATCGAGCAGAGTCTGCAAAGGCTCCGGCAAAACCGCGAAATGTACCCGCACATCCAATTCTCCATTGCATTGGCAGAGGAAACCGACGAAGCTCAGCGGCTGGGAGATTCTATCCTGGCGGCGAGGGCCATCAGCCATGAGCGACTGGTCTACGGTTGTCAGAAGATCTTGACCCGTAGTATGCCCTTCTCGGTGCTTTCCCTCCAGGAGAGTATGGGACAATTTCTGCGCCAGCTGCGTGCGGCACTCGACCGGCTGAATGCCGCGGCGGTCCACGGGGCATCGACGCAGCTGCGGCAGACGGTACTGAAAACCCGGGATATCACAGGGCAGGAGATGTTCAAGCTTGTCACGATGGTCGGCGCCAATGCGCTGGAGGAATGGGAGCAGCCTGCGTCATACGAGCAAGCGCGCAGCGACTATCTGCGGCGATGCGCCGTATGCAGCACGCCGGAGCAATTGTTCGCCTGCCTGGAGCAACTGTCATTGGGTTTGTTGGAATCCGCCATGCGGAGAAATGCGGTCAGCGAGGCGGGACCACTGCGGTTGGCTAAGCGTTTTATGGAAAATCACTATATGGAAAATCTCACGCTGGAGCAGGTGGCGAGCATTGCCGGCTTCAACTCCAATTATTTCAGCTCCCAATTCAAGCGGGAGTTTGGCATGGGCTTTTCGGATCAGCTGACGCTGATTCGTCTTAACAAAGCCAAGGAATTGCTCCGGGAAACAGATGTGCCGATCTCCGAGGTGTGCTATCGGGTGGGTTACCAGGATATTCGAAGCTTCAACCGGGCGTTCAAAAAGGCCACGGAGCTGCGCCCCAGCGAGTTTAAAAAGCTCTACGCGGTTGGAGGGGCAGCAGAATGAAAGCAAAACAACAGCGGTATATCCTGGACTACCTGCTGGCGATCATTGCAACGCAGGCGACACTGCTGCTGTTATTCGCGGCCGTCTGCGTTCTGCTGCGGCGGGGGGATCACCAGATTCTGCTGGTGGCTGCCGCGGCGCTGGCGGCGGTGGGCGGGGTGGCCGTGTTTTTCTTCCGCACCTGCCGAAAGGCGCTGCAAAAGGACCGGCAAATGATGGAGCTGTACGCCACTGGCTATACCATTTCGGATGTCTGCCGCCTCGACTGCTATTTCAGCCGCGGCACGGAGGTGGCGCTGAAAAAAGCCGTAGACCTGTTAGATACCGGAAAGCTCCTGAGCATTTCCAAGCGTCAGGCGCAGTATCTTGCGCTTCAGAACCAGATCAATCCGCATTTTCTCTATAATACTCTGGAGGGCATTCGCAGTGAGGCGGTGGCTGCGGGGTTGGATATCGTAGCAGACATGACCGAATATCTGGCCCGGTTTTTCCGTTATACCGTCAGTAAGGTGGAGAACCTGGTCCCGGTGTCGGAGGAACTGGAAAACATACGGACATATTTTGCCATTCAGCAGTTCCGCTTTGGCGACCGGCTACACCTGGAAATCGTGTGTCCGTCGGAGGATGCGGGTATTTTGGATTGCCAAATGCCAAAGCTCACCCTACAGCCCATCGTGGAGAACGCCATCATTCATGGCCTGGAGCGGAAACTGGATGCAGGCATTTTGACCGTCCATCTGGCTTTGACAGAAACGCGTCTGCTGGTGCAGGTCTCCGACAATGGCGTGGGCATGAACGCAGAGACGCTCAGAAAGCTACAGGACGCCCTATGCCGCACCTCTTATGAATATATCGACAGCCGCAGTGGTGCCGGCATTGCCCTGCTCAATGTCAACAACCGCATCCGCTTGCTGTTTGGCGAGGAGTATGGCATCACGATCCGTAGCAACGAGGGTCTGGGCACCGATGTGATTGTTACACTGCCTGCGGGCTGTGAGCCGGATCCGGCGGAGGAGACGCCATGAGGACAGAAGTGCTGCGGATGGATAATGTGACCATGCGTCAATGGGGCATCACCCAAATGGAGCATTTCAATTTTCAGGTCTACGGCGGTGAGATCATGGGGCTGATGACGGTCAACAGCCATGGGGTGGAAGCACTGCTGTCCCTGCTGCAATCCAATCCACCCATTCATTTCGGTAGGGTTTACTACCGAGAAGAACTTATCAACAGTCATATTTACAGCAAAGCTACGCCCAACGCCATTGAAGTTGTTGAGCAGCGGAGCCATTTGGTGAACGGATTGACAGTGGCGGACAACGTATTTGTGCTCAGCGGCGCCCACCGGCGGTGGGTAGTGCGGAGTCGGAGCTTCAAGCGCCGGCTACAGATTTTAGAGCAGACGGTGGGGGTAGAGATCTCTTATGATCGTCTGGCGGAGGACCTGAGTTTTTTCGAGCGGTGTATGGTGGAACTGCTCAAAGCGGCGGAAGCCGGCGTGCGCCTGGTGGTTTTGCGGGATATGGGCCACTATTTGGCCGGGGAGGATATTGACCGGCTACACCGGGCGGTGCGTTATTTCACCTCCTGTGGAATGTCCTTTCTCTATATCTCCAACAGTTACGAGGAGCTGGGCCGTATCTGTGATCGCATGGCGGTCATGTATAACGGTACGGTGATTCATGTGGCGGACCGGGCCTCCTGGGAGCGCGGGCGTGTGGCGGCACTTTTAGAGAAACTGACCGGCGCGGCGGCTGTTCCGCCCAAGAGTGCGCCGGCCGCCGGCCATATCGGTTTTGCCATGCACGGCGTGCGCACGGCAGCGCTGCGAGGCATTGATCTTTCTGTCCTCGGTGCGAATGTCTGGCCATTCGCACCGAGGATAGGGCCCTGCTGGACGGGCTGCGGCAGCTGGCCAGCGGAGAAACGCCGCTGCTTTCCGGCCAAGTGCTGCTGGACGGCTGCCCGGTGCGCAAGCCGCTGGGGCTGGATGGTCGAGTCGCCTATATTGCTGAGAATCCCTCGGAATCCATGTTGTTTCCTGACATGAGCTACTTGCGCAACCTAACGTTTCGCATTCCCGGTAGCACTGGTGCGTGGTGGCGGCGCAAGGCGCTCCACCGCAGCCTGAAAAGCGAGCTGGCGGATCAACTGGGGCCTGTGTTTGAAAAAAGAATTGACGAATTGACGGTGCGGGAGCAGTATTCCCTGGTGTTCCAGCGAATCTTGCTCCAGAGGCCTCGAGTGCTGTTCTGTGAGCAACCCTTTTGGGGCAACGATATGCTGCTGCGCCAGCACGTGGTGGAACAGCTGCGCCGGCAGCTGGAGCGCGGCTGTTCGGTGGTAGTGCTGATTGTGGGAATGTACGACGGTTTCCCCTTGGCAAACCGCACCATGATTTATCGGGAGGGGCGGCTGATTGTGCAAAGCGACCGTGGATGAAATGTAGATACCATTAAAGGCCAGTGCCGGAGACACTGGCCTTTTTATACAAATTCCGCTGTTTTCTTTTCAACAAAATCACGAAACACAGAAAAAAACATGAAGAAGTGTCCATTTCGCCTGAAGAATTGTCCTGTTGTCCGCGCCCCCAAAATGGTAAAGTTGAATCAATACGAAAACACCGCAAACCGCGGAAAAGGGGGAATCAGGTGCTTTGAAAACGGAGTACATCGTGGAAATGAACCACATCACCAAGACGTTTCCCGGCGTGAAGGCGTTGGACGACGTCTCTTTCAACCTCAAAAGCGGCGAGGTTCTGGCGCTGCTGGGCGAGAACGGAGCGGGAAAATCCACGCTGATGAAGGTTCTCAGCGGCGTCTATAGCCGGGACGGAGGCGAGTTGTCAGTTTTTGGTGAGCACGTGGAGCGCATGACGCCCAAGCGGGCCAAGGAGCTGGGCATCGCCATCATCCACCAGGAGCTGAATCTCTGCGCCCACCTGACGGTGGCGGAGAACATCTTCCTGGGACAGGAAATCGCAAAGGGCGGCGTAGTGCAGCGAAAACAGATGAATCAGCGCGCGCGGGAGCTGCTGGGGCGGCTGAGCCTGGACATTGAGCCGGAGACGCTGGTGGGTTCCCTGTCCGTCTCCAAGCAGCAGATGATCGAGATCGCCAAGGCGCTTCTGAGCAACGCCAGGGTCCTCATCATGGATGAACCCACCTCCGCCCTGACGGCCAAGGAGATCAATGAGCTGTTCCGCATCATCAAGCAGCTGCGCTCGGAGGGCTGCGGCATCGTCTACATCTCCCATCGGCTGGAGGAGCTGCAGCACATCGTGGACCGGGTGACCATCATGCGCGACGGCCAGTTCGTCACCTCCATGAACTTCCAGGATACGACCCTGGACCACATCATCTCCAACATGGTTGGCCGTGATATTCAGGAGAAATTTCCCCGGGTAGAGACACTGGTGGGCGAGACGGTGCTGGAGGTGCGGAATCTCAACGCCGGGCGCATGGTCCGGAATGTCAGCTTCTCTGTGCGGGCCGGCGAGATCGTGGGTATTGCGGGTCTCATGGGCGCGGGGCGTACCGAGACGACGCGGGCCATCTTCGGTGTGGACCCCAAGGACAGCGGCGAGATCCTGCTGGACGGAAAACCCATCCGGATCAACAGCCCCCGGGATGCCATCCGCCAGGGCGTGGTGCTGGCACCGGAGGACCGAAAGAAGGACGGCCTGTGCACCAAGCTCTCGGTCCGGCATAACATCGCCCTGCCCAACCTGGACTTGATCTCCTCGAAGCTGCTCCAGGTGGTTAGCACCTCCAAAGAAGGGCAGATGGTGGCCGACGCCACGAAGAATTTCCAGATCAAGATGGCCAACGCCGAGGTGGACGCCGCCAGCCTCTCCGGCGGCAACCAGCAGAAGGTGGTTGTGAGCAAGTGGCTGGCGCGGAACTCTCGTATCGTTATCTTCGACGAGCCGACCCGCGGCATCGACGTAGCGGCGAAGGTGGAGATCTACCGCATCATGAACCAGCTCAAGGCGCGGGGCATCGCGGTGCTGTTCGTCTCCTCGGAGATGCCGGAGATCTTGGGCATGAGCGACCGGATCCTCGTCATGTGCGATGGGCGCGTCACCGGTGAAATAGACATCCGCGACGCGACTCAGGAGAAAATCATGCGCTATGCCACCCAGTTCGAAAATAAGCTGGCGCAGTAAGAGGTGCAATATGGATAAGAACACGAAAAAAGTCAATCCCTTCAAGCGAATCATGGCCATCCGCGGCATGGGCCAGGTGGTGACGGTGACTGTCGGCTTGATCGTCCTGCTGCTGGCGTTTTCCATCATCAATCCCAACTTCTGGTCCGGTCCCAACCGCACCAACCTGCTGCGGCAGATCGTGCCGATCCTGATCATCGGCATCGCCCAGTCGTATGTGCTGATCACCGGCAACATTGACCTTTCCATCGGCTCGGTGGTGGGCATGAGCACCATGATCGCCGCCACGCTGATGTCCAAGGGCATCATGAGTCCTATTCCGGCGCTGCTGGTGACGATGGTCTGCTGCCTGCTCGTCGGTGTGCTCAACGGCCTGCTGGTGGCCAAGTTCAAGCTGCCGCCGTTTATCGCCACCCTGGGCACCATGACCGTGGCCCGTGGCATCGCGCAGCTGGTCAACGGCAACTACAACACCGACTCCATCATGAAATTCTATCCGGAATCGGCCCAGGCGTTCAAGGATTTCTTCTATTACGGCAAGACCCTGGGCCTCTATAACGGCATCTGGATTGCGATCCTTTTGTGGCTGGTATTCAACTTCATCCTCAGCAAGACCAAGACCGGCCGGTATATCTATGCCACCGGCTCCAACATCGACGCTGCCCGGCTCTCCGGCGTAAACGTCGTGGCGACCACGGTCATCGCCTATGTGGTCAGCGCGTTCTGCTCTTTCGTCGTAGGCATCATCACCTGTGCCACCGTGGGCCAAGGCACTATGGATGCCGGCAACTCCTACGAGATGTATGCGGTGGCGGCGTCGGTCATCGGCGGTGTGTCTACCCTGGGCGGCCAGGGCATCCTGCTGGGCACCGTGGTGGGCGCGGCCATCTGGGGCACGCTCCAAAACGGCCTCCAGTTCGCTGGCGCGCCGGTAGCCATCCGCAATATCATCATCGGCGTCATCGTGGTGCTGTCGGTGCTCATGGACGTGGTGGTCCGTACCCGGCGCAGGAGCCGCAAAAACAGTGATTAAAGCGTATTCCGCTTGGTCAAATACAAATCAACATCTGGAGGAAATGACATGAAGAAACTGCTCGCTTTACTCCTGGCGGTCACCCTGATCGCCACCCTCGCCGCCTGCGGCGGCAAGGCCGATACGCCCGCCGACCAGCCTGCGGCCAATCAGCCCGTGGCCGGCAAGCCCGCCGAGGCCGAAAAGCCCGCCGAGGCTGCGCCTACCGGTGAGTCCCACAAGATCTTCCTCATAACCATGGACCAGATGGACCAGTACTGGACCAACATCGACGCCGGTTGCCAGAAAGCCGCCGCCGAGCTGGGCAATGTGGACTACACCTGGACCGCACCCGACGTCAAGGACGACGCCAAGCAGATCGAGATGATCAACAACGCTGTTGCCAACGGTGCCAACGCTATCCTGCTGGCCGCCAACGGTCCCGAGGCCGTCAACGACGCGCTGAAGGAAGCCTCTGCCGCCGGCGTGCAGATCGTCTACGTCGACTCCCCGGCCACCTTCACCCCGTCCGTGGCCACTTTCAGCACCGACAACAAGGCCGCCGGCAAGACCGCGGGTGAGACTATGATCCAGGCCCTTTCCGACAAGGGCATCACCGAGGGCAAGATCGGCGTGGTCAGTGTCAACGCCGCCACGGCCTCCACCGTAGCCCGGGACGAGGGCTTCCGTTCCGCCTTTGAGGGCACCGCCTTCGAGCTTCAGGAGTCCCAGTACTGCGATGGCGACGCAGCCCGCTCCAAGGACGCGGCCTCCGCGTTCATCGCCGACGGCTGCGTGGGCGTGTTCGGCGCCAACGAAGGCTCCACCGTGGGCGTGGGCAACGCCATCAAGGAGAGCGGCGCGGACGTGACCGGCGTGGGCTTCGACAGCTCCGACAACGTCCTGGAGCTGATCAACGAGGGCTGCATCTACGCTACGATGGTCCAGAACCCCGACGTGATGGGCTATGAGGGCGTGAAGGCAGCGGTGGCCGCTCTTGAGGGCGGCGCGGCCGACGGCGCGGTGACCGACACCGGCGTCACCGTCGTGACCAAGTAATCACAAGATGCAGCAGATGAGGCGGGTGTACGGAATCCGTCTCATCTGTGCACCTGTATTTCAGCAGAGATTTCATATGGAGGGTTCCAACGGCTGGGAGGATATAACCATGACAAAAACCAATTGGGCAAAACGATGGATCAGCGGCGGACTGTGTCTTGCAATGGTGCTGAGCATCTTCGCAGGGCTGCCGGTGTTTGCCGCAGAGGGCGGTGCGTCGGCTTCACAATTTTCCGGCTCTTTTGAATCGGGCGATGTGCTGTCGCTGTGCGCGGAAGGCGGCTCGACGGGCGTCACCGCCCAGGGGGAGCCGGCGATCACAAAATTCGAGGGTGAATTTACAAACTATGCAGGGACTGATCCGGTCAAAATTACCACGGAACAGCCGAACAAGAATGACAGTGAGTGGATCGACAAGCTGATCGATCAGAATACCAGCACGAAGTTCTGCACCACGGGCTGCAAGATGCTGCCAATGGACATTGTCTTTTCCTTTGAGTCGGCCATTACGCCCAAGGGCTATTATATCAGCGGTGCCAACGACGATATGAGCAACCAAGGCCGCGTGCTGACCGAGTGGAAAATCTACGGCTCCGCCGACAAAACCAGCTGGGTGGAGCTGGATCACAGATCCGGCGTCAAGTGGAGCAACAACGAGGAAACGCAACGGTTTCTTCTGGATACCAAGGACAACTCCTACCAGTACTATAAGCTGCAGATCCTCAAGCGCGACCACAATAATCCTACCGATCAAAACGGCACCATGCAGTTCAGTGGCTTCGGCCTGGCTGCGACCGTGGAGACCCAGGGCGAGAGCGGAACGCTCAATCATCTGAATGCCACCGTCACCGACGGTCCCCGCTACAACTGGGGCGGCAAGAGCGGCGCGTGGGACGGGGAGAAGGCCCTGCATCTGGAGGGTACGGTTACCGGCAACAGCGCCAAGAGCGATATCGTCCTCTATGACAACCTGAATATCTCCGTCAATGCGGACACCCGGCTGTCCTATATGATCCTTCCGGATATCGGGGCCAATTATGACAACCAGGATGCCTACGACTACGACTACACCAGTATGTACGCCGCCATCGACCTGGTATTCAGCGATGGTACGCGGCTGTCAGGTCTCAACGCCGTGGATCAGTACGGCACCAAGGTTTCGCCCCAGGCCCAGGGGGATTCCAAGATCATGGCTACCAACAACTGGCTCCAGATCAATACCAAGCTGGGCAGTGTGGCCAACGGCAAAAGAATCACGAGGATCATTGCGAGCTATGCCAACAACAGCGCCAAGACGGACAAGAAAATCTCCGTCTATTTCGACGACGTGCGGATTTTCGACCAGGCCGACAAAAACTATGAGAATCTGGCCGACTACGTCAACATCCTCCGCGGCACCTACACCGAGGGCAACAATCCCGCCCGGGGCCTCAACACACCCATCGTGGCTGTACCCTACGGCTTCAACTACTGGGCACCCGTGGCCAACAGCGCCGGACAGTCCGGCCAGGACCACAACGTCAACGCGCCATACCACTATGTGGGAACGAAACAGGCCTTTCAGGGCATCCAGATCTCCCATGTGGCCAGCAACTGGATCGGTACCAGCGGCACCTATACCTTCTCGGCCGATTCCACCACCACCGATTACAGCAACAACAATATGCAGGACAAGGGCAGAAAGCGCACCAGCGATTTCCGTCATGAGAACGAGACCGCCAAGCCCTACTACTACGGCGTGACCCTGGACAGCGGCCAGGCCCCGGGGGTCAAGGTGGAGGTTACCCCCACTGACCACGCGGCCATTCTCCGCTTCACCTTCCCGGCCAACTCCAAGGCGGCCAACGTGGTCTTGGACGCACGGGCCAACCGCGGCAGCGCAAAGATGGCCTACAACAGTACCGATGGCTCCTTTACCACCACAGCCGAGGATGTGGGGAACGGCCAGCAGGTTATGCACATCTACGGAAAGTTCAACCAGACGCCCACGGGCTGGCACCAGGGCACCGAGGGCGGCGTCGGGATGTTTGAGTTTGCGCAGACGGGCGACTCGGAGCTGGTGGTCGAACTTCAGGTGGCCACCTCCTTCATCTCTCAAGATCAGGCCAAGCAGAACTGGAAAGAGGTGGAGAGTAAGAACTTCGACGCGGTCAAAAAAGACGCGCTGAGTGCCTGGAACAAAGCTCTTCGCACCATTGAGGTGACCGGCGGCACCGAGCATGAGAGGGTGACCTTCTACTCCAACCTCTACCGCTGCTTCCTCTACCCTACCAACATGAGCGAGACCACAGCAGACGGGACGCAGGTTCACGCCAACGTCTACGGTGGCACCACCCCCACGAATGGCCCCTTCGTCTATAACAACGGCTTCTGGGACACCTTCCGCACCGCCTGGCCGCTCTACTCCATCATGGAGCCGGTCAAGGCCGGGGAGCTGCTCAACGGCCTGGTCCAGCACTACCTGGACAACGGCTGGGTGCCCCGCTGGGTGGCGCCCGGCGGCAGCGACTGCATGGTGGGCACCAACTCCGACAACATCTTCGCCGACGCGCTCTGCCGGGGCATCGAATTTGATGTAGCCAACGCCTACGCCTCCGCTCTGCGCAATGGTTCAGTGTATGTGCCCACCGACGGCGGCATTACCTCCGGCCGGCGGTATATGGAGGACCAGATTTTCCGCGGCTACGTCCCCCAGGACGCCAGCGGCGGCGGCAACTGGACCAACAGCTTCGCCTTCAGCTGGGGCCTCGAGGGTACCGGCACCGACTTTGCCATCGCCCAAATGGCCCAAAAGCTGCGCGACAGGGTAGGAGATCATACGTCGGCGGAGTGGAAGAAGTACAATGACGAGTACCTCTACTTTACCTCCCGCTCACTGAATTATGTCAATGTGTTCAACGAAAGCGCGTCCGCCAACAGCGTGGGTTGGTTCCGCGCCAAGGACGCCGGCGGCAACTGGCTCCAAACCAGTGAGGCGTTCAAGCCCGCGGCCATGGGCTGGGGCTACTGCGAGGACAACGCCTGGAACTACGCCTTCCCCTATCACGACGGCCGGGGCGTCGCCAACCTCTACGGCATCGCCCGAAACGAAGATGGCGGAACGGCCCTGGGCGAGAAGCTGGACGAAGCGTACAGCGCCCCAACCATGGCGGATCCGGGCAACTGGACCGGCCACAAGGAGAACTGGGAGGGCCGCGAAGCCAAGCAGGGGCAGATCCACATGACCAATCAGCCCGCCCACCACATCCCCTATATGTACCTCTACACCGACAGGCCCTGGAAGACGGCCGACTGGGTGCGGGACACCCTGGACCGCCTCTATGTGGGCGAGGAGATCGGCCAGGGCTACTTCGGCGACGAGGACAACGCGGAGGCCAGCGCCTGGTACGTTCTCTCTGCTCTGGGCATCTACCCCCTGACCAACGGCAACGGCGTCACAGCCCTGGGTACGCCGCTGTTTGAAAAGGCGGTCATCCACCGGGACGATGGTACTACCATCACCATCACCGCACAGGACGTCAGCCGGGAGAACAAGTACGTCCAGAGCGTCAGCGTCGACGGCACGGCGCAAACCAAGACCTATGTGGACGCCGATGTCTTAGCCAAGGGTAAGAACGCCACCATCGCCTTTACCATGGGCAAGACGCCGTCCACCACCTGGGGCAAGAGCGCCGGCGATGCGCCGCCCTCTGTCACCACGGACGACAGCCGCCCCAGCCCCCTAGTGGACCTGTCCGACAACGCCACTGTCAGTGCCGGCACAGACGCGGCGTTGCTGCACGACAACAAGGTCACCACCGGCGCGGCCGGGGAAAGGACCGTGACCTATACGTTCCAGACGCCGGTGAAGGTGGAAATGTACACCATCACCAGCAGCGACGCCGCCACCGCCCCCACCGGCTGGAAGCTGGAGGGCTCCCAGAACGGCTCAGACTGGACCGAGCTGGATGCGCGGAGCGACCAGAAATTTGAATGGTCCATCAAGCCTACCAGTGGCGGCGACAAGTACACCCGCCCCTTTGCCGTCAATACGGAAAAGCAGGGCGAATACCAGCAGTATAAGCTCAGCTTCACCGATACAAAAGCAATCAAGGTGGCCGAGCTGGAACTGCTGGGCAGTGACAAGATGGACAAGGAGCGCCTGACTGCGGAGATTACGAAGATCGAAGCGGCCTATCAGGAGGCGGTTTATACCACGGCCTCCTGGCGCAACCTTCAGACTGCGCTGTCATCCGCAAAGGAGACGGCGGCGAAGACGAATGTCACTGAGGATGAGGTCCGCTCCGCCTTCGCCCAGCTCCGGGACGCCGTCAGCGCTCTGGTCCGGGTAAGGCCGGCGGGCGAGAAAATCGAGGCCGTGTCCGCCGACGAGCTTTCCTCCGGCGTGAAGAAGGAGAGCACCAACACTACGATGGGCATAATCACCAATTTGGGCGGTATTACAGACAATTCCCACGCTGTGTATAAGGGTATCCGGTTTGGTGAGGAGGGATGCTACACCAAGATGGAGCTGACCTACGCGGCGAAAAACAATGACGTACAGGGCGCCAGTGTGTCAGTGTATCTCGACGACATGACGGGTACGCCCATCGCGAAGTTCGAAGACATCAACGGAACTGGAAGCGAGTGGGCAGAGTATGTAACCAAGACAGTCACCCTGACCAATGCGCTCGCCGGGGATCATGACGTGTATTTGGTGTTCCATGCGGGGCAAGGGTCTCACGTCATGAACCTCCACGCCCTGCGCTTTTTGGGGAGCACGTCTGTGACAGACGTGAGCGTTGCGGTGGAAAATAACCCCATCAAAGTGGGAGCGGAGACCAAAGCGACTGCCACGGTCACGCCGGCAGGCGCGGACGACACCTCCGTGACCTGGAGCTCCTCCGATACGGCCATTGCCACCGTAGCAACAGACGGTACTGTGACCGGCGTGGCGGCGGGCAAGGCCACCATCACCGCCACGTCCAATATGGACGCCAGCAAAAGCGACAGCTATGAGATTACCGTCACCAATGGTCCCATCGCTGTCACCGGCGTGACGGTCACGCCCGCAGAAACTTCCGTGCAGGTGGGCAAGACCAGGTCGCTCACGGCCACCGTGGAGCCGACCAACGCGGACAACAAGGCTGTGACCTGGAGCAGCTCGAGCGAGACAGTCGCCACGGTCAGCGCAAACGGCGTCGTCACCGGCAAGGCTGTAGGCACGGCCACCATCACCGCCACCACGGCAGACGGCAGCCAGACCGCCAGCTGCCAGGTGACCGTCACCAATTCCGAGACGCCTGTCAGCAGCACGCTGCGTGATTGGGAGTTCGTGACCGAGAACGAGCTGCCCTGCGCCAGCGTCAGCGGCGACGAGGGTCTGGTATACGGTGGCAACGGCGCGGAGAATGCTAATAACCTGATCGATGGCAGTACGACCACCAAGCTGTGCGCCACTGGCGGCGTCAAGGTGCCTCTGGAGTTCGTATTCTCCTATGAGAACTCCGTCGCTCCGGAAAGATATTTCATCAGCGGCGGTAACGACGATGCCGGCAATCCGGGCCGGACGCTGAATACGTGGAAACTGTACGGTTCCAATTCCCCTGACGGAAACTGGACAGAGCTGGACAGCCGGACCGGCCAGACCGGCTGGAAGAACTTTGAGGTCCGGTCGTTCGCGCTGGAAAACGCTAATTATCGGTATTACAAGCTGAAGATTGAAAAGTTTAACGCAGATAATCCCGGCACCATCCAATTCAGCGGCTTCGGCCTCTTGAAAGCGGTCGAAGGCGGAGGTCAGCTGGTTGGAACTGAGGACGGCAAGACCGGCAGCGTTACCATGAGCGTCGAGCCAAAGGATGGCAAGCTGCACGTCTCCGGCCATCACAGCGGCGGGCAGTCCGCGTCTATCGGTAAGGTGCTGTATGACAGCCTGAACATCCCGGTAACGGAGAAAACCCGGCTGGTCTACAACATCACGCCCCAGCAGCCTCTGGCAAATAACCAGTACGACTACGATTTCTACTCCATGCACCTGGCGGTGGATCTGAAATTCACCGACGGTACCTATCTGAGTAAGCTGGGCCTGGAGGATGAGAACCGCGTTTTGGCTGATCCCAACAGCCAGGGCGAGGGCAAGGCCATGCTTTACGCTCAGGAAAACCAGATCACCATCCCGCTGGGTACACTCAAGGGTAAGACCATCGAATCGGTCCTGATCCGATACGCCAATGACGCCGGCTTGAAGTCCGCCGGCAGCGACTACAAGGCCGACCTGGATTATATCAAGCTGGTCGAAGCGGAGCCGCTGAACCACGGCAAGGATTCCCTGGTGGACTACGCCTACATTTTACGCGGCACCAACAACTTCGGCGGCGCCTACTTCTCCCGCGGCCTCACCGGCCCCATGGTGGCGGTCCCCCACGGCTTCAACTTCTGGGCTCCGGAGACCAGCACCGGCAACACCATGTTTGACTACCGCGCCGGCTATATCAACGGCTTCCGGTGCAGTCATGAGCCGTCCATCTGGGTGGGCGACCGCAGCGTATGGCGCTTTATGCCTGGCGTAGGCAACGCCTCCGGTATCTGCACCTACAGCCATGACAATGTGATTGCCAGACCCTACTATTTCAGCGTGCAGTTCGACGAGAAGGCAGCCAGCCCTGCCAACGGCATCCAGGTGGAGCTGTCCCCCACTGACCACGGCATGATCACCCGCCTGAGCTACCCCAGCGGGGCCGGAGACGCCTATGTGGACATCAAGGATCTGGAGGACCTCACCTTCGATGTGGGCACAAAGTCCTTCCAGGGCTACAAAAGCGCCGACAGCAACCAGATGCCCAAAATGTTCGTCTACGGCACCTTCGACCAGGCGTTCACGGCCAGCGGCTCCCGGGTGACCTTCACCGGCGGGCGGATCGTGCAGATGCGCGCGGCCACCTCGTTCATCAGCTACGACCAGGCCAAAGAGAATCTGGATCAGGAGCTGAGCGGCGACTTCGACACTGTGAAGGCCGCGGCCAAGAAGCTCTGGAACGACAAGCTGAGCAAGGTCGAGATCGAGGGCGCGACGGAGGAACAGCGGATCGCCTTCTACTCCAACCTCTACCGGCTCTACCTCTACCCCAACAACATGGGTGAGCAAACCGGCCAGGGCAACGCCGCCGGCTGGCAGTACATGAGCCCCTACACCCAAAAGGTGGAGGACGGTAAGCTGTATTACAACAACGGCTTCTGGGATACCTACCGCACCACCTGGGCGGCGTACTCCCTGCTGACGCCGGCCCAGAACAACGAGATGCTGGCGGGCCTCATCCGCCACTATCAGGACAGCAACTGGATGCCCCGCTGGATCGCGCCGGCCGGCACCAACTCCATGGTGGGCACCAGCTCCGACGTCATCTTCGGCGACGCCATGATGCGCGGCGCGCAGCTGACCGACGAGCAGTGGCAGCTGGCCTACCAGTCGGCCTTGAAAAACGCCTCCATGTCCACCTTCGAGGGCGCCAACGGCGGCCGGGACGGCATCGACAAGGGCCTGTTCCTGGGCTACACCCCTGGCGACAGTCAGAAGTTCTCCTGGTCCATTGAAGGCTATATCAACGACTTCGGCATCGCCAATCTGGCCAAGAAGCTGGGCGACGAGGATGCCTATACTTACTACCTCAGCCGCGCGACCAACTATGTCAACCTGTTCCGCGACGACGGCGACGATGTGGAAAACAAGTGGCTCGCCGCCAAAAACGCGGACGGCACCTGGACCAGAAGTACGATCAACGTGTTTGCGTTCCACGACGACTACACCGAGACCACACCGCTCAATATGGCGTGCAGCGTACCCCAGGATGGCCAGGGGCTGGCCAATCTGTACGGCGGCCGCGAGGCGCTGGCAGAAAAGCTGGATACGCTGTTTGAGACGACGTTGGATATAGACTGTGTGGGCGCAGATCACGGTATTCATGAGCGCAAGGAAGCCCAGGAGGTGAAGATGGGCGAGTACGGACACAGCAACCAACCCTCCCATCACATCCCCTATATGTACCTCTACGCCGGCCGGCCCGACAAGACCCAGGAGAAGGTCCGCCAGGTCCTGCGGCAGTGCTACGTGGGCAGCCGCATCGGCCAGGGCTACATCGGCGACGAGGACAACGGCGAGATGTCCGCCTGGTATGTCCTCAGCTCCATGGGCATCTACCCCATGAACATGGGCAGCGGCGAATTCGCCTTCGGCTCGCCCCTGTTCACCAAGGTCACCATCCACCATGCGAGCGGCCACGACCTGGTGTTCAGCGCGCCGGAGAACAGCCGCGAGAACATCTACGTGGGCGGCGTGACCATCAACGGCACGGCGTACAACAAGACCAGCATCCTCCAGACCAAGCTGACCGACGCGCTGAAAACCGGCGACGTGACCGTCCAGTACGCGATGCAGAGCACGCCCGGCACGTGGGGTACCGGCGAGGACGACGCGCCCACCTCCATCACCACCGGGACCGAAGCGCCCGACCCGCTGAGAGACCGCGCCGAGCCGACGGCGGTGGAGCTGACGGCCATGCCCGACGGAGCCGTCTCCGCTGCGTCCGTCTATTCCCCCAACGTCCAGAGCGGCGTCGCGCTCAGCCAGCTGCTGGACAACAACTCCAAGACCTCTGTAGCGTTCACTCCCACGGACGGCAAGGTGGAAATCTACTATTTCGGCGCCGCCTCCATGCCCGTTGAGCTGTATACCATCACCGACGCCGGCAACAAGGGAACCGCACCGGGCAAGTTCCAGCTCTACGGATCCAACGACAACGAGACCTGGACCCAGCTGGACAGCCGGGAGAACGTCGTCTACGACTGGGGCACCTTCACAAAGCCCTTCCTGACCGACGACGCCGAGACCCGCTACCGCAGCTTCAAGCTGGTGATCGAGACGACCTCCAAGGTGGAGATCGCCGAGCTGGAGCTGATGAGCCGGACGGCCTCCATGATGAACGCCGACGCGCTGAAGGAGCAGATCGCCGCGGCGGAGGCGCTTCAGACGACGCTGGAGCATGAGGCGCTGAAGAACCTGTTGGGCAGCGCCATCCAGGCGGCCCAGGCCGTGGCCGACAAGGGCGCCAGCGCCTCTGCCACGGAGGTCGCACAGGCTGTGGAGGATCTGCAGACCGCCATGACCGAGATTCCGGCACTTGCAGAGCTGTGGACCCTGCTGGACCAGGTTAAGGCTCTGGGAAGCTATAACGACGTATACAAAAACAAGGTGGATCAGGCGATTACTGATGCCACCGCCCTGACGGAAAAGACCGGCGCGTCCGCCGACGAGCTCCGCCAGATGATCGCCCGGTTGGAGACCGTTCTGGAGATGGTGAAGAAAGAGCCGCGCGGGGGCTTTGAGAAGATCGAGGCGAAGAGCTTCGACGCAACTGAGGGCATCACCATCGACGGTGGCGGCAACATCGGCGGCGTGAACCCAGGTGAGTGGGTCAAGTACAGCAGTGTGTACTTCTCTGGCAAAGCCGGACGTATTCAGGTAAACTACGCAGCCCAGCAGAAGGACGCCGGCGGTGTCATTCAAGTCCGGCTGGACGCCCTGGACGGCCCGGTGATCGCCGAGCTGGACGCGCCTGCCACCGGAAACGACTGGAGCACTTACGTCACCATCGGGGGTATCCTGGACGAGTATGTGGAGGGTGTATACGATGTGTACCTCTGCTTCAGCGGCCCCAAATCCCATGTGGCTAATGTGATGTGGTTCCAGTTTGACCCGCTCGGTGTGTACGGCGTGACGCTGTCCCAGAACGAACTGATCCTGGCCCTGCCCGCCGCGGACGCATCGGAAAACACTACCGATGTGCCGAAGAACACCCCTGATGTATCTGAGAATACCTCCGATGAGCCGGAGAGTACTCCTAATACGCCGGAGAACGCTCTCGATGCGCCGGAGAATACCCCAGATACGCCGGAGAGTACCACGGATATGCCAGAGAATAGCTCCGACACGCCAGAGAACACCTCGGATACGCCGAAAAACACTCCAGATACACAAGAGAACACCCCGGCTGCGCCGGAGGATGCCCTGGTTGCGCCGGAGGCAGTAAAGGAAGCGGAACTGCTTGCCGCGCCCAATGCCTCTGGAAAGGCAGCGGTTACCGCGCAGCTGACGGCCATACTCAGTCCTGTCGGCATTGAGGGTGTTCTGGATGTGACCACGGCCTGGAGCTCCAGCGATGAGACGGTTGCCACCGTGGACGAGAACGGCGTCGTCACCGCCGTCGCCACAGGCGATACGACCATCACGGTCACAGCCAGCGACGGCACAAATGAGGTGACAGCTACCTGTACAGTCATGGTCCAAACGGTAGAAAACCCCGTGACAGGTGTAAGCCTCGACATAAGCGAGCTGGAGCTTTCTCCGGATGCGACACATACACTGCAAGCATCCATCACACCAGCAGACGCGACCAACCAGGACGTCGTTTGGACCTCCTCCGATCCTACTGTCGCCACGGTGAATGCGGAGGGCACCGTCACAGCTGTCGCTCCTGGCACAGCGACGATTACGGTAGCGACCAAGGAAGGCGGTTTCACTGCTTTCTGCACTGTCACCGTCCGGGAAGCGGCACCCCCGGCTGTTTCCGTGACCGGCGTGACGCTGAACAAGGCCAGCGTAGCGCTGAAAGTGGGCGGTACCGAGACGTTGAACGCAACAGTGACACCTGCGAACGCAACCAACCCAAATGTGACATGGACGACCTCGGACGCCAGCGTGGCGACGGTTCAAAACGGCGTGGTCACGGCGGTTTCAGCCGGCGAGGCGACCATCACCGTCACCACCGAGGACGGCGAAAAGACCGCCCAGTGTACCGTCACTGTGACGGAGCAGAGCGGCACTCCGCCTACGCCCTCTACGCCGTCTACTCCCTCCAAACCGCTCCAACCATCCACGCCTGCAGAGGTCGAGAAGCCTGCGCCTTCCGGCAGTGTGGAAGTCGCGATTCCTTCTGTTGCCGTGGATGAGAACGGCGAAGCCAAAACCAGTGTCAGCACCTCTCAGATGAGCGGAGCTATCACGGAAGCCGCCAAGGAGAACAAAGCGGAGATCGTCGTCGAGGCCAAGGTCCAGGGTGACGCCACAAAGGTCAGCGTGGAAGTGACCAAGGCTTCCGTGGGGCAGATGGTCAACCAGACCGAGGCGGCCCTGACCGTCAAGACCGACATCGCCGATGTGAAAATCCCGGCCTCCAGCCTTGCGGATCTGAGCAAAAAGTCCGGCAGCACCATCACGATCTCCACCGAAACCGTGGCGGATACCGTGAAGGTCGAGGTCAAGGTCGACGGCACGCCCGTGACGAAGCTGACCGGCGGCGTCGTGGCGAAGGTCCCGGCTCAGACAGGCAACGTGCTGGCGATCGTGAACCCGGACGGCAGCGAGACCATCGTCAAAAAGTCCATCGTAGACGGCGAGACGGTTGCTGGCCTCGTGGACGGCACCTGCACCGTGAAAATTGTCGAAAACGACAAGACCTTCGTGGACACGACCACCCACTGGGCCAAGGACGCGGTCGGATTCGCCGCCAGCCACGAGCTGTTCCAGGGCACCAGCGCCACCACCTTCTCGCCGAACGCGCCCATGAGCCGCGCGATGCTGGCCACGGTCCTCTATCGCCTCGAGGACGCGCAGGCCAGCGGCAAGCACAATTTCCATGATGTGGAAGAAAGCGCCTGGTACAACGACGCCGTGACCTGGGCGAACCAAACCGGCATCGTCACGGGCACCGGCAATGGCTTCGCCCCCAACGGCAACGTCACCCGCGAGCAGCTGGCGACGATGCTGTACCGCTACGCCCAGAGTCTGGGCATGAGCACCCGTACCAACGGCGACCTTAGCGGCTTCATCGACGGTGGTAAGACTTCCGCCTGGGCCAAGGACGCCATGCAGTGGGCCATCGGCTGCGGCCTGATTTCCGGCAAGGGCAACGGCACCGTCGATCCCACCGGCAGCGCTACCCGCGCCGAGGTCGCCACGATCATGCAGCGTATGGTGCGCCTCATCGTTCAGTAAAACGACC
Source organism: Oscillospiraceae bacterium (assembly GCA_022792945.1). Taxonomy (GTDB): domain Bacteria; phylum Bacillota; class Clostridia; order Oscillospirales; family Oscillospiraceae; genus Avoscillospira_A. Next base: position 962 of record JAAWBZ010000063.1, on the reverse strand, counting down.
CAAGCGCCCGCCGGACTCCGGCGGGCGCACACCCAAAAGGAGTTCCTATGAAACGTAGCGAGATCAATGCAGCTCTCCGGGAATTGGAAGCCATGTGCCAGGAGTACCACTGTTATCTGCCGCCGTTCTGCCACTTTACCCCGGAGGAGTGGAAGAAGAAGGGCCACGAGTACGACGAGATCAGAGATTGTATGCTGGGTTGGGATATTACCGACTACGGCTCCGGCGACTTTCTCCACACCGGCTTCTCCCTCATCACCATCCGTAACGGCAACCGGCAGAAGGCGGACCAATACCCGAAGGTCTACGCCGAGAAGCTCCTGTACCTTCGGGAGGGACAGTACGCGCTGAATCACTTCCACTGGTATAAAACTGAGGATATCATCAACCGCGGCGGCGGCAATGTTCTGATCCGGGTGTACAACTCGCTCCCCAACGAGGAGATCGACTATGAGAGCGACGTTCTGGTGCAGACCGACGGCTTCAAGCGCTATGTTCCCGCCGGTACGCAGGTCCGCCTGACACCGGGTGAGAGTATTTTCGTCCATCAGCGGATGTACCATGATTTCTCAGTGGAGCCGGGCAGCGGCCCGGTGCTTCTGGGCGAAGTCAGCCAGTGCAACGACGACAACACCGACAATCGCTTCAACCCGCCCGCCGGCCGCTTCCCCGCCATCGAGGAAGATGAGCCGCCCTACAGGCTGCTGTGCAACGAATATCCGCCCGCGGCGGACCGTTGAGCAGCTGTACACGTTGAATCCCGCCGGTTGTACCCCTCGGAAGCCGAAGCCAGCGGTGAGAAGCAAGTTCCTCCATACAGTTGTCAACGCCAATTTGAAATTGTAAGAAAACGCCGAAGAAATTTTGTAGTTTTTCGGCGGGGGGGGGGTAACAAACTCAAGCGTTTCCTTGCTCAAAAAGTGTGTTTACAATCTGCTGCTTCTGGCGCATAAATTCCTTTC
>JAAWBZ010000180.1 GCA_022792945.1 Oscillospiraceae bacterium | reverse complement strand
GATACTCGTTGGCACATTCCAGCGCCGAACCGTCATAATAGCGGTACAGGTCAAAATCTGCCGCAGTATACTCCGGCTCCGCTTCGTCCAGCCAGAACAAAGTCACCCCTTTGTCAAAATAATTCTTCTTCACAATGTCCCAGACAAAACGTCTTGCCTCCGGATTGGTGGGGTCAATGAACTCCTCCATGCCGAAGCACTCCATGGCCGCGGAAATACCTCTGTCCGTCCTCACCAGCAGATCACGCTCCTTCATCTCCTGATAGTTCACGGACTTACGGTCAACCGTAGGCCAGATAGAAACCATCAGACGAATCCCCATTTCACCAAGCTCTCTGATCATCCCCTCCGGGTCCGGAAAATAGGCTTCGTCAAAAGTCCAGTCTCCCTGGCAGGGCCAGTGGAAGAAATCCAGTACAATCACACTTAAGGGAATCCCTCTTCTGTGGTATTCTCTTGCCACATTCAGAAGTTCTTCCTGGGTCTGATAGCGAAGCTTGCACTGCCAGAAGCCCAGGCCGAAATCGGGCATCATCGGTACCTTTCCCGTCACATCTGCATATCGTTCCACAATCTCCGCCGGTGTATCCCCTGCCACAATCCAATAATCCAGCTGTCTGGAAGACCGGACGGAGAATTCGGTCCTGTTCTTGCCGAACACCGCCTGGCCCACTGCCGGGTTGTTCCACAGCAGTCCGTATCCCCTGTCCGATACCATGAAAGGAACCGAAATCTGTGTATTTTTCTGCTCCATGTCCAGCGTACAGCCTTTCAGATTCAAGTAGGGCTGCTGATACTGGCCCATCCCATAGATTCTCTCTCTGTCATCTGTCTCAAACCGCAGATGAATCTCATAATTGTCACCGCCCACATTTTTAAACTGCCTGGCCACGGTGCGGGCCATGGTAATCTGGTCCAGCTCCTTCCAGTCCTTCGTCCCATAGTCCCAGGAGCGATAATACTCTTTCAGGATTTCCCTGCCCTCCTGATTATAAAAGGTCAGTTTCCCATACGCAGTGATCACCGCCTTTATTTTTCCGTTGGTTACGACTGCCTGTTCCTCTCCGATTTCAATGCTTCCCGCCCCGGGGGCAGGAATAGAGAGCGCCCAGTCTCTGTCCGTAAACTGCCTGTTCTCTGTGGCGCGAATGCGAAGACCCCGGCCCCAGGGCCGAATTTCCAGCAGCTCCCTCCTGCGTCGAAACAGCAGTGCGCCGTCTTTCTCTGTGAAAAAATTCATATACTTTTCCCTTCTTTCTCCACTTCAGTCTGTTTTCCAAATTTCTCCAGGTATTTATAATAAATGGAATTTAGAACATGTAAAAAACCATGTAAAAATTTTATTTTATTTTTTCAAAATTTATTGACGTTTTAACTGAACTTACATATAATATAAGTATCTCATCCACCAGTTGTGGAAGGAGTTTCTGAAAACGTTTCATTTTTATTATGAAGCGTTTTTTGCTTTTATGAATTCCTCATATTTCTTTAATTTCTTTTTTAGCGAATGCTCGTGTTCAAAATAAAATGCTGTAATCAAAAGGCAATATCTGTCCCTTTCTGCAACCACAACCATAAAGCATAACTCCTCGCATAAGATATGATGGCGTAAATCATTCTTAACCTGTTCTGTCCAAATTTTCAGACTATGTACCTGCCCCTCATATTCTATTGCTACTCCTGTATCAGCTGCTTCAACAAACTGCCTGATCCATCCAATACGTTCGCATCTTCTAAAATCTGGTACTCTCTCCCCAACGTTGTCATAATCCTGACAGGCAATATGAAAAAAGGCTTCCTCTTTCCCAAATTCGATAGGATGATATCGGATTCTGACACTTTTTCCCTGAAATTTTAATCCAGCTTCCTTCATATCTCTGCAAAACACCATATATAGTTTTTCCTGATACTGTATCCATCCGTCTTCCGTATCCTCATACAGCATAAGCGGAGACAGCACGATTTTATCCATTTGCCCTACCTCGCCTGCCATACAAAAATGTTAAATTTTTCCTCTTTCAATAATGTCGACTTTGTTAGTTGATAACCACTTTTTTCCCTGAGCAGTTCAATCAGTGCAAGCTTTGTTTCACTTTGTTGATGCTCTTCCGGAAAAACTCTATTCTGGTACATCACCGCACCAATTAGAATATCCACTAACTGCATTATCTGAACCTCATCAGATCTGATAGGCTGAATCCTTCTGATACATTCACCATTAAAATCATATATGCTGTTCCTGCTTATTTCCTCCAGCTTCTTTACTTTCTGATTAGAATGCGTGTCTTTGATGTCAATATAAATTTCATATATATCTTCTGGTGAAAAAATACCTTTCAGCATGTCAAAGTACATTTTATAATACCAATCATCATGTGTCTGCTGAAATCTGTTGTGGTTCAGAGCATTTTTATCCGGTATAACCAGACATCTGAAATGAAGGTTTGTATTATCAAAGAAATATTTTATCATATCCATATACAGTTCTCTTTTGACGGGTGACACTTTCGTCCATTTCAGTTCTGCCTTCGGAGAAACACCATGATTTCCCTTAATAGTACATATTTCCTGATTTATTTTCTTGATTTTTCTCTGATTACACCATACTGCTCCGAGTACCATATCATTGATACCATCATGCTCAAGATGACAGCTTTCATCGCAATAAACATTATATAACTCACTCATATTCTGTTACCTCTATCTTCCATTTTCTCCGCTTTCCAGCATGCCTTATTTATATAACCCGAGCCATTGCATAAACTCGTCACTTGTTGCCAAGCCATTTGCCAGCTTTTTTCTCCATTCTTTTCCTTCCGATACAAGAGATTTCACTTTTCTTTGCAGTACACTGTCTTTAGGATGTCTCCTCACCTGCATTTTAAGTCGCATATATATTCTCTTGTATTCTCCAGTTATTATATCATTCTTCTCCTTATTCGCCCTGGTGACCTGGGCACCAATTTCTCTGCAGGTCTTTTTTTCATACCCTGGAGCCGGATATGAACAATATGCCGCATCACGTCTTCCGCTCAACACAAAGTATTTACCACAATTCCTGCATTTTCCAAAACAAATATTATTGTTATAGGAATTCGCAAATTCTGGCCTTCATGCCGTCCAGATGAAACGAATTTACCGCCGAGACAAAATTTTGCTTCTTATGTTTCTCATCCGCATAATAGATTTCCATCCCCCGGGCATTGCATTCTATGACCGCAAAATAAAATGGAATTAAAGTGACTAATATATGTTTAATAGATTCATAGTTTTCAATTCCCATTACATTCTTTAAAAACGGATTTAGCATTGGGATAAAGCACAACCATAGCAGAAATGTTCCTATAATGACAATATGATAGTGCCTCATTTTAGCTGTCGTCAATTTACTCCTGCAATCTTTTTTAATGATTTCTGCCAGTGCAGTGATAGGTATAAGCATCAAGCCCCAAATGATGTTATTTGCCGTCCAGTAATTACCCTGTTCTGCCACGGCATTCACCATTTTACAAACTACGGCAAAATAGATAAAATTGTCCAGAAATATCTGCAATCCACTGAATGAACCGATACGCAGATAATCCCTCACAAACACTCCCTCCGGTTTAAATGAAATGACAATCAGTTTTTCCTTGTATACACCAATCAGACATAATATAACGCATACCAGATTCACCGCAATATTAGAATATGCCACACCATTCACCCCAAATTTCGGGATCAGAATCGTATCACCGATTATTGTAAATACTGTTCTCAATATGGTCATTGTATATATGTATAACGGCTTTTCCAGTACCACAAACAGCACATTTACAAAACTGACAACATTTGCAATCATAAATCCGATTGTTTCCAGCTCGAGATACCCTGTAACCTCATGAATCCGCTCGGAAACCATTGTTGATACAATATCATGGCAATATATCAGAATAATGACGGAAAATGCGATATAGATGACATTGACAACCAGAAATGACTGAAAGATTCTCTCTTTAAATT
>JAAWBZ010000062.1 GCA_022792945.1 Oscillospiraceae bacterium | reverse complement strand
TGGAATTCAGTGTTGTTGTGAGGGAATTGACTACACTTCGGTCGATTCCCTCATTTTTCGCCCTTGCCATCCTACAATTGGGCCTTTTTTCAGAGGTTCCCTAGTATAATACCGCGCCAGGTCATCCCGGATGCGCCGGTAGCCCTTGTCCGGGCTCTCGTTGTGAATTTGCTTTACCATCTCAGCTAGACACCGGTTTTCTACTGTACGGACACCCGCTTTCCCGGAGCGCCACTGGTAGTAGCCGGCCCGGGAGATATGCAGCGCACGGCTCGCTTCTGACACGGGGTACCCTTGCTCCTCCGCGGCACAACGCACCGTCTCATACTGCCGCTCCTGACGGAACTGCCTCAGCGATCCCCCCTCTCCAGTTCTTTCACTTTTTTTAACAGCTACAGCTTCAGCAGATAATTTTCCCGTTCCAGACGGGCGTTCTTCACCCGCAACGCCTCCTCGGTTGTCTGGGGCATCTGAGACGCCAGACGCTTCCCGCGCCGGTCCTCTAATCCCGCCACACCCATCTCCCGGTACCGCTTTACTCAGCCGCGTACCGCCTGAGCGGCCGTGCCATATTTTTCCGATCCTCCAGCTGCTCTCTGACTGCCTGGACTCGCTCCTCCAGCGTGTGTTTCTGACCCGCCATCGGTATTCCTCCCATTTCTTTCGGATGTTCCATATGACGATGATACTCCTTTGCCCAGCCCAATACAAGGTTCCCGGAGCGGAGTTTGTATTTTTCCGCGATGGCCATGGCGCTGCCCTGGCCCGACAGATATTCCTCCACCACCTTTTGCCGCACTTCCCCACTGTATGTTCGCTTCTGCGCGTTTCCATTCTCCGAAAGCGCCAGAACTCCTTCCGCCCGGTAACGGCTGACCCAGTTGTGCATCGTGGAATGCCCCGCCCCAGCCCTGCGCGCCGCTTCCCGCATCCGATCTGCGAGACACTCCTAGATCAGATACTCCTTTTCCTGCAGGTCCATCTCAATTCGTTTTCCCATAGCTGCTCCCCCTCGTTTTTGTTGTTTTGCTGTTTGTCTTATTGGGAGCATATCAACGTATGGCACTACAAAATGTCAAAATTGCAGTTGCCTACTGGTTGGCGAAGGCTTTGGGCGTCATACCGGTATATTGCCGGAACATCTGGTGGAAATACGCCACATCCCGGTATCCCACCTGCTCGGCAACACGGGAGGGCGGCAGATCGGTCGTTTTCAAAAGCTCTATGGCCCGCGCGATGCGTACCTGATGCAGATAACTGGAATACCGGATGTGCTCGCTGTTGAAAAAAGCTCTGCCCAAATAGTTGGCGCTGTAGTGAAGCGCGGCGGCCATCGTTTTGAGGGTGATCGGCTGCATATAGTGCTCCTGCGTATACTTTTTCATGTGAGATACCACAACGCTGCCGGCTTCATTGCCGGCAGCCGTATGATAGGCGGTATAGACGGTCTGAAAGTACGATCCCAGCCACTGGAACAAGTGGCCGATATGGTGAAACGTCACGAAAAAATCCTGTGTAAACATATCCATGCCGCAAAGGGATTCCACGGGGATATTGCGGCTGTCCAGCAGGGAAGTGACCGTCAGCATCAGGTCGCAGATGCACAAAGAGAGATGCTCCAGGCGATTCAGGGGCGCACGCAGCAGCGTCACCCGGATCTGCTCCAGGAGCTCCGGGATCCTCTGCGCATTCCGGCCGCGGATGCACTGTGTCAGTTCATTTTTCAGATGAACGGGCACAAAGCATCTGGCGGCCTCTCTTTGCGGCTCATCCGGTAACAGGAATACGCCGCTCCGCTGCACAAAACGGTAATACTGGCACGCGCTTTTCGCTTGCCGGTATTGCTCTGGGATCTGCGGCAGAGAGGTGGTCATCTGGCTGAATACCAGGATATAGTCCAGCCCAAACGCCTTTTTCAGCACAGAAAATGCGGCATGGATCATGGTCTGGGAGGTCCCAATCTGGCTCTCCTGCCGGCAGCCTCCGACCACGGCGATACAGTTGCCGTCGAAGGCGGTCAGGGTGTCCATCATGACCTGATTCTCAACGACATGAGGGAAATTCTCACGGATCCGCTCCCGTATCGCGCCAAGGTATAGATCCCGGTTGAAGTTGGTCGCGTGGGGGGAAACGATGTCGCCGACCACACAGTAAAACAGCGGGAACCGGAAGGAGAGTCCAAGGTCCATGATCCGCTTTTCAATACCGCTCTGTGTCGCCGCGACGGTGCCCTGAAAGATCTCCAGCGCCAGGTTCTGCACCAGGACGGTCTTGGCGCGCTGCAGCTGCTCCTGCACAAAATCGAATTGCCGGCTTTGCGCCTCGATCTTGTTCAGCCACACAACGCAGCGCGCCAGGGAAAAACGCAGCTGCTCCAGGTTCAGCGGCTTGATCTGGAAATCAAATACTTCGTCAAAGGTACACTGGCTGACAGAGGAAAAGTCCTGCTGTGTGCCGATCAAAATGCAATATGTGTCGGGGCTGTAAAGCTTGATGGAGCGAAAGAAGGTCACATCCGGCTTTACGGTCATCTGCATATCCAGGATGATCACATCGATATGTGACTGCATCAAAAGGCCGGTCACATCCTCCGTACAGGTGGCCTCCAGGAGCGTATCGATGTCATACTGCTCCCAGCGCAAAAAGGTTTTTACGCTGTGGCGTACCGCTGCGTCCTGGATCGCCAGAAGCGCTTTCAAAGCTCTCATGATTCACCCCTTCCTGCCGCACCGTGCCGGGAGCCGTTATCGGAAATTCTCCTCCTCGATCCCGCGGATCATCTGCATGGAGTATTTCAGAAATTCGGCGACCTCCGGCGTTGCCGCGGCGTCGGTATGGCGCGCGTCCAGCCAGGCATCTACAGCCAGCTTGGCCCGCCACTCGGAGATCATCATCGGGCCGAAGGCCAGCACATTGGCGTTGTTGATCTGCTTGGCCTTCAGCGCTGCGAACTCGGACTCCACGACCGCGGCATAGATCCCCTTGAATTTGTTGGCGACGATCGCCACCCCCATACCGGTGCCGCACAGGAGGATTCCCTTCTCCGCGCGGCCCGTCTGGATCAGATGCGCGACGTCAGCAGCGGCCTCATAGTAGCGGCGCTTTGGCTGCCCCTCATAGCCGCCCACATCCGCAACGTCAAAACCGCGTTCCTTCAGATGCGCAACGATCCTGTCCTTCAGCCAGATCCCCCAGCTGTCACACCCAATTGCAATGGTCATGCTCTGCACTCCTTATGCTTCAAATGCGCCGTCCGCAGATGGCAATATCAGTTTACCGAGCAGGGTTTCCGGTTGTCAATGAGAAATATCAGGGGATTTTATGTGTATTTTTAACAAGCACCCGCAAAAATAATCAATATTAATTGTAAAAAACAAATATTTGCCCACCATACAAAAGTGAACATCGAAAAACGCGGAAAAACAAACATCTTTCAGTGCAGATGTGTTGTTTTTTCCGTTGTTTTGAAAACCGGAATTTGTATGATAAAAGCATACCCCCCCCTGCCGGGCAGGAAAACAAACATGAGGAGGAACTACCGATGAAACACATGAGCAAAGCGATCGCGCTGATCCTGGCGCTGGTGCTGCTGGCGGCTCTGTTCGCCGGATGCGGCAAGGAGCAGGCCGACCCCTCTGCCGCCGCGGATCCCGCGCCGCCCGCGGCAGACACCGCCGGCGACGATGTGGCAAACGCGATCCAGGAGGAAGGCAATTCCCTGTCCATCTGGCTGTATGAGTCCTTCAGCGACGCGGCCAACGAGGCGACCATGGCCCGCATTGAGCAGTTCGAGGAGGACTACAATGTGGAGATCGAGTACGAATGGGTCACCGATCAGAATTACACGACCAAGTACAACGCCGGCGTGGAGGCAGGCGTGCTGCCCGACGTCACCTATATGCGCAGTGACATCCTGCTGTCGACATATCCCAATATCAAGCTGGCGGACCTGAGCGGCCTGATCAATGAACTCAACGCGGAGGCTGGCTTCGTGCAGAGCTTCGTGGACGGCGGCACCATCAACGGCGCCTCCTACATTGTGCCGTCCTTCTCCTCGGCGCAGCCTGTGGTTTACCGCAAGGACCTGTTCGCCGAGGCCGGATATGAGACCTTCCCGGCGAGCTGGGAGGATCTGCGCGACGCCTGCATCAAGATCTCAGAGCTGCACCCGGACATTGCCGGCTTCGGTATCGGTTTTGGCATCAACGAAAACGAGGGCGAGCAGGTGTTCCGCAGCATGATGTGGGACTACGGCGGTGGCCTGTTTGACGCCGAGGGCAATATCAGCGCCGACTGTCCGGAAAACGCTGAGGCGCTGCAGCTTTATGTGGATATGTGGAACGCCGGCGCGCTGCCCGCAGATGCCGCTTCCTGGGACGCCGGCTCCAACAACGCCAACTATATGCAGGAAACCGTTGCCATGACCTGCAACGCCTACACCATTCTCAGCGCCCTGGCCGAGCCCGGCTACGAAGCGCTGAACAAGAACACCGGCGTCGCCATGCGTCCCGCAGGCCCCGCCGGCAGCCACAACGATATCTGCACCTATGGCTGGGGCATCTTCGCCGACACGGAGGCCATGGAGACCGCCCAGGCGTTCCTCCGCTATATGAGCGAACCCACTTGGTACGCCGGCTGGATCGAGGAACTGGCTCCCGTCTATGGTCCCACCCTGGTGTCGGTGGTGGAGTCGCCCTACTGGCAGGCCGAGCCTGGCAGCATCCTGGTGGAATTCGGCAAAAACGGCGCACCCTTCGGGTATCCGGCCACGGACGTGGAGACCCGCGCCAAGGCCGCGCAGGTGTTCAACTCCTATAAGCTCAACGAGTGCATGTCCAACATCATTGTCGGCGGCATGAGCGTGGAGGAAGGGCTGGCGTGGCTGCAGGCGGAAATGGAGGCCATGTTTTCCTGACCGCGATGCCGCATATATGTGATCGCGCCTTGCGGAACAGGAGGGAGGCAGCGGCGTTCTGTCTCCCTCTTCCGCCTGCCGGACGGCACCCCGCCCCCCCCCCCCCCCGCACGGCCGCACGCTGGCGTCCGCTGCTGCTGAGACCTCCAGCTTCCGCGGCCAGACATGAAGGAGGAAATTGCGTATGAGGAAAAACGGAAGCCGCGGCATGGCCGCGCCGGTCCGAGGCACAGAACGAGCGCCGCGACGCCGAAGGGCCCTGAATCAGCAGGAGCGGACGGCGGCCTGGGTCATGGTGCTGCCAGCGCTGATCTTTATGGCCGCGGTCCTGGCGTTTCCGCTGATCTGGAGCATCAACCTCAGCTTCACCGACAAGGTCGTGGGCGCAGACTACGAGTATATTGGCTTCAAGAACTATCTGGACCTGCTGTCCAACGCACAGTTTCAAAACGCCATGCGCACCACGCTGATCTTTACGGTCCTGGCCATGCTGTTCAAGACAGTGTTCGGCGTAATTCTGGCGCTGTTGATGAATATGCGCTTCCGCGGCCGGAATCTGGTCCGTGCGCTGCTGATCATCCCGTGGTCTCTGCCCAATATCGTCTCCGTGCTGAACTGGAAGTGGATATTTTCCACCCATGGCGGTGCGGTCAACGAGATCTTAAAGCAGCTGGGGCTGATCGATAAGAGCATCGCCTGGACCTCCACGGCGGCGCTGGCCATGTTTGTGGTCGTCGTGGTCAATGTCTGGCGCGGCAGCCCCTTTATCGGCATCAGCGTGCTCTCCAAGCTGCAAACCATCGACACCAGCTATTACGAGGCCGCGCACCTGGACGGCGCCAACGCGGTCCAGCGGTTTTGGCACATCACCATGCCCAGCATTCGCAACGCACTGATCGTCGCGGTGCTGGTCTCCACCATCTGGACGGTCAACGAGTTCGAGCTGGTCTGGGTCATCACCGGCGGCGGACCCGCCATGGCCACGGAGCTGCTCTCCGTGTTCAGCTACCGGACCGTCCTGACATACCGCACCATTGGCGTGGCGGCGGCTGTGCCCATCATCCTGATGCCGATTCTGCTGATTTTGATCGGACAGGTGTCCAAATTCAAAAACGAGTCCATGTAAAGGGGGCCTATCTATGATTGGTTATCATTCGCGCAGGAAAAAGCTCGGGCGTTTTTTCTCCATGCTGCTGCTGGCCATCGCGCTGCTGATCGCGGTATTCCCCATTTACTGGCTGATCATCACGTCCTTCAAGACCTCCGCCGAGGTCTACAAGAAGGTGCCCACCTTCTGGCCGCAGACCTTCACGCTGGAGGGCTATCAAAAGCTGGCCGGCGACCACTTCTTCCGCGCCCTGGGCAACAGCTTTGTGACCGCGCTGACGGTGGCCGCGGCGACGCTGCTGCTGGCGCTCCCGTGCTCATACGCGCTGGGACGGACCAAGTTCCGCGGTTCGCTGACTGTATCCCGCTCCTTTCTGTTCGCCTATCTGCTGCCGGCGGCGGTCATGTACCTGCCGATGTTCATTATGCTCTCACAGCTGGGCCTGTCCAACTCCATCCGGGGGCTGATGCTGATCTACCCTACGCTGACCATCCCCTACGCCACCTGGATGCTGGTGCCATACCTGGGCTCGATCCCGCGGGAGCTGGAGGAATCGGCAAAGGTGGACGGCGCGGGGCGGCTGCGGACCATGGTCGGAGTCATTTTCCCGCTGGCCAAGCCCGGCATCGTGACGACATTTATCTTCTGCTTCACCATGTGCTGGGGCGAGTATATGTACGCGCTGGTCAATATCAGCACGACCAAGTATAAAACGTTTCCCCTGGTCCTGGCCGGCCTCATCAAGGGCGACGTATACCCGTGGAATGAGATCATGGCGGGCGGCGTGATCACCTGCCTGCCGGTCATCCTCATCTATATGGTGTGCTCCAAATATGTGATTGGCGGCTTGACGGCCGGATCCGTCAAGGGCTGATAAAACGCGTCCCCCGGACGCAGGAAAGAGGTAACCGTATTATGCTCAAATGCTTTGATCTCACCGGAAAAGCTGTTTTTATCACCGGCGGCTCCCAGGGCCTTGGTCGGGCGTTCGCCAGAGCGTTCGCACAGTCGGGCGCGGATCTCTGTCTGATCTCCCGGAGTGAGGAAAAGCTGGCCGACACCTGCCGGGAAATGGAAGGCTACGGTGTCCGCTGCATCTATCATGTGGCCGATATCCTGGACAGCGCCGCTGTACAGGCCGCCGTTGCCAAAGCCGTCGCCGCCTTTGGCAGGATCGACTGCCTCATCAACAACGCGGCGGCCAACGCCCAGCACGTTCCCCTGCACGAGATCCCCATTGCCGACTACCGGCGCGTCATTGACGTCAACCTGGTAGGGACCATGATCGTCACACAGGCTGTTGTGCCCCAGATGATCCGGCAGGGCGGCGGCGCCATCGTCAATATGTGCTCCATTGCCGGACAGGTGTTCCACGGGTTGCTGGACCCCGGCGCTTATGAGGCTTCCAAGGAGGGCTTAAAGGCGCTGACACGCTCCATGGCGCAGAACTGGGTGCAGTACAACATTCGCGTCAACGGGATCGCCCCGGGCTATTTCCTCTCCGACGCGAATCTGGCTGCCTGCAAGCGTAATCCGGCGACGGAAAAAACGCTGGCCGCGCAGGTGCCCATGCAGCGCTGGGGGCAGCCGGATGAGATCGGTCCGGTGGCGGTATTCCTCTGCAGCGACGCCGCGTCATATATCCAGGGCACCGTCGTCACGGTGGACGGCGGACGCACATTCCGCTGAGGCCGCGGCACATGGGATCATTTGGAAATCAGGAGGGATGCCCAATGGCACCAAAGATCTGGATTAACGCGGACCCGGCCGCGGAAGACCTGAGCCAGCTGGAAAGGATGCTGACAGACGCCGGATTTTCCTACCACATGGAGCTTGTGGAAAATGAGGACGAGGCGGCGATCATCCGCCTAGCCGCCGGCTGTGACGCTGTTATCTGCGGCCTGGAGACCTGGAACGAGCGGACTATCTCCGCGGTATGCGGCCGGACAAAATTTTTGCTGCGGTTCGGAACCGGCTACGACAGCGTGGACATCGCTAGCGCCACCCGGCATGGCGTCCTGGTGGGAAACACCCCCGGCGCCAATGCCATTGCCGTCGCGGAGATCGCGCTGCTGCATATCCTGAACCTCAGCCGCGGCTTTACCCGCGACTATGCCGGCGGGCCCCACGGCTGGGCCACCGGCGGCATGGGAACAGAGCTGGGCGGAAAAACAGTGGGGCTCGTAGGCTTCGGCAACATCGCGCGGCGGCTGCGGGAGCTGCTGCGGGGATTTGACGTGCGCGTGATGGCCTATGACCCGTATGTGTCCATCGACCCGGAGGCCCACCAGGTGGAGACTGCGGAAAGCCCCGATGCTATTTTCTCCGGCAGTGATTTCGTCAGCCTGCACGTCCCGTGCACGGCGGAGACCGCGGAGCTGGTCTGCGAGCGGACACTGCGGATGATGAAGCCCACGGCGTATCTTGTCAATACCGCGCGCGGCGGCCTGATCTGTGAAGAGGATCTGCTCCGCGCCTTGAACGAGGGGTGGATCGCCGGGGCGGGACTGGACGTCCTCAATGTGGAGCCCGGCAACCCCGGTTCCCCGCTGATCGGCGCCAAAAATCTGGTCCTCACGCCGCACCTGGGCGGCCGGTCGCTGGAGAGCGTCACCCGTTCGGAGGTGCTGCTGGGGCAGGCCATGATTGATTATTTTGCGGGCCGCGTGCCGTTCCACGCGCTCAATCCGGAAGTTTTGCAGACGAGATAGGAGTTGCTTGATATGGAAATGCGGAAAAGCCGGGTCCTTCGGAAAATGCGCGGCGGCCAGGTGGCTGTCAGCATCAAAATGAACCTCGCGGACCCGCGTGTGGCCGAGCTGGCGGCGATGAGCGGCTTTGATTGTGTGTGGGTGGACATGGAGCACGTCCCCTCAGACTGGGGCTGCATCGAAAACGTCGTGCGCGCGGCGAAAAACTTCGACTGCGACGTGCTGACCCGCGTGGCAAAGGGCTGCTACAGCGACTATATCCGCCCCCTGGAGGCGGACTCCGCCGGCATTATGGTCCCCCACCTGATGAGTTTGGAGGAGGCTCGGCGGATCGTGTACTATACCAAATTCCACCCCATTGGCCGCAGGCCCATCGACGGCGGCAACGCCGACGGCAGATACGCCCAGTTGGATGGCGGCGCGTACATGGCCCAGGCCAACCGGGAGCGCTTTGTGGTGGTACAGATCGAGGACCCGGAGCCGCTGCCGGAGCTGGAAGAAATTTGCGCGCTGCCCGGGATCGATATGATCTTCTTCGGTCCGGCGGATTTCAGCCAGGGCATCGGCGCGCCCAACGACTTTTCCCACCCCAGGGTAGAGGAAACGCGGCGCCTGATCCCACGAATGGCGCGAAAATATAATAAGTTCACCGGCACTGTGGGCGGGCCCGGCAATTTCCAGGAGCTGGTGGATATGGGCTACCACTTCCTCAATGTCGGCGCGGATATCCTGATCCTGGGCAGCGCGTACCGCGCCCTGACGGATCAGCTGATGGACCGCCCCTGCGCGAAATAGCGCCGCGGCATAAAAAGGACCGCCGCAGAAGTATTTTCTGCGGCGGTCCGCAGCCTGTCGAAAAGAGGTCTGCCTGGAAATTTCCAGGCAGACCGCAAAAGCAGGGAAATAAAAACAGGGGCAAAATATGGTGGGCGAAAGGGCTGGGGATATTGTCTGGCTTTCCATCTGGCCAGCTTTTTGAGGTTCATGGCAGCAAATTTAAGCCTCACCCAATTGGAAACCTGGGCCAGACCTCTATAGTGGGTATAGCACATACCATGCTTTTCTTTGGCGTCAGCAAAGACCCGTTCAATGGTTTCCTTGCGCAGGGCGTAAAGGCCCTGGTATTCCGGGCCGCCATCTCCGCCACCGTGGGGGAGAACTTCATTGAGGAGCCCGGCCTGCACCGCACCCTCATCGGCGACGGCATCGCCACCTCCCTGTCCGCCATCTTCGGCGGCCC
>JAAWBZ010000183.1 GCA_022792945.1 Oscillospiraceae bacterium | reverse complement strand
CTTGACTCCCGCAAAATGGACACTTTGATTTAGAAATCATTTGTTTCCTCCATTTGCCCTGCTTCCGTCCTGCCCGCAGGCTGTATATTTTTACTGCCCGATCATCGGCGCAACATCTAAAATACTGTTGGTGTCGCTCATAACTGCGGGCAGTTTGCCATCCCATTTTGCAATGGCGTTTGATGTAAGGATTTCGTTTGTAATGGATTCCGAACGAATGCGGTTTGCATCGGCTTCTGCTTGTGCGGTTACGATTTTCTGTTTTGCTTCTACTTCAATCCGGGCCAAATCCTGCTCCGCTTTTAATGCGTTCTGCTGCGCGGTTTGTTTGGCTTCTATCGCCGCATTAAATTCGTCCGAAAAGTCCATATTCAGAATGTTGATGTTGTCTACGATAAGTCCGTATCTGCCAACCTTTTCCGCAATGCTTTCCTGCATGGCCTGTCCAACTTCGGAACGCTTTGTAATCAGTTCTTCCGCTGTATACTGTGACTGAACCGCTTTCATACACTCCTGCACAGCAGGCCGCACAATGACATTTTCCCAGTCTGTCCCGACCTCCCGATAAATAGCGGCCGACTGTGCGGGCTGCACCCGGTAGTTTACAGATACGCTGGTGCTGATCGTCTGCAAGTCCCGGCTCGCGCCGCTGCCGTCTACATCAGTACGCTGTACCCGGTTGTCGATCATAACAATTTTTTGTGCAAACGGTATCTTAAAGTGCGGCCCCGACTGCATTCCCTGATTGCCGGGGCTGCCCAATGTTACCAGTACACCGGTACTGCCCGCCGGAACGACCGAAAAGGTGCAGACTGCAACAAACAGCACCGCACATACCAGCGCTCCGGCAAGGGATTTGCGGCTTGCTGCGGGCGTTCCGTTCTCTTTTGCGCCGATTCCCACGCCCAGCAGAGCAAGCGCCGCAAGCAAAAAGATAATTGATAAGATCATCTGAAACATTGTATTTTCCTCCGTCCTGCTGCGGGCAGGACGGAAGCAGGGCGGGCGTGCTACTTTTTCGGGCGGCCCCTTTTCTTTCGGGGCTTGTCCGGCGCTGCCGTTTCCTCTGCGGGCTGCTCTGCATCCGGGCGGAGCGCGTCGGCAGTTGCTTTGTCGCCGATCATTTCGCAGCCTTCGGCATACTGCCGCATTTTGCCCGCGAATATGTGCGCAATCTCTCGGTGTAATACCGCTTCATTTACTTGGGCCTGCTCGTTTGCTTCAATGTACAGCGGCACGGACGGCAGAAAATCCCCCGTTGCCGGGTCCCGCAGAGCAAAGCTGCCGACCGAAATTGCTTCAATCGTTTTCAACATACATCAAACCTCCTCATCCTTTACGATTAAGTATGTGCAAATTACTATTTATGGAAATCGGGAAAACAACTACCTTAATCACATAATACGCAACGATTCCATGTTTGCGAAGTGCACACTTTCTCAGTCATCGTAATCTTCTCTGAATACCTCATACCGATTCATTTCCGGATTGCATTCGATTGTGATCCGGAATTTTTTATTGTATCCCCAGAGGAGTTTTTGCAATTCCATCATCATTAAGCACGCAATATTTAGACGATCCAGCCGTCCGAACATTTGCCCTGTAAGATGAAATTTCGTCTCATCATCAAATTTCCTTTTCATAAGATTTTCGCCATTGTATTCAAGCACTATATCAACTCCTTTAATAGGTTTGCTTTCCATCAGAGGGGTCAAGTACCCCTCTGATACACTTTTTACCATCAGTTTACTTCCGGTGCTTCTTCCTTCGAGTGGTATTCGTCATACCAGTCGTCAAAATGCTTAATCTCATTTACCTTAATCGCATCCAAAACGAGGTTCCACTTTCGGATACATTCCGAGCGTACCCAACCCAATGCAACTACGGCTTCTTCGACGGTGTAGTCGCCTCTCTCTACAGCTTCCCTGATTTTCAGATACAATTCAGCATTTACTTTCTTGGCTTTCATTAGTTCACCCCCTTCATTCTATCAGCATGGTAAGGTGCCCCGCTGATACACCTTTTGCCATCAGTCTGCTTCCGGCGCTTCTTCCTCCGACTGGTATTTGTCATACCAGTCGTCAAAATGCTTAATCTCATTTACCTTAATTGCATCCATAACGGGATTCCGCTTTCGGATATATTCCGTGCGTACCCAATCTAATGCAGCTGCGGCTTCTCCAACAGTGTAGTCGCCGCTCTCTACAGCTTCCCTGATTTTCAGATATAATTCAGCATTTACTCTCTCGGTTTTCATTGGTTCACCCCCTTTTCGTGCCCCGCTTTGCGGGGCTTTTTTACGTGCCCTCCCGCCGCTCCCCGGTTGGGGTGCAGGACTGCTCAATGAGCCGTTCCTGCGCGTTCATCCCGTTAAGGAAGAAATCACACATCATCAGCGCGGCATCCCGCTTTTCGGGCGAGACTTCGGACAGCTTTTGCAGGACCGCCCGGGTTCTGTCTGTTTGCTGCACCGTTAACAGGTTCGTGGTCATATTGTTCACCTCCCCTTTTGTCTGGTGTTATACCACAATTATAAGTGGCAACAAACCATTTGTCAAGCTCTTTTTTGTTGTAATCAAACTTTTTGTTGACCTGCCACAAACCCCGTGCTATACTATGTGTAGAGAGGAGGTCAAAACATTGAATGAGCGCATAAGAAAATTGCGTCGAGAATTTAATTTGACGCAACAGGAATTTGCAGATAGGCTCAATATTAAACGAAATACCGTTGCAACATATGAAGTTGGGAAAAGCACACCTAGTGATGCAGCCGTTAATCTTATCTGCAAAACATTTAACGTTTCTGAAAAATGGCTTCGTACTGGTACAGGCGAAATGTTTGTTCCTGCACCGAGCAACACATTGGATGCGTTGGCAGCGGAATTCAGCCTGAGCGATTTCGGACGTACTGTAATTGAAAAAATGGTTCGGTTGGATGATAGACAATGGAATGTCATCTCCGAGCTGGTTACTTCGATTGTGGCGGATATCTCCGCTAAAGAAAACGAGCCGCCAGATGTCGAGTCAGAGGACAATGAAAAAGGATACAATTCCGATATTGAAGCGAGAGTTGCGAGATATCGTAAGCAACTGGAGCTAGAAGCAAGTACCGGAATATTCGAGGATTCGATACCAGCAAAGACCGGCTAAACCTGTCTGCGCCGGAAACGTATTTTCCGCCACGCCACACCGCAAAAATCTTCACATTCCCGAAAAAACAAAAGCCAACTCTGTGAGTTGGCTTCCAAGAAAGGATATACATAATGAACAATGAAGAAAAGATTCTGGCCATGCTGGACAAACTGACCTCGGATATGGCCGAGATGAAAACCACGCAGGCCGCACAGGGCGAACGCTTGCTCAATATCGAAATGCGTATTGAAAACACCATTATTCCCGATATAAAGGCGCTTGCTGGCGGACACATGCAGCTACTGGAAACTCTTGCAAGCAAGGAAAGTGTAGAAGAACTAAAGGATTCCATGGTCGAATGGGAAACCGCAAACAAGGCCTCACTTTCCGAGATGTGGAGGCGGATCGCCTCGCTTGAGAGGGCAAATTAAAAAAGTCCCGCTCACTGCGCTAACAGCGAACGGGACGGGGGTACTGAAAAGGCTCGAGATCTTATCAGTACCCCTATTTTATCATACTTTTTAATGAAAAGAAAGGGGTATCTTTATGAAAAAACAGGAAACCACAGAAAGAAATGCGGTGATTTATGCCCGCTATTCCTCGCACAACCAGACGGAGCAGAGTATAGAGGGGCAACTTCGCGTATGTCACGAATACGCCAAGCGGGAAGGTTATACCATTGTCGGGGAGTACATCGACCGTGCTATATCCGGCAAGACCGATGACAGACCTGACTTCCAGCGTATGATTGATGATTCGCGAAAAAGAGCATTTCAGTATGTTATTGTTTACCGGCTCGACCGCTTTACCCGCAACCGCTACGACAGCGCGATCTATAAACACAAGCTCAAGAAGAATGGGGTTAAGGTGCTT
>JAAWBZ010000250.1 GCA_022792945.1 Oscillospiraceae bacterium | reverse complement strand
ACATAAAAACATCCTTATCTGGCGATGTCTAAAGGCGTTTCCCTTTTTCTTTGAATAGTTTTTTCATATAGATAAACCTTCCTTTCGTTTTTGGGCATAAAAAAGTTTCTTCAACATTTCAACTCCCCTGCCCCTCAATCTTGAGGGGTTAGGGGGTTGTTTTTTCTAAATTTTCATCCATAATAGTTTTATGAATATTTTACAGAGAATCTTTACAGACTACTATGAAGAAATTAAATACACTCCCCATCCCAGAGATACCGAATTGGAAAATATCGATAAGATGATCAACTGTGGTGATCCTTCTTTCGGTGGTACCATCTTCGGCTGTCCCCACTGCGGTAACCTTAAATTTTTTCCCTTTCCGCTGTCACAGCCGTTTCTGTCCTACCTGCGGCATTAAATACTCTATGGAACGCACCACTTCCGTCTCCTTTAAACTTGTGAATGTCCAGCATCGCCATTGTATATTTACCATTGATGAAAATCTCCGTGATTTTTTCCTGATAAACCGTTCCCTACTTGACTGCCTTTTCCTCTCTTTCACCAGCGTTGTCTCTCGTATGTTCTTCAAAATGAATATGGCAAAAAACTTCACACCTGGTTTTATTATGATCCTGCATACCTTTGACAGGGATCTAAAATGGAACCCTCATATTCACTGCCTCATATCCGAAGGCGGTCACAGTGATGATGGCTTCTCGCGTTCTGTTCACCATTTTAACTACACCTATTTACGCAATTCCTTCCGTACAGCACTCCTCAATGAATTAGAACATAAACTTGGCTCTTCTTTTAAAAAAATAAAAGCCCAGTGCTATACCAATCATAAGGAAGGTTTTTATGTTTATGCAAAACCAAACAAATGTGACCCTAAAACTGTTATCAAATATATCGGACGTTATCTTGGACGGCCAGTTATTGCCACATCAAGAATTGACGGCTATGATGGAGAAATGGTTACCTTCCATTACAACCGTCACGAAGACAATAATTACGTGGAAGAAACAATTCCTGCCATAGATTTTATCAAACGTTTGATCCGACATATCCCGGAAAAACATTTTAAAATGATCCGCTTAAATGCCCAGACTGCAAACATGAAATGCTGTTTCTGGAACTTTACTATGATCATCACCGTGTCTCACTTGAAGAAATTTACGAGAAAACAATGTCCAAAGCTCGTAGAAAACTGTCTTCTGCATAATTTTTATGGATTCTGTGATAGAATCCTCTAAAAGGAGGAAGACACCATGAAACCAGATATCAAGACACTACGCAAAAAATATATTGATAATCCACCAGAAGGCATGACTTCCAGCGACATTCACCGCATAAGCCAAGAAGAACTTCTGGATATGGATTATTTCCTGAATGATGACGAACTTGACGACAATTTGGGAGAAGAAGGCTTTTATATCTTCTAATTCTAAATCGTCTTGTCGGCATGCCCGCCTTCGTGCGGGCATTTTTCAATTCAAGAGAGCGCCGCAGGCGGTCTTTCCTATAAAGCGAAAAAGAGAACACCTTCTGAAATTTCTT
>JAAWBZ010000181.1 GCA_022792945.1 Oscillospiraceae bacterium | reverse complement strand
TGCCCCTTGCGGAGCCGGAAGCTCACCGGCCGCAGCGCGTCGAAGAGGGCGGCGTACCGGTCCAGGCCGTAGGCGACGGCCTCCTTCTTCTCCCGGTCCGAGGTGACGATGGTGTCGTTGTCCGCGTATACGTCCGACCAGCGAAAGAGGGAGGTGCCGCAGCTGTAATAGCCGGTACCCTGGGGGAAGATGTCCGCGCCGCAGCTGATGCCGTCGCCCTCCAGGATGACCTCGCCCCCCATGCCGTCGCCGGCGTTGATGTAGATGTCGCCGGGGAGCGTGTTCAGCCGCATGCTGCGGGCCCAGATGTCGCAGGCGTTTCGCGCCGTGGAAGCGCCGGTGACGCGAAACTCCACCGCAATCTCCCCGTCGCTGTCCCGCAGGTAGATGTGGTCCCCGTAGAGGGAATCCAGAAACAGGGTTTCCGTGTCGATGGTGGAGCCGTTGATGATGGTCCGGTTGCCCGCCAGGTCCTCGAAGCTGACCATGCCCCGGAAGTAAATCTCCCTGGAGGCCAGCTCGACCCCGTTGGCCCTCAGCCGGATGGTGCTGGACGTCTCCCCATTGGATACGGAGAGGGTCAGGCTGTCCGCGAACTGCTCCAGGGAGGAGATGTCCCCCTGGGCGTTCGTAATTTTGGCGGAGAGGCTTTTGGCGGTCTGCTCCAGAGAGGAGATGTCCCCCTCCGCGTTTGTAATTTTGGTGGTCAGGCTCTTGGCCGTCTGCTCCAGGGTGGAGATGTTCCCCTCCGCGTCGGAGACCCGCGACGAAATGCCGTTGAGGGACACCGTAAACTCCGCGCGCAGCCCCTTGGCCGTGTCCTCCACCTTCTGGGTAATCTTGGTCAGCTCCACCGTGATCGACGAGCTGAGCCCCTGCAGGTCGTTGGCCACCTCCAGGCGTATCTGCTCCGCCGTCTTGGTGATTCGGGAGTAGGTCTGGGCAATCTGCCGCTCCGCCTCCCGCTGGGCGCGGGACTTGTAGGGGTACTCGTCCTCCACCTCGTCCACGCCGGGGGCCGCGATGTCCGCCGCGCAGAGGGCGTCGAAGGTAATGTCCGTCCGGGCCAGCACCGAGTACACGCTCCCCACGGTGATCCCGTCCCCCGTCTCCGCCGCCGGATCCAGCAGCCCGTCCACCCCGGAGAAGGGGCGGTACTCCACCCCCCGGACCTGCCGCAAAATGCTCTCGCACATCTCCTGGGTGCCCCAGGGGCAGTTTTTCTCCAGGGTCTTTCCATCGTCGTTCCCTGCGGTGTACTGGGTCTCCCCGTCCACCCGGAGGATCACCCGGCTGATACGCCGTGGGCCGCCGCCGGTGTCCAAGTCGGACACGCGGCTGCCCACAAACACTTTATCCAACAAGCAGCCTCACCCCTCCCAACGTGATGGCCCTCCCGTGCTCCGTGACCAGATAGCCGGTCTCCGGCGGGATGTCGCCGAACCGGAGCAGCAGCAGCCGCCCCTCGTCGCTCATGACCCAGTTCCCCGCGTTGACCACCGCCATCCACTCCAGCACGTCCGTCATGGTCACCTCCCCCAGGTCGTCCGTGGGGTAGGGCACCGGATAGGCGCTGGTGAGGACGGTGCGGGGGTCCAGCGTGGTCTCCATGCGCCGGGCAATGTCCTCCGCCGCCTTCTGCTGGGGCATGGGCCAGTTGGCGGTGGCGTAGGCCTCGGTGATCCACACCTCCCCGGCCTTCCGCATGGCGTCGAAGCCGTGGATGGTCAGCGCGCCCGTCCGCTTGTCCAGCCGCCGGGTGGAGATATAGTACACCCCCTTGGGCAGCCACTCCGAAGCCCGCTCCCCGGCCCTCAGGCGCACATACACCCGCATCTCCGCCTGGCGGGGAATCTCCCCCGGCCGCCGGAGCACCAGGTCGATCTGCCGGGCGGCGCAGACGCCGATGTCCGGCGTGGAGAAGAGCCCGCCCCCGGTGGAAAGCGAAACGATGTCCTCCTGCATGTAGTCCCGGCCCGCGATGCGCACGCGGCACTCCTTCTCGTGCATGGGGTCCCGCAGCAGGGCCTGGTACAGCTCGCTGGTCTTCTGCATCACCGCTCCTCCAGCGTAAAGCTGCCGCCGCCGAAGTAGGTGGTGTTCCCCCGCACCAGCCGGGTGGTGGCGGTGGGGGCGGAGACGTAGAACAGCTTCTTCGCGCTGCCCAGGGCGTCGTCCACGTACTCCACCTCCGCCGGCCGCCGTCTCAGGGCCCCCAGCAACCGGTACCAGGTCTCGTCCTTCATCCGGGTCAGAGAGACGTTCATGCCCCGTTTCACCACCGCCGTGCGGTAGTCCACCCCGTCCAGCCCCACCACGCTCCGTTCCTGCCGGGTGATTTCGTACTGCTCCAGCCCCTCCTCCAGGATCCAGGGGGAAAAGTCCACCCCGTTGATAATCAGCTTTGCCCGCATGTCCTCCTCCTTACCGGTCAAAGGCCCTGTTGTCGTTCTGCTGCCGGGTGGTGATCACCTGGCCTACCTTCCGGCCGTCCAGCACCACCGCCGTGCCGCTCAGGGCGGCGGCGACGGCGTCGGCCAGCTCCTGGGGGCTGGCGCACCCGCAGTCTCCGGCGCAGGACCGGCTGAAGGCGTCCGCCATTCGCTCCATTGCCTCCGCCGACCCGCCGCCCCCGCGTGTGCCGCTGCGGGTCATCGTGTCCGCCAGATCGGCGTAGGCGGGGGGCGGCGTCTCGAAGGTCATCACCCCGCCGGCGGCCTGCATGGCTGTTTCCGCCACCTGCATGGCCGCCTGGCGCACCGCCGTGAGGCCGCTGAGCATCCCGTTGACCAGCCCGTCGGTGAAGGACAGCCCCAGATCCGGGGCGTTCTGGTCGTAGTAGCTCTTCAGCTCCTGGACGGTGCCCGCGATCTGGTTCACCGTCTCCTGCCGCAGGCCCTCCAGCTCCGTCAGGGCCGCCCGGTTGGCCAGCTGCTGCTTTTCCATGTACACGTTGGCGTACTCCGTGAGCTCCCGGTCCGTCAGGTCCAGAAGTCCCCGCAGCGCCTGCTCCGCCGCCGGGCCCATGGCCCGGATTTCGTCGATCACAGCCCCGGCCAGCCCCCGGTCCTCCAGCTCCTCCACGCCGTTGTAGAAGGACTTCATCACTGCCACCTGGTCCCGCAGGTTCCCCAGCAGATCCCGGCCGGAGACCGCCTCCCGCTCCGCCACCTCGTCGAAGAGCCCGTAGGCCCCGGCGATCTCCTTCTGCCGCTGCGCCAGCGCCTTTTGGTAGGCCTCCTCCTGGTCCATGATCTTTTTCTGGGCGTCCTCCACCTTCTGGGTGTACTCCGCCTGCATCTGGGCCCGCAGATCCAGGATTTTCTCCTCGGCCGCCGCGTACTGCTTGCTCTCCTGGACAAACTGGTCCTGGATGCCCCGCCAGGCCGCCAGCTGCTCCCGCAGGCTGGTTTTCTGGTACTTGGCCTGCCGCTCGGCCTGGTCCTTCAGCGTGTCGAAGTACTCCGCCTGCTGCTTCTGCTTCAGGTCGAAGATTTTCTCCTCCGCCTGGGCGTACTGTTTGCTTCCCTGGATAAACTGGCTCTGAATGGTCTCCCAGAGCTCCAGCTGCTCCTCGAAGGACAGGTCCATATACTTCGTCTGCCGGTCTGCCCACTCCTTGCTGCGGGTAAAGACGTCCTTGGCCATCTTATCCGCCGCCTTCACTGCCTTATCGCTGCTGCCGGAGATGCCCTCCGCCACGCCCAGGCCTATGTAGTACCCGATCTCATCCCGGAACAAGGTGGACGGAGAGTGGATGCCCAGAAGGCCCTTGACAGAATCGACAATCCCTGAGAAAAAGCCCGTAACCTTTTCCTTGAGCCAGTCGTTCATTCCGACAATGCCATTCCAGATTCCAGCGACAATATCTTTTCCCACCTGGTCTATGTCGACCATAAGGGCAGTGATCCCGCTTATAAGCTTTGCAACAATCTCGACGGCAGCTTTCCCAATTTCCGGCAGATTGTCAATGATTCCAAGGACCAGTTTCCCAACAATTTCCGCTGCCGCAGTCAGCAGCTTCGGGACATTTTCGACAAGGCTGTCCACCAGCTTGGAAATGATGACGGGCGCTTTTTCCAGCAGCGTGGGAATCGAATCAATCAGCCCTTCTGCCAGGGATGTGACAATCTCAATCGCCGCATCCACCAGCATATCCACGTTATCAATAGCGGACTCCGTGAGCTCAGCGACCATAGAGACCGCCGCCGGTATCAGATCAGGCAGAGCGCTTGAGATTCCGGAGACAAGGGTGTCTAAGATTTCCTCCGCTGCCGCTGCCAGTCCGGGCAGCGCGCCGCTGATTCCTTCAGAGATTCCCTCCAATAGAGCGGAACCGGCCTCGAGCATGGACGGGAGGACCTCCTCCACCAGCGCCGGAGCCTGTTCTCCAAGCTGTGCGCCCATCTGCGCTACCAGCGTGCCCATGCCCGCCGCGATGGCCTCCACCCGCGGCAGGACATTGTCCGCCGCCGTGCCCAGGCTCTGGGTAAAATTGTCCAGCAGCCCGCCCAGGTCCGCGTCGTCCCGGGCGATGCCGGTGAGCAGGTTTTGCCATGCCGCCTTCATGGAGTTGGCGCTGCCCTCGATAGTGCTGGCCGCCTCCCTGGCGGTGGTTCCGGTGATGCCCATGCTGTCCTGCACCGCGTGGATGGCCTGGATGATCTGGTCGAAGCTGACGCCGTCCAGGTCCTCAATGGTCCGGTTGAGCACGCCGCTGTCGTTGATCAGCCGCACCATCTCCTCCTGCGTACCGCCGTAGCCAAGCTTGAGGTTGTCCAGCATGGTGTAGTTCTGCTTGGCAAACCCCTGGTACGCATTCTGAATGCTCTCCATGTCGGTGCCCATCTTGTTGGCGTTATCGGCCATGTCGGTGATGGCCTGGTCCGCCACCTGGGCGGCCTTTTCCGTATCCCCGCCCAGCCCCTGGAGAAGGCTGGCGGAGAAGCTGGTGACGGTCTCCATGTACGCGTTGGCGGAGAGGCCGGCGGTTTTAAACGCGTTGTCCGCGTTGGCGAAAACCGTCTGCTGGGAGGAGAGCAGCCGCTCGTACTCCCCCTTTGCCTCCTCTACGCTCTTGCCCACGGAGCGGGCGTACTCCTCCAGCGAACCGGCCTCCGTGCCGAAGAGGGTCTTGACGCCGCCGCTGAGCTGTTCAAACTGGGAGAACCCCTCCAGGGACTGTCTGCCCAGCTCCAGGGCGGCCCGGCCCACCGCCTCCATGGCCTCCGCCAGCCTTCGCGCCCCGGCGGCGATGGCGTCGGAGAGGAGGTTGGCCTTGAGCACATCCCCAAAGGACAGCCCGGCCTTCTCTGCTTTCTCCAGGCTGTTTCCAGCCCGCTCGGCCCCATCGGCCAGCTCGTCCATGCCCGCCCCGCTGCCCTCCATGGCCCGGTTGTTCTCCTCCACCGCCTGGGTCATGCCGGCCAGTTGCGCTTCCGCCTTGTACAGCTGCGCGGCCAGGTCGTTGACCGTCTTCGACTGCTTGTTGTAGGCGTTCTGGGCATTGAGCGCCTCATCGGAGTTCGCGCCGAACTCCTTTGCCGCCCGCTCCAGCGCCTGCTCCAGGCCGGCCAGGATTTCCTTCTGGCCGGCGATCTGCTTGTTGAGCACATTTACCTTGTTCTGGGTGGCCTCAATGGATTTGCCCAGCACCGTATTTTTCGCCGCCAGCGCCTGCTGGGAATCCGCGTTCTGCACGAAGCTGGCGGTCACGGCGGCCATCTCCGCCCCCAGGGCCTTGATCTGGGCGTTGACGGCCTTCAGGCTGTTTTGAAACGCCTTTTCCCCCTCCACCCCCAGCTTGACGCCTACGTCGCTTGCCATGCGCTCACCTCCCGCTCGAAGCTTGGAGCTGCTTCGTATTTACAGCACATCCGGAATAATATCCTCATCCGAGAGGGCCCGCTTCAGCCGGGCCCCCTCGCATTTGATCTGGTAGACGGCGATCAGGTCCAGCAGCTCCCCGTAGGGCAGATCCAGCGTCTCCGCCCTGCTCATGCCGATGGCCATGCCGTACCACAGGAACCAGGCGAGGGTCAGCTGGACCGGTCCGTCTCCGCCGCCTCGCCGCCGGCGTTTTTTGGGGGCTCGGCCTCCACGGTCCGGGCGCTGTCCCCGGCGATGGCCCCCAGCAGCAGCGCCTGCAGCTCCGGCAGGTCCAGCAGGTCCAGCAGCGCCTCCCCGTCCGGGGGCGGCAGGGCCTCCAGCCCGTTGGCCTTGTTGTACCGGTATCCGGCGTCCAGCATGATGTCCAGCAGCCACAGGCAGGCGTCCACCGCCTCCAGGCCGGCCCGCCCCTGGATGGCCTCAAACATGCCCTCCAGGGACCCGTACTTCTCCGCGCAGGTCTTCACCACCCGCAAGCTGAACCGCAGGGGGTACTCCTCGCCCGCCAGGGCGACGGTGCGGCTTCTCATACCTCCTCACCCCCGATGTTCAGCCCCGCCCGGGAGAACATGGCCGCCGCGGCCTCCGCGCCGATGCTCAGGCGGTGCTTGATGTACGCCTCCGCCTGGGCCTCCGTGGTGAAGGTGGCCTCCCGCTTCCACATGTGGGTCTCGCCGTCGTCCCGCATGATGGTGCCCGTCAGCTCCGGCACCTGCCACTCGATGCTCTCCCCCTGGGTGGTGGCGCTGTCCGAGGGCACGGAGAACATCACCTTGGTCAGCACAATGGCCCGCCACCGGTCGGCGTGGTTGCGCCGCTTCTTGATGATGAACCCCACGCCCAGATAGGGGGTCACCTGCCGGTCGTCGAAGATGAGCTCCGTCACCTCCGTGTCCGACACGCCCTCGATCTCGTCCAGGGCCTGCGCCACCACGCCCAGCAGGTCCTTGGTCACCTCCTGGGACAGGTCGTCGGTGGAGAGGGTGAGGGAGCCGTTGGAGAAGCTCTGGTCCGTCTCCGCCACCGTGTTGTCTGCGTACAGGTTGTTGTCCTCGCTGGTCTCGATGGACACCTCCACCTCCGTCATCTTCCCCATCACCCCGCCGCCGGAGTAGGACACCGCCCCGTTCACCGCGCTGTATTTCGCGTAGTAGGGCTTCGATACGCCGATTGTTGCCATAGCTTTTTCTTCCTTTCTGTTGATGAAAGTTTCTGATAGCGCACAGATTGTGCAGCAGCCTCATCCGCCGGTCATGCGCCGTTCGCGACCTTGTCGATTTCCCCGTTGACGACCTGTTCCATGGCTTTTTCAGCCTTCTTCCTGGACCGGGCCACAGATTTTTTGACGACCGGGTTCGCCTCCATGAAGGAGGTGCCGCTCTCCACGGCCCTGGCCACCATCTGGTTCGGCTGCCCCTGGGGCCACTGGTCGGAGCGGACGCTGTTGTATCCGTCAAAGCCGATATGGACGTTGATAAATCCCTTGCTATCCTCATCAATGGGGGTGACGCCAAAGCTGTCAATCAGACCTTTTTTCTGCTCCTCGCTGGGCCCTTTTGCCAGATGCCCCGGCGTGCCCCACCAGGGGCATCCCTCGTGCTCTGAGGTGGGAAGGCTCTCCAAGCCGCTGCGCACCGCATCGGCCACAACGCGGGCCCCCTCATAGACAGCCGCCTTGACCACCTTGTCCGTGGCCCTCTCCAGGGCGGACATCCTGGCCAGATACGCGTCCAGGCCCTTGAACGTCACCTTACCCATCCGTCGCCTCCCAATCCCAGGTGTAGTGCCAGAAGCCGGTCTCCGGCTCATACTGCGCGTCCCGCAGGCGCCAGGGGAGCCCCTGGCGGTCCAGGGCCTCCCCCAGCTCCTCCGCCCAGGGGTCCAGCTCCCGCTTGGTAAACAGGTCCGTCACTCCGGTGACAGCCCCGTCCGCGTGGACGTTGTCCGCCTCCAGGCCGCTGCGCCCGTCCTCCTGCCAGACAAAATACCGCTCGCTTTTCAGCCGCGCCCCGTGGCTCACGGCGTCCGTCACCGTCCGATGGGCCGCGATCACCTTCTCATACCACCTCACGCGCTTCCTCCCTCCTCCGTGTCCGACTTGGACACATCGTATACCTGCTCCGCCTTTGTCAGCGTCAGGTCCAGGCTGGGGGGCCGCACCCGGTCGGCCAGCTGCACCGCGTCGATCCGGTACTGCCGGCCGTCCTCGGTCACCGCCACGTCCCGGCTGGACACCTCCGGCCCCCTGGGCACCCGGATCACCTTCTCCACCCGGACCTGATTCTGCCGGCTGAGGTAGAGCCGGGTAAGCCCCAGGCGCTGCTCCTCGTAGCGCAGCACCGCCTTTTTCTCCAGCACCGGGGCCGGGGCGAAGCCCGGCCGCGCCCCGTCGGTTACCCGGTACACGGTCACCACGCCGCTGTTGTAGCTCTGGCTGATCTCATTCCCCGGACGAAACGGCATCTGACGCATAGGCAGCCACCTTTCTGTTGTTCTGCATGGCCAGCAGCAGGTGCCGGTAGTTGTTCTCAAACACATCTGCGGCCCCGTCCCTGGCGTACCGGACGTAATCAAACAGCAGGGAACGGCCATAGCCCGCCTGGGTGTAGTCCAGTTCCGCCCCGGCCTTGTCGTCCAGGTAGGCCATGCCGGCGGCGATGAGCCCCAGGTATTTTCGATCCGCCGCCTCGTCCTGCCAGGTGACGTCAAGGTAGTTTTTTACATCCTCCAGCAGCGCGGCCGCCCGCTCAGACATTGGACTTGGTCACCGTCACGGTGTAGCTCCGGCTGGTCTTGCCGTCCTCCGCCGTCACCGTCACCTCCACCGTGTTGCTGCCGTCCTGCCAGCTGGCGGCGGTGCCGTTGTCGATCTCCGTGCCGTTCACCGTCACCCGGATGGCCGCCGCCGCGTTGGAGGGCATGGCGTTGATGGTGTTGGTGGCGTTGGTGGTGGAGGCGGTGTAGCTGGTGGTCGTGCCGGAGAAGGCCGGGGACAGGCTCAGGGAGCCGACCCGCAGATCCGACAGGGCCGCGTCGCCGGAGGGGGCGCTCTCCTCTACCAGGGTCACCTTGTACCGGGCGGGGGTCAGGCCGGAGATGTCCAGCTCCAGGAAGGCGTTGTTGTCCGCCGGCATGCCGTTGCCGTAGGTCTTGATGAGGTAGACCCGCTCGTCCTCCAGGAAGTGGTACTCGTCGCTGTACTCGATCCGGCCGTCCCTGCTCATCCCGGCGAAGGCCCAGTACAGCCGGGCGATGCCCAGCGTGGCCCGCCCCCTGGGCTTGGCGGGGGACTGGATCACCCGCAGGGGAATCGGGAACACGTCGTTGCGGTAGGTGCCGTCGGGGGCCTGGACGGTGGTGGCGGGCATGACCCGCTGGTAGTAGTCCTGGGGGTTCACCACCAGGATGAGGCCGTCCGCCCGCCGGGCGCGGCCGATGGGGTCCACCGCCAGCAGGGAGGCCAGATTGCCCATGGTGGCGGGGGAGAAGTCGGAGACGGCGATGGGGACCTTTTCCGGATACACCCCGCCGGTGACGGAGACCTCCTCCCCCACCTGCCGGTTCATGCCGATGGGCTCGTCCTTGCCGGTGCCGCCGGCAATGGCGTACTCCCAGCCGTTGAGCAGGGCCTCCGCCAGGATCATGCGCACATAGCGGTCCAGCCACTCGGGCCCCAGATCCAGCATGGCCCTGCAAACCGGGATAAAGGCGGACAGCTTGAAGAGGCCCGTCTCCACCTCCTTGAACCCGGACGTGATCTCCTGGATGATCGGAGCGCACAGCTTGCCCCAGGCCGCCCGCTGGTAGCCGTGGGTGTTCATCATCATGCGGATCGCGCCACGGGTGTTCATGAAGTTCACAGCGCTCAGCAGGGAGTGGTCGGCCTCGATGTTCTCGAAGATGGCGTCAAACACCGTCTCCGGCATCACCACGTCCAGGTTGTTCACCGCCTGCCGGGGGTCGGCGCTCTTCATGGCATCGCCCAGCTTCTGGTAGTAGTCTTTCTCCTTGGCGGTCAGCTGCCGCACGCCCCGCTGGGCCAGCACCCGGCTGTCCGTCTCCTCCCGCAGCATCTGGAAGTCCTCCAGGTTCCTGCTGGCGTAGTACTGGAGAACCCCCTCAAAGGCCTGGGTGAACGCCTCCTGGTCGTTGGCGCGCATGGCCTCCTGGAGCTTCTGGCGCAGGTCCATAAGGGTCTGGTTTTTCAGATCGGTTGCAATAGGCATGTTCATTTCCTCACTTTCTGATGTCAAATACACCGCCCAGCATCCCCATGATGCCGGCCGTATGTGCGATAGGTTCGGACTTCTCCGTGGAAGCCTGGGGCGGGCCCTCCTGCGCCGCCTGGGTGGGAGGGGCGGCAGCCATATCCCGAAGCTGGGCCGCCAGGGCCTTCTGCAGTTGGATGCGCTGCTTCACATTCAGCTTTGCCTTCTCCAGCACGGCGGAGGCCTCCTCCAGGTCCACATCCTTCTCCGCATACTCATCCGCCAGTCCCAGACGGATGCAGTCCTCCGCTGTCAGCCAGGTCTCCGCGTCCAGCATGGCAATCAGCGCCTCCTCGCTGAGCCTGTCCCCGGCCTTCTGAAGGTAGGCCTGCCGGTTGCCCCGGTTGATGGCGTCCAGGTCGTCCGCCGCTTTCCGAAGCTCTGCGGCGTTGCCCACTGCGTACAGATAGGCGTTGTGAATCATCATCATGGCGTTGCGGGGCATCACCACCCGGTCGCCCGCCATGGCGACGACAGAGGCCACAGAGCAGGCAAAACCGTCGATGTAAACCGTCACCTTGGCCGGATGCCGGCGCAGCTGGTTGTAGATGGCCGTCCCCTCAAATACGGAACCGCCGTAGCTGTTGATGTAAACCCGGATTTCCCTGGCCTCCGGGTACTTGGCCAGCTCATCCCGGAAGTGAGCGGCGCTGGTCTCGCTCTCCACGTACTGTCCACTCCACCAGTCATACCCGCCGCTCTCCACGTCACCATAGAGATACATGTCCAGCACGTCGGCCTGGGCTGACTGCTTCAGCTCCCAAAGTCGTTTCACAAATTCTCTCCTTCTACCGCGCGCTGCGCGTCCGCAAAATTCTTGGTGATAAAATGCTCGTTGGCCCAAGGCTCGTCAATCTCCCTGGCCCCCGCGGCCCGCTGTACGTCGTTGTAGGAGTACCCGGACCCGATCAGCTTCTCAATGTTGGCGGCGTTGCCGAAGAGATCGAAGTGCTCGATGGCGCTGGTATCGATCTGCATGTACGATCCCGCCCGCCACGCCTCATAGCCGTAGTACTTCCGGTTGATCTCCTCCGAAAGCTGGTCCATCAGGGGGTCGACGCACTGGCTGAGAAACCGCCGCTGGGCGTCTCCCACCCCCTCCACCTGCCCCCGCAGGAGCACCGGCGGAATCAGGAAGGCGTTGGCGGTGAAGTCGAACACGTCGCCCACCAGCGCCCGGATGTGGCTGGCGTCCCTGCCGGACTCGAAGCCCTTGTCCACGTTCTCATAGCTCCAGCCGTCCAGCTCCGGCAGAATGGCAAAATCGCTGTTGAGGAAGGGCCGGATCTGGGCGTCGATCTGCTTCTGGAAGGCCGCCTCCCAGCCCTCCTGCCCGCTGGCCATCTGGTTGACGTGGACCTTCCAGTGCTGGCCGTTGCTCCAGGTGTAGCTCTTCACCGCCGCGCTGATGAGCTTGACGTAGGCGCTGTAGACCCCTCTGACCACCGGACCGACGTCGCAGTGGTGCAGGGTCAGGTGGATGACGTCCTTTTCATAGAAGGTCTTGTCATACTGTACCGGCCCCACGGCCACGCCCTTGTACTCGTTCTGCCTGGAGGGGTACCCGCCCTCCAGCTGCCAGCTGTCCGCCACCGCCAGGGCGTCCTCGCCGCTGCGCTTCCGGGTGGGGATGATCAGGGCCTCGTTGTCCTGGTAGAGCCGGGCGATCAGCTTGTGGAGGAAAGCCGTGCTGCTCTGATTGACGTTGGGCTCCACGTTCCACAGGTAGTACGAGCCCTCCCGCACCTCCCGCCCGCCCAAATAGGTGCGGAACTCGCACCGCCCCACCGCGTTGGCAATAAGGTTCACGCACACCCAGAAAGCCAGCTCCCGGATGCGGTACTCCTCCGCCGCCTCAAACAGCTCCCGGCAGTCGATCTCCTCCACCTTCGCCCGCCCCGCCGTCCCCCGCAGCCACCGCATGAATGAGAGCGCCACTACTCCACCTCAGTCTCAATCTCGGTCTCATCCACGATGACCCCGTCCTGCCCGCAGGACACGCAGGCGTTCGGCCACGTGAGGGGAATGCAGGGGCTGGAGGAGTAGGAATACCGGGCGGGGCTGTCGTCCACCTCCTCCGTCTCCGTCACCGTTCTTTTGAGCAGACGGCCGCTCTCATCGAACTCCTCCACAGTCTCCACCGTTTTTGTCTTAATCATTGCCTTCTCTCCTTTCATCGCTGTTTTTATGATCACCCGGTTCTTCCGGCGAGGGGGCCTCCGGCTCTGCTCTCCGGTTCCAGCCGGCAACGGCTTCCGCGTATCCGTCTTTGTGGAAAACAAACTTGCCATTGCGTCGGACAAAGGCGCTTGAATAGATTCTCCCGGTATTTGCGCCGCAGTTAAGACAGACCGCCTCATAATCGTCCTTGAAAACCGCCTTGTCGCTAGGAACATACATATTCCGGAGCCTGATTGACCCCGTATTTTTCCCGCAGAACGGGCACGGCTTTAATGCGTCCATACATCACCTCTCAAACCACAATCGCCGCTGGCACATTTGCCAGGGGCGCGCCTCCCGTCCCCAGCAGCGGCTCAATGACCATGCTGGAAACCAGGGCCATAAACGGGTCCGTTTTCCGGCTCTTGGCCTCAATCTTGGCGTAAATGAAGTTCCCCGTATCCACCCCGATCTTCCGGCTGGAGCGCACCCGCTTGGTGTTCTGCACCGCCCAGCGCAGGTGAGGAACATTGCCCCAGGTGAACAGCTCCCGGTCGAAGCAGTCCTGGATCACCGGCTCCACCTTCATGATGTCGTTTGGCCGGACCAGCTTCACATTTTTCCGGTCCGCCGGGTCAAACCCGATCTGCTGAAAGCTTTGGCTTACCAGCGTCCAGCGGAAGTTGTCCATGGCCAGCCCCGCGATGTGGTACTGCCCCGCCTGGCGCAGCACCCACCCCGCCAGCAGGTCCGGGTGTATGCTCACGTCCTCCACCACGGTGATGTCGCCCCGTCCCGCCCAGTCCCGCCAGGGGGCCCGCACCCGGTGGAGGGTCTTGGATTGGGTGCAGACCCAGGCGTGGTTGATGTCGAAGCGCTCGTCTCCCCGCCGGAAGTGGAGGTTCACCGCCGCCCAGTCGCTGAGCTCCGCGTAGTCCACCCCCACCGTGCAGCACCAGCCCAGCAGATCCGGCAGCGGCCGGTTGGTGGCCTTCACCTTGTCGTAGTCCGTCACCGCGATCTCCGCCGCCTGGCTGCGCAGGCCCATGCGCTTGGTGAGGAAATCCGGGTTCTGCTCCGGGTTTTCCAGCCACTCCTCATACTCCTTCTGGGTCTCGTGCTGGAGACTGGGGCTGTACTGGAGGGACGGGTTGGCCATGTACCAGTTGTCTGGATCCCGCACCTGCTCCTTCGTCTTCAGACGGCAGATAAAGGGCAGAAAGCCCTTGTCCGGCTCGTCCTCAAACAGGATTCTCCGGCTGCGCTCCAGCAGGTCGTCCAGAGGCCCGTCCGATACGTTGCCGTTGGAGCTGAAGTAACCCACCCGCGGGTGAGCCACCTTGCCCTGTCCGGTGCGGAACACGGTAATGTTGGAGTAACTCTCGTACTGGTGAATCTCGTTGAAAATGGCCTTTCCAGTGCGCATGCCGTCCCGGCTTCTTGGGCTGTTGGTGCGGCCCCGGACGCTCCCCCGGTTTTTCCGACCCTGGACCACCTGCTTGGTGTGGTAGAAGTGCCGGCCCAACTTTTGGGCGTGAGCGGGGCTCTCCAGGTTCTCCACCAGGTCCAGCAGGGGCCGCATGGCCTGCTCCTCCAGGTTGGCGCAGATGTCAACATCGTACCGGGCCGTCTCGCAGAAGGGCGAGACGGAGCACATGCTGGAGTAGGCGATGTACCCGTCCTTCCCCGCCCCCCGGCCCAGCATGGCAAACACCTGGGGCCATCTGGGCAGGCCGGTCTCCCGCCAGTAGGTGCAGTCCCACAGGGCCGTCAGAAACTTCTCCCAGGGGAACAGCCGGAAGGGGAAGTACTTTTCCAGCCGCAGGTAGCCGGCCAGCTGCTCTCTGTCGACAAAAATGTCCTCCATCTCAAAGCACCGCCTTACCAGCTTTGCCAGCGCCGCCTGCTCCTCGCAGACCCGCCAGGGGCCGCTCTCCACCAGCTCCAGGTACTCCAGCACCTCCGGCGGCAGCTCACAGCTCATCGTCCGCACCGCCCGCTCCGCCAAAATCCTCCGGCTTGAACCCCAGGGCTGTGAACAGCGCCAGCATCTGCCGGGAGACCT
Source organism: Oscillospiraceae bacterium (assembly GCA_022792945.1). Taxonomy (GTDB): domain Bacteria; phylum Bacillota; class Clostridia; order Oscillospirales; family Oscillospiraceae; genus Avoscillospira_A. Next base: position 3,538 of record JAAWBZ010000181.1, on the reverse strand, counting down.
GAATCTCCAGGGACACGCTCCGGTTCTCGGAGATCCGGCCCCGCTCGTCCGTCACCGTCAACCCCCTGGCGTCCACGTCGTCCCGCAGCTCGCGCCGCCGCACCCAGAAGTCCATATACTCGTCCACCTTGTCGGTATAGGCCGTCTCCTCCAGCCCCCGCAGCGCCAGCTTTTCAAGCATTGCCGCCCGCAGGGCCTTGAAATCCTTTGTCTTGCGATAATCCGGTTTTTTCGCACAAACCGCCATAAACTCCACCTCTTTCCCGCAATAACTCTGGTTTTTTTCGCCCGCGCCCGCGCTGCGGCCCTGTGCGGGCGGGAAATTTCTGAAATGTCCTGGACCCGCCCGATTCGGCCCCGGCCTCGCCCTTTCGTTTTTTTCGAGGGGGGGTGTCTAGTCCCAGCGCTCCTCCGTGAGCGGCTCCGGCTTCGGAGCGGTCCGCCGCATCCGCTCCGGGTGCTGCTCCTCGTGACAGCCCCGGCACAGGCTCACCAGCTGCCGCCGACCGGTATCCGGATCGAAGGCGGACAGCGCCAGATCCGGCCGGTCCTTCAGGTGCTGGACGTGGTGGACCAGCGCCGCCTTCCGGTACCGGCCCCGCGCCTTGCAGAGCTGGCACTCCCCGATGTCCATGCGCAGGATGTCGTCACGGGCCGCCTCCCACTCCGGCCAGTCGTAGAACCTGTCAGACAGTCCGAGCGCAAGCAGCTCCTGGAGCTGCCGCAGGCGCAGAGCCGAAATGCCGCTGGCCGCTGTTTGTTTCGTCACGGGCTATCACCTCCGGAAAAACAAAAAGCGCCGGTGCCAATGACCACCCAAGCCTTGGGTAGATCATCGGCACCGGCGAATTACGACGCACTGGCCATGCTCGATATTCACGAGATAGATTGCTTTGCACTTCCGGCACCAGAGCGGTAAATTTCTGGCCTCAGTGTCCACCCTGGCTGCCTGGCTGGTTTTCTGCCTGCAGTTGGGGCAAACATACAATCCGTCCTTTACGAACAGTTTACCACGATTCATTTCCCCTTGCAATAGCCTCTCTCCTTTTTGTCATTTATTCAACTACATTCCAAGATTGTATTACATATTAAAAACGCTGTCACACGCAGTAAAGGCCGCCGGCTTCGCTTCCAAATACCAGGCATACCGGTACACGCCGAACACATTGGATGTGTTGTATATCCCCTGGCTGCGGGCGTCCTTCGGTACAGGAATTTCTCCGCTGTCGTCCCGCCAGCATTCCGCCGGCGGCAGCTTCCGGGACAGAGACCGGGAGCAAACCCATGTCCGGGCGCTGATGGGAATAGTGATCCCGTCGGTGGCCTCCTTGTTGAAATATTTGGCCGTGCGCCGGTAGGAATCCCGCGGATGCCGCAGCAGGGGCTGGTCGTCCACATCCTGTCCGTATTTCCACAGGTGCCGCACCTCCGCCGGGGAGAAGTCGCCGTCCCGCAGCACCAGATGAATGTGGAAGCGGCGGTCTCCGTGGCGGCCCTCAATGAGGTAGATGTAATCAAAGGGCCGTCCCCGCCATTTCTTCAGGCGGTACAGGAAGCTCCGCCACAACCGGCGCACGTCCCGGAATGTCCCCGGCTCATGTTCGCGGTCGAAGGTGAGGGCGTAGACGCTGCCCTCGTCTCCGAACAGCGCCAGCCGCAGCTCCAGCCGGTCCACACGGGTGCGGCAGACGGAGGAGTCCCTGGGCGGACGGAGAATTTTATTTTTCTCCGTCCGCTCCCAGGGCGTGTCCCCGGCGGAAAGCCGGGGCCGGATGCTGCGGCACTCCTTCACCAGCGGTCCCGCACGCTGGCGGACACAGTACCAGGCTTTCTTGTCCAAGCGTATTGCCCCTCCTTGTTCTGATTAAGTTTTAGCTGCCCTTTACCAGGGAGCCCCATCCATCAATCGCAGGCCTCCCCCTCGTCCGGTGCATCAGCTCCGCGCGCCTCATCTTCCGGCACCGGCCACCATCCGGTACATTCCTCATCGATTCTCATGTCTTTATTAGAAAGACGGTACTCAGATGCAGCCGCATAAAAGTAACATACCGTGATCCAGGGTTCCAACCCCTCCGAGACAAACCGCGCGACCACCTTTCGGGACCGATCCGGGCAGCCGGGCAGCCAAACCGGGTTCGGCAGTTCCACTGCGGAACATTCCGGTTTGTTCTCGGCAAAGTCCATTCCCGCAGCCGGTGTCAAGTCATCCGTCAACCCCAGCAGATAGTCCGTGGAGCACCTCAAAACTTCGGCGGTTTCTGCAGGATGATGCAATCGGTCAGGAGAATATCGAGGCTGATACCAACGCTCCTCCGGAAATTCTCCCGCCGCATATTTGCGGATGGCTTCAACAGTTCGATCCGGATCATATCCCCATGGAATAGGCGTGTCGTCCGACAGCCCCGCAGCCTCAGCAGCACGAATAATCCTGGTGGCATTGATCTGCGTTTCTTTTTGGCACTGTCTGGTGCACTTCAAAGCGAGCTTGTCCTCTTTCGCTTTTTCATCGTCCCGTATTTCTTTTCGAAGCGCCTGTGCTTTGATGCACATACGGGAACAGGGTGCGTAGCTGCGTTTTGCCTGCTCGCAGTCCAGGCAGCACGACTTCCCGCCGCACATGTCAAAACTGCTGCACTCGGAATCATGCCGCAAAAAGGAGTTGCCCCGTTTGCAAGGTTTCCCGCCTGGGCACGTCAGCTCCGGCTCCCACCGCCAGCCCTCCTCATATTTTTTCAGGATCAACTCCGCTGCGTTTCCGCTCAAGTCGGGATTTATCACCGCAAGGCGTCTTTGGAAATCCTCCGGCAGCCGGGCAAGCGCGTATGCGGTCTGTTCCCGAAGCCGGTCCTTTTCGAACAGATAAAGAAACTCCGGCGCCTTCAATTTTTCACGGATCACCTTCAGCCGGGCAAGCTTCGGTGCGGAGACTCTGCACGCCGCCGCCACCTGGTCCCTCATCCTGCCGGGGAATGAATACCCCTCCTCCTTAAGCTGGTAAAGCAACTCTTCCAGCCTTTCAGCCTGCTTGGATAGTTCCGCATTGGAAAGCGTGCGCGTCGTGCTGTTGGCAAAAATCAACTGCAGTTCCGCCATGGCCTCGCTCTCATACTGCCGCACAGTACAGGGCACCAGCCGCAGGTCCGGCCTGGGATGTTCCCCGTCCTCCGCCAGAAGGCGAAGCGCGGCGCAGCGGCGGTGGCCGGACAGAAGCAGATACTTTCCGCTCTTTTGCGGGTGGGGCATGACCACCGGATACTGCTGGAGGCCGGACATAGCAATGGAATTGGCCAAGTCCCCCAGCGCAGATTTGTCCACCTTGTAGAAGTTGGCCTTATTGTCCAGAATATCCTCCAAGCCAAACTTCCGGGCACATCACTGGATCGTTGAGGTTACGCACTCTTTTTTCAATCGATTCCGCAAACTCCTGGTCCGCTATGAAAAGAAGGCTGCCAATTACATGGCCCTGCTTCAATTTGCCTGTGCTGTCATTGTCTGGCGTAAGCTTTTTCACGTCTATCGCTAATTTCGGGATAGGCTC
>JAAWBZ010000007.1 GCA_022792945.1 Oscillospiraceae bacterium | reverse complement strand
TCGGCCTATAGATGTTTACAGGGCTTCTAATCCGAATAATTCGGCGATGACCGCTGTTGCTGATATTCTGAATAATCGAGGCACTACTCCCAGAATCTATCGGAACATGGTCGCATTTGTCGCGCCGGAGCGGGATTTGATGCTTTCACTCAAGCAGACGGTGCGGCTCTACCTTGCTTGGAAATCTATCAAAGAGGACAGTGAGGACCTCAATTTGGACGCTGCCCAGAACCGGGAGACAGACAACAATCTGGCTCGGTTCAACAGGGCTGTGGATGACCAAATTAAGGAGGCATACTGTTGGCTGCTCATTCCCTACATTGATAAGGCAACAGATCTAAAGACTATTGTCTGGGATACAATTCGTATCAGTGGCGGCAGCGAGACAATCATTGGTCGAGCGGCAAATAAAATGCAACAGAACGAGCAGATTATTACTCGATGGGCACCAGCTCTGCTGAAGATGGAGCTTGACAATGTGATTTGGAGTAACTCAAACCACATCCAAATCAAAGCTCTGTGGGATTACCTCTGTACATACTGCTATCTGCCGCGATTGGCAAATGAGGATGTGCTGTTAAATGCCGTCAGTTCTGGCCTCGGTTCCTATGAATATTTTGCGTATGCATCCGGGTTTGATGGAACCCGCTATCTGGATTTGAAATACGGTCAGAGTGTAGGAATGGTGGAGAAATCTGCCTATTTAGTAAAGGTCTCAGCCGCAAAGGATCAACTCGCGGCAGACGAAACAAAACGGCAGGCAGAAGAGGATGAGGCAAGGGCCAGAGCAGCACAGCAGGTACAAGGCTCCGGCGGTGATGTGATTGTTGCCCCTCCCCAGCCAGCTGACGGTGGAGCCCATATCACCAATGTTTCCCCACAGCCAGCTCCGGCCCCGGCGACTGAGCAACCGAAAAACAAGCGGTTCTACATGAGTGTACCATTAGACACCACTCGTATTGGTCGAGATGTGCAGCGGCTCGTTGAAGAAGTCATAACCCATCTTACCACAGCAGACGGGACACAAGTAGAAGTTTCCCTGGAGGTCAATGTGCAAGCCCCCGATGGGCTTTCTCAGCAGATCGTCCGCACAGTGTCAGAGAACTGCCGGACACTTCATGTTGAGGACTTTGGTTTTGAAGAGTAAGGTCTGTATTCACACAGGGCTATGATTTGACGATACATCCATGAAAGTACGATAGCCCCATAGTTTGACGGTAGCCTTTATTAGATGGCCCTTTTGCACCCACTGTCTGACGATAGCCACCACGGGCATACGATAGCTTAGGGCATCTAATGCCCTAAAATCAAAAAAGCACCACTTCCGGCCTGATTTTCTGTCAGGCCGGAAGTGGTGCTTTTCTCAAAAGTGTTAAAAACCCCAACATTTTCAGCGATTTTTGGTAAAAAGTAAGGACGCTTACCTCGATACTCATTGTATCAAAATAATCGTCCTTACATGGTGCGCCCGGTGGGACTTGAACCCGCACGCATTACTGCACGAGAACCTAAATCTCGCATGTCTGCCAATTCCATCACGGGCGCGTTGCACGCTTATCATACCACGTTCCCGGCGGCGGGTCAACGGTTTTGTTGAGCTGCTGTCAGGAAAAAGGACTTGACACCTGCTGCGGTTTCTGGTATACTAACCTAGCTGTCAAGGTTTTTCCCTTCACAGGGCAGGGAGGTGCCGCCGTGAAATCCGATTCCGTCGCCATGGGCCTCCTCTTCGACCGCTACGGCGAGCTGCTCACCGAAAAGCAGCGCGCCTGCTTCGATCTCTACCACAATCAGGACTTTTCCCTCGCCGAGATCGCCGAGGAGGCCGGCGTCAGCCGGCAGAGCGTCCACGACGCTGTCCTTCGCGCGGAGGCCGCCCTGCGGGAATATGAGGCCAAGCTCGGCTGCGCCGCCCATGCCGCGCGGGTGCGGCAGGCGCTGGCTGTCATCACCGCCGCCGCCGCCGCCATCGAAAGCGGCGACGCCAACGCCAAGGCCCTGGCCGGAGACATCCTCCGCGCCGCCGGTTCCATAAAGGAGTAGCTATGGCTTTTGAAGGACTGACCGAAAAACTATCCGCCGCCTTTAAGCGGCTCCGCGGCAAGGGCCGCCTCACCGAGAGCGACGTCAAGGAGGCCATGCGCGAAATTCGCCTGGCCCTTCTGGAGGCCGATGTCAGCTACAAGGTGGTCAAGGACTTTGTCAAGACTGTCACCGCCCGCGCCGTGGGCAGCGACGTGCTGGAGAGCCTGACCCCGGCGCAGATGATCGTGAAGATCGTCAATGAGGAGCTGACACGCCTCATGGGCAGCGAGAATCAGAAGCTGCAGATTGCCTCCAAGCCCCCCACGGTGGTGATGCTGGTGGGCCTCCAGGGCGCGGGCAAGACCACCAACGGCGCCAAGCTGGCCGGCCTTTTCAAGAAGCAGGGCAAGCGCCCGCTGCTGGCGGCCTGCGACATCTACCGTCCCGCCGCCATCAAGCAGCTCCAGGTGGTGGGCGAGAAGCTGGATATCCCCGTCTTTCAGATGGGTCAGACCAACCCCGTGGAGATCGCCCGGGCCGCCGTGGCCCACGCCGACCGCCACGGCAACGACATGGTCTTTTTGGACACCGCCGGCCGCCTCCACATCGACGAGGCGCTGATGGATGAGCTGAAGGCTATCCGGGAGGCGGTCCGCCCCACGGAAATCCTCCTGGTGGTGGATGCCATGACCGGCCAGGACGCGGTCAACGCCGCGGCGGCGTTCAACGAGGCGCTGGACATCGACGGCGTGATGCTCTCCAAGCTGGACGGCGACGCCCGGGGCGGGGCGGCCCTCTCGGTCAAGGCCGTCACCGGCAAGCCCATCAAGTTCATCGGCATGGGCGAGAAGCTGGACCAGATCGAGCCGTTCCACCCGGGCCGCATGGCCAGCCGCATCCTGGGTATGGGCGACGTGCTGACCCTCATCGAGAAGGCCGAGCAGGCTTTCGACCAGAAAAAGGCCGCCGAGCTGGAGGAAAAGCTCCGCAGCAACAAATTCACCCTCTCCGACTTCTATGACCAGCTGGTGCAGCTGCGGGGTATGGGCGATATGCAGGACGTGCTGGGCATGGTGCCGGGCCTCAACGCCTCGGCGCTGAAAAACGCCAGGGTGGACGAGAAAGCCATGGGCCATATCGAGGCCATCATCCTCTCCATGACCCCCTACGAGCGGGAAAATCCTGCCTGCCTCAACCACAGCCGCAAACGGCGTATCGCCGCCGGTGCGGGCGTGAAGGTGGAGGAGATCAACCGGCTTTTAAAACAGTTCGACGCCATGCAGCAGATGGTCCGCCAGTTCTCCGGCCCCGGCGCCTCCCGGAAGATGAAGCGCATGGGCAAGATGGGCCGCTTCGGCGGCATGGGCGGCTTCCCCGGTTTCTGAAGCACATGCTTTTGAGATAACATTCCCAAGAAAATTTGGAGGTGAAACCCCATGGTAAAAATCAGACTGCGCAGAATGGGCGCGAAAAAGACGCCCTACTATCGCATCGTCGTGGCCGACTCCCGTTCCCCCCGCGACGGTCGCTGCATTGAGGAGATCGGCACCTACGATCCCCTGACCAACCCCGCCACCGTCACGGTGGATGCTGAGAAGGCCCAGCAGTGGATCAAAAACGGCGCACAGCCCACCGACACGGTCAAGGCCCTGCTGAAGAAGGCGGGCGCCCTGTGATCCCGGAAGGAGAGCGCACCATGAAGGAACTTTTGCTCTACATGGCAAGGAACCTGGTGGACAACCCCGACGCCGTCAGCGTGACGGAGTCCGGGACCGACGCGACTGTCCTGGAGCTCCGGGTAGCCCCGGAGGACATGGGCAAGGTCATCGGCCGCCAGGGCCGGATCGCCAAGGAGATCCGCACCATCATCAAATCCGTCGCCCAGCGCACCGGTCAAAAGGTCTCGGTGGAGATCGTAGACTGAGGTTGGGCCGCGGCAGGGAAACTGTGCGTGGCGCAAGCCACGCATATTTCCATATTGCCCCGAACAGGAGGTCCCATTTTATGGAAACCAATCTTTTAGACGCCGGTGAGATCGTCGGCACCCACGGCGTCCGCGGCGAGCTCCGCGTGGTCCCCTGGGCCGACAGTCCGGAATTCCTCCTGGACTTCGGCACGCTCTACGTGGACGGCGCGCCCTGCCCGGTGGAGTCTGCCCGGGTCCACAAGACTCTGGTGCTGGTAAAGCTCCGGGGTGTGGACGACCTGGACGCGGCGCAGCGCCTCCGGGGCCGCCGGGTCCAGATCGACCGCGCCGGCTTCACGCCCGCGGACGGCGCGGTGTTCATCGCGGACCTCATCGGCCTGCCGGTGCTCTCGGGCGGCGCTGAGATCGGCCGGGTCGCCGACGTGCTCACCATGCCCGGCAACGACGTCTATGTGGTCCGGGGCGAGCACGAGTATATGATCCCGGCGGTCCGGGAGTTTGTAGAGGAGATCGACACGGCGGCGGGCTTTGTCCGCGTCCGGCTGATCCCGGGTATGCGCACCGATGAGAATTGACATTATGACGCTGTTCCCCGAAACCGTGGGCGACATGATGAACGAGAGCATCCTGGGCCGTGCCCAGGAACGCGGCCTCATCCGCATCGAGGCCCACCAGATCCGGGACTACACCGCCCACAAGCAGAATCAGGTGGACGACTACCCCTACGGCGGCGGCCGCGGCGCGGTTCTGCAGGCGGACCCGCTCTACCGCCTCTGGACCCACCTGTGCGACGAGGCCGCGGGGCCGGTACACACGGTCTTTCTCTCCCCCTGCGGCCAGGTGTTCACCCAGCGCAAGGCCAGGGAGCTGCTGCAGTACGACAGCCTCATCCTGGTCTGCGGCCACTACGAGGGGGTGGACCAGCGGTTTCTGGATGAGTGCGTGGACGAGGAGATCTCCTTGGGGGACTTCGTCCTCACCGGCGGTGAAATTCCGGCCATGGCCGTGGCCGACTGCGTGGCGCGGATGGTCCCCGGTGTCCTGCCGGACCCGGCGTGCTTCGAGGACGAGAGCCATTGGAACGGCCTTCTGGAGTATCCCCAGTATTCCCGCCCCGATGACTGGCATGGCCTCCATGTACCGCCCATCCTGCTCTCGGGCCACCACGAGAACATCCGCCGCTGGCGGTACAAGCAGTCCCTCTGGCGCACCCGCCTGCGCCGCCCGGACCTGTACGCGCAGCTGGAACTCACCACTAAGCAGGAGAGGAAGCTCCTGCGGGAATTGGAGGAGGAAATCGATGGATACACTGGCGACCCTGAAAAGCTGGGCCGATGAATCGTCGCGGATTGTCTTTTTCGGCGGCGCGGGGGTCTCAACGGAGTCGGGCATCCCGGATTTCCGCAGTGTGGACGGCCTGTACCAGCAGAAATTCGACTATCCGCCGGAAACCATCCTGAGCCACAGCTTTTTCGTGCGGAATCCCGCATATTTTTACAGCTTTTATCGGGAGAAAATGCTCCCCCTGGATGCCCAGCCCAACCCCGCCCACGAGACCCTGGCCCGCTGGGAGCGGGAGGGGAGGCTCCTGGCGGTGGTGACACAGAATATCGACGGCCTGCACCAGAAGGCCGGCAGCCGGAAGGTCTACGAGCTCCACGGCTCGGTCCACCGGAATTTCTGCACCAAATGCCGCAAATTTTTCGGCCCGGAATACATCCGTGACCACACGCCGCTGCCCCTCTGCGACGCCTGCGGCGCCCTCATCAAGCCCGACGTGGTGCTCTACGAAGAGTCCCTGGACGACGCCTGTGTCACCGGCGCGGTGGGGGCCATCGCGGCGGCGGACCTGATGATCGTGGGCGGCACCAGCCTGACGGTCTACCCGGCGGCGGGTCTGCTGCGCTATTACCGCGGCCACCGCCTGGTCCTCATCAACCGCGACGAGACGCCCTGCGACGGCGAGGCCGATCTGGTCCTTCGGGACCCCATCGGCCAGGTCCTTGCGCGGCTGTGAGCGGGGAAACCGCCGCATGTATAACAGCTGTACCCGCCTTTCCCGGCGGGTACAGCTGTTATACATGATTATATATTTACAATGTCCGCAAATGGCGGATCAGCACATTGGCGATGTTTTCACATGAGGTCTGCGTCACCACCGCACCGCGCTCAAAAGCCTCCTTGGGCATGCCGTACACCACGCTGGACTCCTTATCCTGCCCGATGGTGTACGCACCCCGCCGCCGCATGGCCAGCAGACCGTCCGCGCCATCCGCGCCCATGCCGGTCATGATGATGCCTACCATCTTGCACTGCACCACGTCCGCCATGGAGCGGAACATGCAGTCCACCGACGGCCGGTGTCCGCTGATCTTCTCGCCGGGCATACAGGAGACCGTGTAGCGGTTCCCGATGCGCACCACCCGCAGCTGCAAATCCGCCGGGGCCACCAGGGCCAGGCCGCGGTGCAGCTCGTCGCCGTTTTTTGCCTCCCGGACCTCCATGCGGCACAGGCGGTTGAGCCGGTCGGCGTACATGGCGGTGAATCCGGGGGGCATATGCTGTACGATGACCAGCGGCGGAATATCCGCCGGCAGGCGCTTGACGACCTCCAGCGTCGCTTCCGTACCGCCGGTGGAAGCGCCCAGGCCTATGAGCACGCTGCTCAGCCCGGGACTCTGCCCCAGGGCCATGGGCGAGGCGTCCGCCGCCGTTGCTGGAGCCAGCGTCCGCGGACGCGCCCGGGCGGCAATGAGCACCTTCTGCGTCAGCGTCTGAACAAACGACTCCTGATGGCCCAGCCCTGCGTCCGGCTTGCGCACAAAATCCACCGGGCCGGCGCTCAGAGCATCAAATACCTTCAGGTTCAGCGACGATACCAGAATCGTGGGCACCGGATGCTCCGGCAGGAACTGCTTGAGAAAATCGATGCCGTTCATCCCGGGCATTTCCACATCCATGGTCATGACGTCCGGCTTGAGCTGTTCAAACTTCAGCCGCGCATCCAGCGTGTTGATGGCATAGCCAGCGACCTCGATCTGCGGATGGGCGGAGAGGCCCTTGATGATCAGGCTGCGCGCCAGCATGGAGTCGTCCACCACCATCACGCGCACTTTCTTTGCAATCATGAAATAGAGCCCCCTCCTTTCGGGCTATTTTTGGAAGGTTGCCGGCGCTACCCGCCGGTACGGCGCGTTGGCGCTCAAGTTCTCCGAAAAGCTGATGAGCAGATAGCCGCCCCGGACCGTGGCGTCATAGAAGCGCTGCACCAGTGCGTCCTTGGTGGGCCGGTCGAAGTAGATCATCACGTTCCGGCAGAAGATCACGTCGAATTTCCTGCGGAACTTGATGGGCTCCATCAGGTTGAAGGGCTGGAAGATCACATTGTTGCGGATCACCGGCGCCACCGTGAAGGACCCGTCGGCGTTGGGAACGAAGTATTTCCGCTTCCAGTCGCCGGGGATGGTCTCGGGCAGCTCATAGGTGGCCCGTTTCGCTGCCGTGAGGGCGCGTGAGGAGATATCCGTAGCCAGCAGGCGCGTGTCCCACGCCGAGGCCTGCGCGCCCAGGTAGTCCATGAGGTACATGGAGATGTTGTAGGGCTCCTCGCCGGTGGAGCAGCCCGCGCTCCAGATGGCCAGGGTCTTATCCTTCTGATGGCGCTGCACGATCTCGGGGATGATGGTATTCTTGAAGTAGTTCAGCAGATCCTGCTCGCGCATAAAGAAGGTATAGTTGGTGGTGAGCTTGTCGAGCAGCAGCGTCAGGTCCTCCTCGCTCTTGGTTTTGAGCAGGTGGTTGACGAAGTCGGCGAAGCTGGCGTAGCCCCGCTGGCGGATGGACGCCGAAAGGCGGCCGGTGATCAGCTGCCGCTTCTGGGAGAGGTCGATGCCGTAGTTGCTTTGCACAAAGCGCACCATCTTGGTAAAGTCCGCATCTGAAATGGTCATGGGGGAGAAGCGGTTCCCGCCTGCAGCTGTCCCGCTACTCATGGAGCAATTGGTCGCAGTCCAGCACCATCATGGTACCGGAGCCGTCGGGCAGGGTACACATCCCCGAGACCAGCTGCTGGGCGTTGTGGGCCGGCACGGGCAGCATGGATGTCCTGGGGATATCGATCATCTGATCCACCGAATCCACCAGCACCCCCAGATACGTTCCGTCGATATTGAGCACCACGATCAGGCAGTCCTCTTTCTCCTCCTTGCCCAGGCGGAGCCGCACGTCCCAGATGGGGACCATCTGGCCGCGGAGGTTGATGATGCCGCGGATATAGTCCGGCACCATGGGGAGATAGGTGATGGAGTAGCTGGTGATGATCTCCACCACGTTTTCGGCGTCAATGCCGAATTTCAGCTCATCCGTCAGGAAGATCAGGAACTTCTGCGTATCCACGGTGTCGCTCACCTGCATGGCATCCCAGGCTGCCAGCTGCTGATCCTCTGTGGCGAAGGCCATCTTTGCATCCAATTCTTCCATAAAGCGCTCCTTCCTCAGCCTCTGCAGCCGCGGGAGGCGGTGTAGAGGTTGGCGACATCCAGGATGATGCTGATGCTGCCGTCGCCCAGCAGCGTACAGCCGTTGATGCCGTAGTCCTTGATATTGTAGGCGTTGACGCAGCTGGGCAGCTGCTTGACCACCACCTGCTGCTCCCCGATCAGCTCGTCAACGAAGAGGCAGAAGGAGCAGTCGCCCGATTCCAGCCACAGGAGGATGCCGTCGCCGATGTCGGTGTGGCCCTCGTTGAGATGGAAGAGGTCGCGGGTACGGACGATGGGATAGAACTTATCCACACATTTAATCATCTCGCCGTTGGCCGAGTCATGGATGATATCGGCCTGGGAGACCTTGAGGTTGGAGCGGATATTGTGGATGGGGATGGTAAAGACGTTGTTGCCCACCGACACCTCCATGCCGTCCATGATGGCCATGGTCAGGGGGATCTTCAGCGTGGTGGTCATACCCTTGCCCGGCTCGCTGGAGATGGAGACGGTGCCGCCGATCTCCTCAATGTTGCGCTTGACCACGTCCATGCCCACGCCGCGGCCGGAGAACTCTGTGACCTCGACATTGGTGGAGAAGCCGGGCATCATCAGGAAGTTGAGGATATCCTTGTGGGAGTAGTCCACATCCGGGGAGGCCAGGCCGTTCTTGATGGCCTTCTTGAGGACGTTCTGGTAGTTGACGCCCTGGCCGTCGTCGCGGATCTCGATGATGACCTCGCTGCCGGTGTCCCGGGCGGAGAGGACGATCTCGCCCACCGGGTCCTTGCCGGCGGCGATGCGGTCCTCCTCGTGCTCCTCCAGGCCGTGGTCCATGGAGTTGCGCACGATGTGCATGATGGGATCGCCGATGGAGTCAACAATGGTCTTGTCAACCTCGGTATTCTCCCCGATGAGCACCAGGTTAGCCCGCTTGCCAAGCTTCTTGCACATATCGCGGACGATGCGGTTCATTTTCTGGAACGTGGCCGCGACCGGCACCATGCGCAGCGACATGGACACGTCCTGCAGCTCGTCGGTGAGCTTGCGGAGCTGCCGGGCGGACTTGTTGAAAATGTCGAGGTTCAGGCCCTTGAGGTCCGGCGAGGCCGTGACCATGGACTCGGTGATGACGATCTCGCCCACCACCGCGGCCAGCTGGTTGAGCTTGGAGAGGTTGACGCTGATGAGGCTCTCCTTGACGTGCTGCTGGTCCCGGACGGCCGGCGCGGGGGGCGGCGTCTCGGCAGCGGGCGCGGCGGCGGCCGCCGCAGACGCGGCGGGCTTGGGCGGCGCGGCCTCGGGGGGCTTGACGTCCTGGGCCACATACGAGCGGACGGAGCCGGAGGAGGTAGCGGCGCTGATGGCCTTGTCGCGGTCCTCGGCCTTCTTGAAGCACATGAGGAAGCCGTTTTCAATGATGGCCTCGGCGGTCTCGGCGTTGGTTTCCACATCGCTGGGCGTAAAGGTGAAGTCGCCCTCGGCGCAGAAGTCGCGCACCGAGGAGACCAGCATGAACGAACGCAGGTTCTCCATGCCGCAGCCCTCGTCAAAGAGGATCTTCAGCTCATAGGGATAGCCCTCCACCGCCGGCGCGGCCGGAGCGGGGGCCGCAGCCGGAGCGGAAGCCGCAGCCGCCGCGGGGGCGGGGGCGGGCTCGCCTTTAATTTTGGCCATCAAGCTATTAATATTTGTTAAAAAGCTGTCGATATACTTATCAAGGGGCTGATCCGCTTCGATCTTCTCCACCTCGCCCCGGAAGTAGTCGATGGACTGGAAGAGCAGGTCGAACAGCGTCGGGCGGTCCGCCTCGGGGACCACGTCCATGGTCTGCTCCCGGATGATGAAGAACAGGTCCTCGATCCGGTGCGCCACCGTCGCTAGGGTGTCATATTCCATCATGGCTGAGGAGCCCTTAATGGTATGCATGATGCGGAAAATCTCATTAACGTTGTTTTGGGAGAACGTATCGGCCTTTTCGGCCTCCAGAAGGATGCTTTCCAATTGCTCCAGCAAGGAGTTCGATTCAAAGATATAGGCATCTAAAATGTCATTGCCACTGCCCATAGCTACACCACCTTCATAAGTATCTTTATACTATATCGGCATGCGGCGGAAAAAATTAAGTCATACGCGCAACTTTTGTCTGAGAGGTGTCCAAGAATGCCGGAGCTTTTGGGGGCAACCAATCCGGTCCCCGGTTATGACAATTCCAATGTGAACCGGAACCTGCCGGTTTCACCGGGTAATACCCAGATCCAGAACGTCCCGGATCCCACCCGCGTGGTGCGTCCGGACGGCCGGACCGAGCAGCAGGACAGCGGCACGCTGGCCGATTCTGAGCGGCTGCGGTACGACTCCAATTTCCAAACCTTCCTCCAGCGCCTCAAGGACGCGCCGGACCTGGCCTCCCGCCTGACCCGGCTGTTCGCCGGGGAGGGGATGGTGGTCCTCTCAGGGCTGAGCGAGGGCATCGCCACGGAGATGGCCCAGGTGCTGGAGATGATCCACGTGGATCCAGAGCAGCTGAGCGCCTTTCTTTCGTCCCAGATGAAGACGGGGACGCGCTTCGGCGGCGCGCTGATGGCGCTGCTGCGCAACGCTTACGCCCGGGCGTCCTCCGCCAGCGTGCGGCAGGACATCCTTCAGTTCCTCAAGAGCTATTCTGACCACTCCTCCACCGCCCACATCGAGGGCAACCTCCTGCGGAGCCTCCGGGGCATGGCCGACGCCATGCCGGCCTCCTGGGGCGAGAGGCTGCGGCAGCTGTCCGCGGAGCTGGAAAACGGCATCGCCGCCGGCGACCGCCAGGGCAATCTCCAGCTTCTGCGGCAGCAGGTGCTGCCCCATATGTCCAGCTATGTGACCCAGACCCACGACGTGGGCACGGCGCGGTCTCTTCTGACGCTCCTGACGCTGGACATCGCCCGGTATGAGAACGGCTCGGAGGAGAACCTGCTGCAGGCGTTCCACCGCCTCACCAGCTACGGCACCCTCAAGGAGCAGCTGGGCGGCGTGGACGACAAGGCGCTTTTGAACCTGCTGCGGAGCAGCAGCTTTTCCCGCAACTCGCCGGCCACGGCCTACGCCGACCACCTGGCCGCCGCGGCGTCGCTGGCCCTGCGGGGCGAGGGGGACGCCCAGACCCAGGAAATTTTCCAGCAGCTGATGCAGGCCATGCTCATCAACGAGAGCGTCTACATGCCCGTCAACCACTACCTGATCCCCCTGGAGTGGAACGGGAACCTCCTCTTCTCCGAGCTGTGGGTGGACCCCGACGCCGGGGAGAAGCAGGAGGGCCGGTCCTCTGGCGGCGGGGGCGCGATGAAATTCCTGTTTAAGATAGACGTGCAGTCCCTGGGGCTGTTCGATATGGTCCTGGTCCACCGCGCGGGGGAGGTGGATCTGCAGATTGCCTGCCCGGAGCGGGTCGCGCCCTTCTCCGGCCAAATTCAGCAGGCCGTTTCGCAGATCCTCACGCGCAACGGCCTGAGGCCGCGGGAGGTCGCCGTCCGCAAAATGGCGCGCCCCCTGGCCCTGACCGAGGTATTCCCCAAGATCTTTGAAGGGATGAACAGCATCAATGTCAAAGTATGAACCCGCCCGGGGCGCCTCGCGCAAGGCGGTGGCGCTGCATTACAGCACCGACGATACCGCGCCGGTGATCGTGGCCTCTGGCATGGGCTACATGGCCGAGAAGATCGTGGAGGTGGCCGCCGACGCCGGCGTGCCCATCTACGAGGACAATTCCCTGGCCACCGTCCTCACCCAGCTGCGGCTGGGCCAGGAGATCCCGGAGGACCTTTATCAGGCAATCGTGGAGATTTACGTCTATTTCCTGCGGTTCGACCCCGCCACCGGCGGGGTCCTGCCGGACCAGGAAGCGGAAGGAGGCGGCACATGAAAAAGGACGCACAGGGAGGCAATCTCTGTTTCCTGATGGACGCCCAGGGCCGGACCCTGGCCCAGGGCGCGCTGATGGAGGCGCCGTCGGGGCGGTACCTCCAGGTGCGCATCCTGGAGGATATCGCCGGCGAGCCGCTGCACCGCAGAGAGGTGCAGCTGGTGAGCATGGCCGACGGCGCTGAGAGCATTCTGGCCCGGGTGACCGAGGAGCGGGGCAGCCGCATTGTGCTGGAAAAGCTTCAGAACCTGGGCCATGAGCTGCGGCAGAATGTCCGCGTGCCCATCGTCTTTTCCACCCCCATCTACCCCCTGAGCGGGGATTGGAGGGGACGCAGGTGGGTTCAGTCGGTGGACCTCAGCTGCGGCGGCATCGCGTTCCTCATTGAAGAGGAGCTGGCGGTGGGTGAGCGGCTGGAGGTGGTCATCCCCATCACCGACCAGCCGCTGGTGCTGCCCTTTGAGGTGCTCCGGACCCGGCCCCACCGGAATTTCTGCGCCGGCCAGTTCGTGGATCTGTGCCACGACCAGGAGGCATTGGTGCGGAAAGCCGTTTTCGGCATACAGATTGACCAGCGCGTGCCGGGATCCCGGTGACGCAGTGAAGCTACGGGAGGAATCAAACAGATGAGAAGAAAACACCTTTGGAACACCTTCGGCCGCCGTGCGGTGGCCTTCCTGCTGGCGGCGGTGCTGGCGCTGGGCGTCATGCCGGCCCTGGGCGGCACGGCGCAGGCCTCCGCGCCCTGGATGCAGCCGTATCTGGATAAGCTGGTGGAGTGGGGCGTCATGCGCGGCGACGTGTGGGGCAACCTGAACCCCGACCGCTACATCACCCGCGCCGAGTATGTCACCATGATCAACCGCGCCTTCGGCTACGACGAGATGGGCGGCATCCCCTTCCAGGACGTGCCCACCCAGGCGTGGTACTATGAGGATATCGCCATCGCCTACCATATGGGCTATTTCCAGGGCGCCTCTGACCGGGCGGCCTGGCCCAACTATGCCCTGACCCGCGAGCAGGCGGTGACGCTCCTGGGCCGCAACCTCCTCTACCGGAATACCGCGGGCGAATCCCTGGGCTTCTCTGACAGCCGCATCTTCAGCGAGTGGAGCCGCGGCATGATCGAGGTGGCCGGCGAGATGAACGTGGTCACCGGCTATGAGGACGGCTCCTTCCGTCCCCAGAACTACATCACCCGCGGCGAGATGGCCGTGATGCTGGTCCGCGCCGTCGGCACGCTGGTCCAGGAGCCGGGCGTGCAGACCCTGGGCAACGTGGCGGGCAACCTGACCATCTCCACCTCCGGCGTGACCCTCCGCGACACCGTGGTGGCCGGCGATCTCTACCTCACCGGCGGCCTGGGGCTGGGGGACGTGCTGCTGGAGAACGTGACGGTCCTGGGCAAGATCGTCGCCGCCGGCGCCGGCGAGAGCAACAAGGGCGACAACTCCATCATCCTGCGCAACGTCACCTGCGGCGAGATGGTGGTGGATAACCTCACCAACCAGTTTGTCACGGTCCGGGCCGAGGGCGATACCGACATCGCCTCCACCTCCGTGCGCACCAACGCCTATCTGGAGGACGCCACCCGCACCGGCGCGGGCCTCCGCTACATCGAGCTGGACGGCGAGAGCGGCTCACAGCTGCAGCTGGCCGGCAGCATCAAGGAAGTCCTGAATATCACCCCCGGCTCCACCCTCACCATGGCCCAGGGCAGCGCCGATAAGATTACCATTGACGAGCGGGCCACCAATTCCTCCATGGCCATCGAGGGCAACGCCGTGGTCAAGGAGCTGAATCTGGACGTGGCCACCCGGGTCACCGGGACGGGCGGCATCAGCACCCTCAACGTCAGCGCCGCGGGCTGCACCGTGGAGATGCTGCCGGACTACATCACTGTCCGCCCGGGCATCACCGCCAGCATCGGCGGCGAGACCATGGACAGCGTGGCCGCGGCCGAGTCCAGCCAGGACCCGCGGCTCCTGGCCGGCTATCCCGCCACGCGCAACGTGGCCCCCACCACCGCGGTGGGCGTGTTCGCCACCAACAAGCGGGCCACGGTCTACTGGGCCGTGACGGCCCTGGCCGACGGCTCGGTCAGCGCGCAGGATCTGATTTCGCCCCCGACCTTTACCAAGATCCTCCGCAGCGGCAACATCAAGGTGGATAAGTCCAGCACCGAGGTCACTGCCAACCTCACCGGCCTCACCCCGGACGGGGCCTACTACCTCTCCGCGGTGATGGTGGACAGCCGCGGGCGGCAGAGCCCGGTGAAGGTCGCGGCCTTTACCACGCCAGATAACTCGGTTCCGGCCTTCTCCCAGGGCTATCCCTATATGTCCAAGATCACCAATACTTCCGGACAGGTGACGGTAATGGCCACCAAGTCCTGCATGCTCTACTACGCCCTCCTGCCCAACGGCAGCACCGCGCCCACGGTGCAGGATTTCCGCACCGGCTCCATCAGCGGCAACATGGGCTACGGCAGCATTGAGATGACCAAGAACGTGGCAGACACCTTCACCGTCAACAGCCGCATCCTGCGGGAGCTGGAGAGCTATGACCTCTACCTCTGCCTGGTGGACGCCGACAGCGGCCAGAACTCGGGCGTGCGCAAGCTGACCTTCAAGACCGTGGACGGGACGCCGCCCATCTTCATCACCGAGCCGACGCTCGCCAACGTGGCGCTGACGTCGGTGGGGCAGACGGCGGCCATCAATGAGAACGGTACGATTTTCTGGGCCGTGGTGAAGCATGGCGAGGAGTATCCCAAGCCTGTGGCCGGCCAGACAGTGAAGCCGGAGCTGACCTCGGACACGGCGAAGATGCTGGTGGCTACCGGCATCGGCGCGCTGAAGAACGGCAAGGTCAACGCCACGGCCAACCGGGACGTGACCATCACGGTCACGGGACTGCAGGGGCAGACGGCGTATGATTTCTACTATGTGGCGCAGGACACGGCGGGGAACTACTCGGCGGCGGTGAAAATGGTGACCATCCACACCCTGGACAACGAGCCGCCGGTCATTACCCAGGAATTCACCAAAACCGCCGACGCCGGCGGCAAGGAGCCTCTGCCCGATACCGATGTGCGCATCGTGTTCAGCGAGGGCATCCAGGACCGGGCGGGCAGCAGCTTCATCGACCTCTATACCACCGCCAACGACCCCACCAAGACCGACACCGAGCGGCGCAACGCCCAGAATGAGCTGGTGCGCCTGCTGCGGCAGGATTTTGAGTTCTACGATGCCGGCCAGTACCCGCCTGCAAAGGTGACGGAGGCCTCCGGGACCACCAAACCGGCGGGCGCGTGGATCGACTATGAGAAGGTCAAGGTCACCATGGAGGACGGCAAGACCATTTTCACCTTCGGCCATGACGACGGGGCCATCAACCTCAACAGCGGAGGCACCTATTACTTCACCATCAGCAATATTTCCGATACCTCCAACAACAAAAACGTCATCAAGCCCAACCCCCAGCAGCTGCCGACCTTTACCACGGTGTTCGCGCGGATCAATCTGGAAAACCGCGGCGTGTCGGGTGTGCCGCATGATAAGGACGGCAAAGAGGTCCGCGTGGATATGAGCTTCCAGATGCACCCGGTGTCGGCCAAGACCGTGGACGGCTCGGTGTACTACGATGTGTTCCTGTGGTCCGATTCCATCATCCGGTATAACGTGTACGCGCGGGTCATCACCAGCGCGGCGGGGGCCGTGACGCCGACCTACGGCACGAAGGATGACGCCATGCTGGGCAAGGCGACCGTGGACGCCGGAGACGGCTGGTATTTCCTGGGTTCGGATTCCCTGACGCCCACCGCGGACTCCTACGCCGGCAAGAGCATCAACCGGCTGATTACCGGCAACAGCGCCACAGCCAAATTCCCGCAGCTCAATTCCATGACCGACGGCTACACCTACGAATACGCCATCGAGCTGACCCAGGTGGGGACCCTGACGGATCCGGCAACCTGGAGCCAGCGGGTGAATATGCGGGTGACGGTCCCGGCGGGCGCGGAGGGGAACCTGAGCAACCTGGCGACCATGGTCAACGAGCGGACGTGGAACGAGTATGTCAGCAACGGCCTGACCAACGGCGGCGTGGCCTCCATCGGAGAACCCTCGCCGTTCCAGGTGTTCAAGCAGTTTACCGACACCCAGGTACCGCAGTTCACCGGCGGTTATCCCAAATTTGTCCCCGGCGACGCCTTTGTCGATATGGAGCTGATGCTCAGCCGCGCCGGTACGGTCTACTATGTCCTGGCTCCGGTGGAGGGGATCGGCACCAGCAATGCAACCTGTTTTGTGCCGGCTACGGACAAAAACGGGAACGCGCTGGCGTTCAGGCCGGCAACCGATGCGGATCCAAATCCGCCCGTTGACGGCACAGATTTGGATAAATGTCCGGACCTGTCTGCGCCCGGCTATCTGGACATCTTCAATCCCAGTTATTCCAATCCGCGCATCAAAACAGGCAGCAAGGTTATGAGCGGCGCCGGCTATGACAATGTCACAGTAAACGGCCTGGAGGCAAAAACGACATACTTTGCCTACTTTGTTCTGCGCGGCGAGTCCCAGACAGAATCGGATGTGTTCTGTTTCCAGTTTACCACGCAGGAGGTCACCACCCCCATTGTCACGCTGGATGAGAACAGCCCCAGCGTCAATGTGAAGACCAGCACCTCAGCGGAGATGCAGTGGGCGCTGTATGCTACCGACTCCCTGTTCACCATGCTCACCGAGAAGTTTGATAGCTATGTGGACAGCACAAAACAGACTGCCTACGAGGACAGGAAGGATACCCTGTTCCCGGCTTCCAACGCAGCTAGCAGCACCAAGCCTGCTAACTATCCCACGGTGCTCGATGCCCTGATTGCCAGCGTCAGCAACGGCGGCAAGTCGGTCTTTGACGAGTATGCCAACCAGACTGCCTACGACGAGGTGCTGGCGCGTATCAAGGGCGAGCGGACCGACGGCAAGCCCTACGCGGGCCGCGGCGGACCGACCGATATGGCCCCCAATACGGCGATCAGCGTCAACTGCGATAACTACATGACACCGGAAACACGCTACTACTTCCTGGCAGCGGCGCGCAACTCCCAAGGTTCCATTTACGGCTTCCGCGCGGTGGAAAACGTCCGCAAGGTGGATACGACGCCGCCTGTGTATCAGAATGTGGCGACATCGCTGGCGGCTCAGGCTGCGTATGATGCCGACGCGAGTGCTCCTTTGAATTATAATATTCAGAAATGGCAGTGGTCGCAGGACCCCGGAAGTTTCCTGTATAAGGGTACTGTGACGGTGGAATTCGATGAGACGCCGTATCTGCTGATCGTTGACAGCACCGGCAGAAGAACGCTGGTCGAGCTGAAGGGCGGCACAGGTGAAAATATTACAGAGCATTTGATGCTGACGGGTACGCGGCTGAAAATTACAAATGTGGTATTCAGCGGCTCCTTCATCACGCTGACCTTTGAGGGAGCGGGCAACGGCGACCAGATCGCGTTCTTCTCCGACGGCACCATCAGCAACGCGGACAGCTACGCCCACCCGTCCGGACAGCGTCTGCGCCTGCGGTTCAACTCTTACAGAACCGTTTCCAGTGATTATATCCAAACCGCAACGGCAGACCCCGGCTGGGAAGCCTCCTGGGGTTCGTAAGCTGGGAAAAAGGAGCGCACCATGAAAAGAATTCGTTTATACCGGGCCGCGGCGCTGCTTCTGGCGCTGGTGATGGCTTTCCCCGTTCCCGCCGCGGCCTCCGGCGGGGAGGGGACGGCGTTCTCCGTCAAGCTGGAGGACCAGATGGTCACGCTGGGAACGCCCGGCACCCTGACGGCGGCGGTGACGCCGCCGGCCGGGGTATCAGACAGCCGGATCGAGGTCACATGGACCACCAATGACACCGCACAGCGTTATCTGCGGCTGGTAACAGCAGACGGCGGCGACCGGACCATGATCCTGGACCCCGTTTCCATTGGCACGGTGATGGTGACCGCCACCGCTACCGTCCGTGGAACCAGCCAGAGCACCAGTGCCAGCTGCCAGGTGAGCGTGGGCGGCGCGCCAGCCACCGGTATCCGCGTGGAGCGGGAGGCGCTGGTGCTGGACGTGGGGCAGAATGTGGAGTTTTCCTCCCTGGTCAGCCCCAACACCGCCGATGCTACCAATGTGGAATGGTCTCTGACGCCCAAGACCGACGATGATGAAGGCTCCGTCTCCATCCCCGACCCGCCCACCGGGCAGAGCATCCGGGTTACCGGCGTCCGGCCTGGAGAAATGGACCTGTTTGCCAAGGTCCCCGGCACAGACCTCTCAGCCAAGTGCCAGGTCCTGGTGCGGGGCGTCCGTATTTCGGACGCGGAGACCAGCAATCTCGAGTCGCTGACGCTGCGGGTGGGGCTCTCGCGGCAGCTGGCCGCCGATCCCATCGGCAATATCGGTACGCTGGAGACCTGGAAGAGCAACAATGAGCACGTCGCCTACGTGAACCCCAGCAGCGGCCTGCTCACCGCCCAGACCCCAGGCACCACCAGCATCGAGGCCACCATCGGCGGCTACACCACCAGCGTCGAGGTGACAGTGGTGGAGAATACCGCCAACGTCATCGAGACCTCCGCCGAGGCCGGAATGCCCATGGCCCTCAGCGACCTGCGGTCCCAGCTCCAGGAATGCAGCGTCAAGGCGTTTGAGGAGAGCGAAAACCAGAACACCGATCTCTACTACCTCTCCAACCTCTCCGTCTCCCCGTCCCAGGGGGTGCTGTATCACAGCTATGTCTCCGGGGACTCCACCGGCGACGGGGTGGGCAATGAGCGCTACTATATGAGCGATTCCATCGTCGGACAGCGGCATTTCTCCGATGTGACGTTCATTCCCAACGCCGATTTCTCCGGCACCGCCACCATCTCCTACTATGGCTTCAACAACGCCAACCAGTTCTTTGTGGGCACCATCCGCGTCAGCGTCCGGCAGGGCAGCGACGTGACCTATACCGTGGGCGGCTCCACACCGCTGCACTTCCTGGCGTCGGACTTCTCCAACGTCTGCAAGGACCGCAACGGCAAGGACTTCCGCTACGTCAGCTTTGACCCGCCCGCCGCCCGCTACGGAACCCTTTACTACAACTACCAGGACAACGGCACCTACACCGATCTGGTCAACTCCACCACCCGTTATACCCAGTCCCAGAGCGCCTATATGCTGGACAATGTGGCCTTTGTGGCCGCGGAGGGCTTTACCGGGACGGTGCGCATCGGCTATCAGGGGGTGGACACCTCCGGGCGGGCCTTCAGCGGGCGCGTGACCATCGTCGTCTCTGACCTGGGCAGCAGCACCACCGGCGACGTCACCTACACCTCCACCCAGCGCCAGCGGGTGGCGCTGAAGGCGTCGGACTTCAACAGCGTCTGCCGGAAGACCATCGGCGGCACCCTCAGCTATATCCGCTTTTCCCAGATGCCCGCGGCGGCGGAGGGCGTGCTCTACTACAACTATTCCTCCAATGGCACCTATGACAGCCGCGCCAATACCAGTACGCGCTACTACCGCACCGGCTCGCCGGGCATCGGGAGCCTCTCCTTCGTGCCGGCTGCCAACGCCAGCGGCACGGTGACCATCCCCTTTACCGGCTACAACCAGAGCGGTGAGCAGTTCACCGGGACGCTGCGCATCCGCGTGACCGGCAGCGGCGGCTTCGGCGAGGTGACCTACACGGCCCAGGCGGGCTATCCCCTGAGCTTTGAGGCCGCGGACTTCAACGAGGCCAGCCTGCGGGCCACCAGCAACCGGCTCAACTACGTCCGGTTTGAGCAGCCCAACGCCAACTACGGCACCCTCTACTACAACTACCGCAGCGCCAGCAGCACCGGCACGAAGGTCACGGAGAGCCGGCAGTACACCTTCTCCAACGGTTCCTACTCCATTTCCAACGTCTCCTTCGTGCCCCGGAGTACCTTCGTTGGCACGGTGGAGGTGCCCTTCTACGGCGTGGATGTGGACGGTGTGGGCTTCGACGGCGTGGTGACCATCCGCGTGGAGGACGGCGGCAGCGCGGACCTGCGCTACAGCGTCGCCAGCGGCGGACAGGTCAGCTTCCGCGCCTCGGACTTCAACAGCGCCAGCTACGCTGTCACCGGTGACGCGCTGGACTATGTGCGCTTCACGCTGCCCTCATCCAGCCGCGGCACGCTCTACTATGGGCGCAGCGGGTCCAATAACGGCAGCCGCGTGTCGGCCTCCACCAGCTATTACCGCAGCGGCAGCACCCGCCCCCTGGACAGCGTCAGCTTTGAGGCCTCAGCCAGCTACACGGGCACATTCAACATCGCTTTTACCGGCTGGTCCACCGGCGGACGGAAGTTTGAGGGGAACGTGGAGATCGAGGTGAAGGCTCCCACGGCTTCCACGATCCGCTACCTCGGCAGCGCGCTGCCCATTGCCCTGCGCAGCGCCGATTTCAGCAGTGCCAGCACGTCGCTGCTGGGCCGGGACCTCAGCTACATCCGCTTCACCCAGCTGCCCGCGGCGTCGCAGGGCCAGCTGCTGCTGGGCTACAGCGGTCCCACGGCGGCGGCCACAGCGGTGAGCGCCGGGACCAGCTACTATCTGACCAAATCGCCCCAGCTGGGCCAGATCAGCTTCGTGCCCAAGGCCGGGTACGAGGGGCAGGTGTCCATCCCCTTCACCGGGACGGACACGGCGGGCAAGAGCTTCTCGGGCGTGGTGGAAATTACACTTTCCAACAGCTTCGCCGGCTCCAGCTTTACGGACCTGGCGGGGCTGGCCTGGGCGGCGCCGTCGGTGGAGTACCTCTACCAGTACGGCATCGTCAGCGGCATCGGCAACTCCCAGTACGGCCCCAGGCTGCCCATCCGCCGGGGAGATTTCGTGCTGATGCTGACCCGGGCGTTCCAGCTGCGGGGCAGCGGCGGTACGGCGAGCTTCGCCGATGTGCCGGCGTCCAGCTACTACGCCCAGGCCGTGGCCACGGCCAAGGAGCTGGGGATCGTCCGGGGCAATGAGAACAGTCTCTTCCAGCCCGCTGGCTCCCTGACGCGGCAGGACGCCATGGTGATGATCCAGCGGGCCATGCAGGCCGCGGGCAGGAGCCTGCCCAGCGGCGCGACCTCGGCGCTCTACGGCTTCTCCGACCGTGGCCAGCTGGCCTCCTACGCCCAGGACGCGGCGGCGGCTCTGGTGGCGGCGGGCGTGGTTCAGGGCGGCGGCGACGGGCTGCTGCGGCCCAGGAGCTCCATCAGCCGTGCGGAGATGGCGGTGATCCTGCACCGGGCCATCACCCAATGATCTTGCAGAGAGGGGAGAGGACGCCGCATGGCGACGGAAATCAAAGAGGCGTATGAGCTGGATCTGCGGCCGGGGATGACCGTGGAGGTGCTGACTCCGGACAACAAGCTGACCTACCTGGGGAAGATCGACCGGTTCAACGGAGAGATGCTCCAGATCTCCGACGGCGTGGGCCGGGAGGTGCCGCCGGTGCTGTTCGGCACGGAGGTGAAGCTGCGCGGCTTTCTCCGGGGCCTGCGGCCCTTCGAGCTGCGGGGGAAGGTGCGCGGCAGCACCCTGAAATTCTGGCGAATCGACGGCCTGGAGGGCCAGCCGATGCACGAGCGCTTCTACTACCGCCAGACCATCACCCTGGACGTCAAGGCCCAGCGCGCCGCTGAGGACGGCCGGGCGGACCCGGCGACGGCGGTGCCCTGCCGCATCCTGGATATCAGCTGCGGCGGCGTGGGCCTTCGTTCGCGGGAACAGTACGAGGTAGAGGAGCTGCTGATCCTGGAGCAGGTACAGCTGCTGCGGGACACGGAGCCCTTCACATTCCGTTGCCGCATCTGCAACGCGCGGCAGGAGGGCATCTTTTTCCGCTACGGCTGCGAGCTGGAGGACCTGGGCGAGCGAGAGCAGGATCGTTTGCTGGCGGTGATTTTACAGCTCCAGCGCCAAGCCATCCAGTCCCGCCGCGGGTGACAGGGTGATCGTTTGGAGGCTGCGATTGCATGGAAACAGCCGATGTCACGGGTGAAAAGCCCGTGACATCGGCTGTTTTACATTCCTCCGGCGCGGTGTGGCCCCCAAAGGCCGGCCAGGATATCTCTCTGCCTTCTCGCGTTTGAGTATTGTATAGTCACCACAGTTGAAAAGCAGCATAAAGGGTATCATCAAAGGAAGGATTTTCTTCAAAAAACGCTTCAGCCAGGCCCGAAACTTTTCAAAGGGATTGAGCTCAGGGGAGTAGGGAGGAAGGAACAGAAGTCTGCATCCGGCGTTTGGGGCAGCAAGAAACAACTGTTTCTTGGAATGAAACGAAACATTATCCATTTTCGTCCAGCGGCTTCTCCCATTTTTGTATTGTCAATTTGGAAATCTTGAAAATCTTATGCGTTGCTTCCAAGCTATGCCCCGCCTGTCGGTATTCGATCGTGCGTTCCCTATTTTTTGAATAGCGCATACCCTCATTCTACTCGCTACCATACCTTTACTTTTACTATATCTCTCGTATTACGTGGAGATCTTTAAAATGCGCCCCATAAAGTGGACACACCAGCAGAATGGGAAGCCCTAAAAATGGACAGAGGCTTTACGCTTTCTCACAGGATCAAGCAACCTAAGACAGAGACTTGCATCCATTTACCGATCGAGTCAGTACCAGTCAGATATCGTATACATTGGGATTCAAGAATCGGCTTTCCGCCCGTTATGAGTCAGGGGAAAGTGTTCGGGAAGTCTTTCAAAGCCTTGGCTATGACACGAAAATTCTGGGTGAGAGCCAAATCTGCTGCTTTGCCCACCAGCAGGAAAAGCCTGCGGATATAAGCTACAATACGATGCCTATGTCCTCGGCAATTCCCTTGAAGTGGGCTTCGTCCTGGAAACCGTTCAACTTCTCATGGAAAACCATGGTTTCTCTCTGGAAGCACAAACTCTGATTCACAGCGGCCAGGGC
>JAAWBZ010000132.1 GCA_022792945.1 Oscillospiraceae bacterium | reverse complement strand
CCCCTCTACTATAATGCATCCCGCCGCCAAGCGCAATCCTCGTTAGGCCTTTTGCAAGTCCTTGGTTATCGTTTTCTGCCACGGTGAACATGGAAAACAGTAATTCTCTTTCTTTCCTATGGGATTATCATAGCAGGCTTTTTTTAAGGGCATGTGGTAGAAAATCTTAAGATTCATTAAAGATTTACAGACGGGTTTATAGGCTTTCCCGGCTGTTTTTGTTACTAACGTGTTACTAACCGGACTTAATTACATCCCCCTCACCGAATCCTATAAGCTCCAAGCGCATCCCTCTCAACAGAACTGGTCCAGGTGCGGTTGAAGCCCTCCACACCTACATGGCGGACAGGGGCGGCCCTCAGGTATTCCTCGTAGTAGCGCCGGAACTTCCTGCTTCTCCGCTCAGTCTTAAGCAGCCGGAACGCTTTCCGTTCAAGTTCCCTGAGCCGCTCCCTGCTCACTCCTAAGTTCCGGCCAGCCTGCTCCAGCGTCTTCCTGTCCTGGTACCGCATCCGCACCACTGCTGGGAGGTTATCCGGCAGCCCGTCCACGGCAAGCCATACTTCACGCCCCATGGCTGCAGTGTCCAGGGCTTTTATCACATCCCCTTCCATATCCTCACCAGAAGGAACCAAATCTGCAAGCGTTAATTCTTCATCCTCCCCGGCTGTCGGCCTGCTCAGGCTGTCTATCTGCCCCATTCTGGCATCTTTCTGTATTGTGTGGAGCTTTTCCTGACTGACCTTCAAAATGGCACACAGGGCGCGTTCCGGCGGTTCTGTGCCGTAATACTTCCTGAACTCCTTCACGACCCTATTGTATTTCTGGATCCACTCCCTTGCATGCACCGGGATCCTTATCACGCTGCAGCAGTTATCTATATAACGCTTCATGGCCTGCCTGATCCAGAAAGCCGCATAGCTGATGAATGACGCTCCCTGTTCCGGATTATACTGGCGCACAGCCTCACACAGGCCGATATAGCCTTCCTGCTTCAGATCGTCCAGCTCTGCATAGCCTTGGTATCTCATGGCCAGCTTTGCAATAAATCCTTCATTCTGTTTCCAGAGCTGCAGCATATTCTTAGCGGTTTCCTCTCCGGCCTGTATCCTTGCTACTAGCTGCTCATTCGTCATATCTATCACCTACGCACAGTATTTTTTGCTTTTGTAAACCCCCTGGCTTCTTCTATACGGTATGTAAGGCGGAAATGGCTATTTTCCCCTGTCCTCTCCCGTTCCCTGTCCCTGTCTGCCCTCCTGATAGCCTCACAGGCTGTAAAATCTGTATATCCTTCGTGGTTCTTGTTCATGCCGTCCACCTCCAGTATATGGAATACCCCGGGCAATCAGAGGAAAGCCCGGGATACTCTGTCAAATAGTGGCTCTTACGCCGTTGCCGCCTTATTAGCCTGATAATAGATCGCTTTCACTTTATTCTCCAAAACAAAAGCATCATAGCAAATACGCCCTTCTACCAGCGTACCATTGATTCCAGGCGGGTTATGGTGCGTCACATAATCCGTTAACTTCGTTGGCGCAACCGTCGCACATGGGTGTGCAATCATAAAGCCAAAATCTTTCGGCAGCCTTACCGCCGGAACCTTAATAACATTTGCACCGTCCAGATTGGAAACAACGCCCTTAATCCTTAAGTCGTTCCCAATATCAGTCTCCATCACAATATCCTTACATTGTTTCATTAACAGAAGGGTATCAGGGGAAACTACAAGCTGGCGCCCCGTCTCTGGTACTTCTGCATTATCAAGGGCGTTATTTGCTTTGATAATCTCCAGATAGATATTATCTTTCGTAAGCGTCAGGGCTTCCGGCTTGGTTCCGGCATTATTGCACATAACACTATACACGTATGAATCTACCTCAGGGATAATAACCTCCCTCTGCTGCCTTGCCAGGGCAGAAGCCGTCTCCAACTGGTTCCCCGTTTCGTCCTGATCCAGCGTATCAATAACAAATGTGAATGAACGGTCTTTCTTCAAGGTCATTTCCTCGGTTGTTGCATCAAGATCATGAACCTCCCCATATCGTGAGCTAAAGCCACCAATAAACACGCCGTTTCTCTTATAGTCGTTCATTTCTGATGTGCCGATCTTATAAATCTTTACTGTATGCGCCCCTGTCCACTGGAAATCCTGATTGGTCAGGAGTGATTTCTTACTCTCCGTGGTGAATATTTCATCCACATAAGGCAGAAACTTGGTTACTAAATTAATTGCCATAGCTTAATTCCTTTCTACTTAAGCCCCATAGCAGCGCGCACCGAGTCAACTGCAGGACCGGTTGTCGGCCCGATCGCATTGCATATCGGCTCAGACGCCTTTTTAATGTATGGGGCTACAATCTGAATACATTTGTCTGCGGTTTCTTTATCCAGCCCCTTAAGAGAATCACGTAATTCATCAGGGAGTCCCATCTCTGCAACTCGTTCCCTTATATATACGGCATCCTCTCTTTGCTGTAGTTCCAGCTCCTTATCACTCGGCCCTGCTGCAGTCTTTGCCCTGGCCAGGCGTTCCTGGACAATCCGGTTGACCTCTTCCTGTGTAAAGGTCTTAGGCTCCTGGCCCTGCTGCTGTAACTGGCCGTCATTCTGCTGTACTGCTCCATTGGTGTTAATTTCTTCCATCTCGTTTTCCTTTCTCCGTTTTACGCCCGTCGGCTAATTTTTGTTTCCTTGAATCATTTAGGAGGTCTATAGCAAATAGAAAAGGCGCAGGAACAACTGCAGGCTGTCAAGCCTGTCAATCATTCCCACGCCCTACAAGGCTTACACTGACTAGTGGAGTAATATCAGTGCGGTACTCGTCAATATTCCATTTGCTATAAAACAATTATATCAAATGCCGCAAATTGCATCAAGCCTTTTCTGCGTTTTTCCCAGCTTCGCCCGGGCTTCGTTCACGCTTCGCCATCTCCTTTTCCAGCTTGTTCAGTATCTCCGCCGTCCTCATGCCATCCCGCTTTTCCAAATCCTCAAATACCTTAAACCAGTGTTTTACCTCCCTTTGAAGGTCCCGCTTCTTCCTCCGGGCTTCCCCTGATGCAATACCGCCCTTTCTCCCCATTTCCCGTAGTTCCTCCGGGCTTCGCTCGTAGTTCGGTATCAGGTTTTCTTTTTTCTCTTGATCAGAGGCGTTACTATTCCAATCAATGTATGCCCTTTTATGCTCCCCCTTCTGCTCCTTGGGGAGCCTGCACCGCTCAATTCCCGGTGCAAGCCTCCGCTGGAGCTTGGCCAGCTCCAGCTCCTCTGTATAGGATACCTTAATCCTGACGCTCATTTAATACCTCCAGCCTGTCATTAATGAATGCCCTATGTGCTACTGCATATATAGTCCGTAGCCGTTTTTCGCTCCTGACCTGGCTGGTCATGTCTGTGATATACTCCCGGAGTTTCTCCGCTTCGCCTGCTGTGGCTTCGTTTGTTCTGCAAGTCTGCTCCGCGCGCTTTCTTTGCATATATCCAAACTTGAAGGCCATATACACCAGATCATATCTGTCCTGTGGTTCTGCATTATGTATTAAATCATCTGCCTGTAGGCTTGTCAGATCAAAGGCTTCCGGTATCTCACATTCTGTATTCCTGATTTTTTCGTATAAATTCATCTATCCCCACCTACTTTCTTGTATAAGCATTTATAAAACAACTTATATTTGCAGCCCTTTCAGCATCTTCAATGTCTAAAACAGAACAAATGATAGAACGTTGTTTCCACTGTAAGTCCGTCAACTCCGCATACTCCT
>JAAWBZ010000061.1 GCA_022792945.1 Oscillospiraceae bacterium | reverse complement strand
CAAGGCCGACGGCATTCGCCGCAGCTGGTGCAAGTCCATCCGCCCCCGTAGTGGGGCGGGCGCTCATGGGTTTACCCATCGGCACTTGGTGATTCAACCGCCGCCCCTTTTACATACGCACCTTGAAAACGGAAGAGGAAACGACTACGCTGCCCCCTGCCGCTGGCCACAGCGGGGCCCTGCGGTGGTGGAGGGGTAAACACCCGCCCGCCCGGAGAACGCGCCACAGGGGGCCGCAAACGGCAAACAGGGCCTTGCGGCCCTGCCTCCGGTTTTCCCGCCTCACTCAAAGACTATGGTCAGCATCCCGTTCCCGATGAAGAAATCGTTCTGGGTCAGCGGGTCGGCCAGGAAGGTTTCTTTTGCCTCCTTCAGCATCCGTGCCAGCCGATCCGCTCCAAGTTGTTCCTTAATGGCCTTGCGGGTGATTTTCTTGCCGTTAAGGTAAAATTTCGTTTTCATGCTGCTGTCCTCCGTTTGTCTTTTTCCCTTTCGGTACACACATACTCGCTCTAAACAGCGGAAATAGCAAGTGTATTCTGGGGCGTAATCTACACAAATATGACCTTGAGGAATTGTGTAGTTTATTCCGAGAAAAGACTTGCTATTATCGCCGTTCAGAGTGATTAATACACTACCGCAAGGGGAAACCCACCCAGAAGGTTGCGAGGAAAAAATCAAGAACATGGAGGCAAAGAAAATGAACGAGCAAGCTATTCGAGAGGCGCTGGAACTGGTTTTGAACGGGAAACTTTCCTTGGAGGATACCGACCTGGAGGAAACCAGGGGGGCCCGCTCCTTCGAGGAGGCCGGGGTTCTTTCCGGCGATGAGGGCCTGGTTCTGCGGATGCAGGACGGCAGCGAGTTCCAGATCACGATTCGCCAGAGCCGCTAAAGGCACACACCCGCCCCGGAGGTTACGAGGGCAGAAAGGATTGTAGCATGATAAACATCGATAAGTGGGTGGCCGGCTACAAGGTCCGCGCCTTTGACTGGGTGGATGGGAAGAGCATCTACTTGCACATCGAATACTACAGGCCGGGCGCATCACTTTCCCAGCCGCCAGCAGTAGAAAAAAGTTTCCTCATTCCGAAAGAGGAGGAACCGAAGGTGCGGAATTTCCTGCACAGCATTGTGATCGGTCTGATGACCCCCCGCTCCAGTATGGCCGATTGACCGCCAGCCGAAATACCTCCAGGGTGTCCGCCGGGTGCCGCTGCG
Organism: Oscillospiraceae bacterium; assembly: GCA_022792945.1. Classification (GTDB taxonomy): domain Bacteria; phylum Bacillota; class Clostridia; order Oscillospirales; family Oscillospiraceae; genus Avoscillospira_A. The sequence continues at coordinate 10,688 of JAAWBZ010000061.1, read as the reverse complement.
CCCGGCTATTCGGCGGTATAATCTACACAGTTTTCCTCCGCCATGTTTGTGTACTTTACATTTCGAATTGACTTGCTATTTCTCCGCTTTAGAGTGATTAATACACTACCGAAAGGGAAAACACACCAAAACAAAACGGAGGAAAAAAGCGATGATTGGTTACGCAGAGGCATTGAGAAGGGCAAAGGCCAGCAAGAGCGACTGGAACGCAGAGGAGCGGATTTCCAAGGCGGTCATCACCTGGGTGGACAGCGGATGGGAATACGAGGCGGAGGTCGAGAACGAGGGTATGACGGATTTCGAGTTCAAAGCCTGGGTCAAGGAAAACGCCGAGGAGCTTGCGAGGGAGGCCGCCGAGAAGGAGGGCACGACCTTCGAGGAGGTAGACCGCATCGACTACGGACACGAAACCATCGACGATGACGCCGCTTTCCGGGACGGCTACGAAGCCTACGCCGAGTTCGAGTGGGAATGCCACACCGAGCGGTAAGCTATCCCCAGCCGAAAGCCAAGCCCCAGAGGGGGCTTGCTCTCGTACAACATCATGGCAAGCGGGCTGCACCCGTGAGCTGTGACCTGATTTTTGCCGCTGTAAACTACACAATTATATCTGAGCGAAATTGTGTAGTTTATTCTCAGAAATGACTTGCTATTATTGCGGTTCAGAGTGATTAATACACTACCGAAAGGGAAAACACGAAACGGAGGACACGAGCATGACCTACCAGGAACTCGAACAGAAGGTAATCAAGAACCGCCTTATCCTGCGGCACTGCACCGACAGAGAGACCCGCCGCCGCATCATCCGGGAGAATCACGAACTGATGACCGAGATGGACCGCCGCTGGATTGCGGCAGGGAGGGGGCAATGATGACAAGATTTCATCGGGAGCTGCGAGGCGACCTGGGCGCCTTTTGGCAGCAGCACGCGCAAGACGAACTGACAAAGGTCAAGGCCGATCTGGACGGCGACAAGATCACCATCGATGAGGCCGGGGTTGCCTGGAACTGCATCGGCCGGGCCTTGATGGATGACCTGCTGGATGCTGGAGATGCTGATGATGGTCACCGACAAGGCCGACAGCGCCGCCACACGGGCCGCACGTGAGGCTGAAGTCCAGGCCGGCCTGGAATCCTACCGAGCCAGCAAAAGGGCCCCCAGCGCCGAGGAAATGGCCGAGATGCGGGCTGCCTTCGGTAAGGGCGCCACGGTGGTGGATATCCTGACTGGAGAGAATATCCGCCTTTGACCACCCAAAAACCCAGACGTTTGGGATTTTGCCGCAAACGAAACAGCCCCCTCGCAGGTGCAAAACCTGCAAGGGGGCTGTTTCCGTTGCGCTATTCAGTTTTCCGCATTCGGTACAGCATCCGCCAGACCTCGGACCGTGTGGCGGCGCGGTCGGGGCTGGAGCCGTCGGAGATGCCCTGGGCCATCACCCAGGCGCGGGCGGCTTCGGCTTCGTCCTGGGGCTGCGCGGGCGCGCCGAAGGCGGCGGCGACGGCCTCCACGATGGCGGCGAATTTGGCGTTGTAGACGGCCATGTCGTCCGGATCGTCGATGAAGCAGACCTCCAGGAGGCAGGCCGGGACGCCGCAGCTCTTGGCGGTGTTGATGACGGCCAGATTGCCATCCTTGACGCCCCGGTTGGTCAGCCCGCAGGCGGAGACGGCCTTGCAGAGCTTGTCCGCGACGGTCTTGTCGCCGCCTTTGGGGACGTAGACCTCCACGCCTTTGGTCTTTCCGTCCGCCGCCCCGGCCTTGAACGCGTTGAAGTGGACCTCCAGCACAAAACCGTAGTCCTGGAACCGCGCAACGGCCCGCAGCGTCCCCTTCTTGTAGTCCTGGTATCCGTCCCGGTCCGTGGGGTAGACAGCGCAGAGGCCGCCCAGTCGCTTCTGAAGGGCTGACACGACGCGACGCGCCTCGGTGTCCTCCCGGTATGCCTTGCCGCCGATGGTGGCGGCAGCGCCGGGATCGCCTGCCCCGTGTCCGGCGATGAGCAGGACCTTTTTCTTGTCGGGCGTTTCCGCCGGCGCGTCCTCGGTCCAGATGCAGAGGAAATTGTGCACCACGCGGCTGCTGGCCAGCGCCTTGCCGTCAAAATCGCACTGGCTGGAGCCGCCGCCGTCCAGGTTGATAGCGGTGTCGCACCCGGCGGCCAGCAGCTCCCCGGCCATGCCGTTCAGGCTCCGGCCCGTCTGGTCGCACAGGAGCACCACGTCGCCAGCCCTTGTCACGCCCACGCACGACCGCGCCCGGAAGCCGTCCAAGCCCGCCGGAGCCGCGTCGCCGGAGGCCTTGCCGTCGCGGACCAGGACCGGGTAGGCCCCCAGGAAGGTCGGGGCCTTGACGTTGTTGCCGTAGCTAAAGACCAGTCCGCCGTCCTTGATACCGTAGCCATAGGGATTGCCGTTGGCGGACAGCACCTTGCCGTCCACGGTCAGATGGTTGATGGCTGCGAATTTCGCCATGTCGTACAGCCCGCCGTTGAGGATGTACTGGCAGCCCAGCGAGTTCTTCACCTGCTGCATGGTCATGCGCCCGCTGTTGACATAGACGGCGATCTTCCGGATGTTCGCCTTTGGAATGACGCAGATCATTCCGCCGTCACCTCCGGCAGGCCCGCCAGCGACGTCAACAGCGACACCACCCCCGCCAGAGCGGCAGTCCCCGCGATGGTTTTCCAGTCCACCGCGGCAATCGTTGCCGCGGCCGGGATCAGCGCCACAGCGGTCTGCGCCATCGTTTTGATGGCGCGGATGCCAGCGGCGCGCCACCAGTTTTTGGCTTTCAGGTTCGTTTTCATGAAAATCACTCCATTCTATTTTCAAGGTCTTGAATCCGATGGTTCGCAACCTTGATCTTTTCTTCCTGCAGCTCGGTCCGCTCCTCCACCTGGTACATCCGTTCGACCAGATTGTTGTGGGCCTGGACCTTCCGCTCCAGCTCCTCCAGGCGGTAGGCGATCAGGGCGCTGGATTTCCGGTTGGAAAAGTATGTACCGGCCAGCGTCCCGACCAGCGCCAGAGCGGCCACCACGATGCTCTCCATGCTATTTTCCCTCCAGTATCTCCTTTGCCTCCGCCGCCGTCAGCCGCCCCGCGGCGGCCAGCGCCTCGATGCGCTCCCGATTCCAGAGGCGCGGGTAGTATTGCTTCGCCAGCTCGAACGTTGTCACAAGCTCACCCCCGTCATGGCCGCGATGTAATCCACATCGGCGCGCAGCTGCTCCGCCTCGCTGGGCGGGGCCGGTTCCTCCGGCGGCAGGGACGCCCTCCATGCCTCCCACGCCGCCGTGTCGGGCGCGCAGGCCGTCACCGTGGGCACATCCTCCACTTCCTCCACCGTCAGCCGGACGAAGCCCTGGGCCTCGTAGAACGCCTCGGCGGGCAGATCGTCCGGCCAGAGGGCCATGCCCGGGGGGACTGCCGAAAAGCTGCCCTCCTGGATCGGCGGATAAGCCCCGCTGGGGTTTGGCTGCTGCTGTATAATTTTCATTGGCAAGACCTCCTAAAAAATTGTGAAAGGTTGAGTGAAATGACATACGGCTACATTCGGGTGAGCACCGACAAACAGACGGTGGAGAACCAGCGCTTTGAGATCGAGCGCTTTTGCGGGACCAACGGCTTGTCCATCGACGGCTGGATCGAGGAGACGATCTCCGGCACGAAAAACTATGACAAGCGCAAGCTGGGACAGCTGCTCTCCCGCGTTCAGGCCGGCGATCTGATCCTCTGCGCCGAGCTGTCCCGCCTGGGGCGCAGCCTGTTCATGATTATGGAAATCCTGAGCATCCGCATGAGCCGCGAGTGCAAGGTCTGGACCATCAAGGACGGCTACCGCCTGGGCGACGACATCCAGAGCAAAGTGCTGGCGTTTGCGTTCGGCCTGAGCGCGGAGATCGAGCGCAACCTGATCTCCCAGCGCACAAAGGAGGCTCTGGATCGCAAACGCGCCGAGGGCATCCACCTGGGGAGGCCGAAGGGGGCGCTGAGCAGGCACGTCAAGCTCAGCGGCAAAGAGGAAGCCATCCGCATTCTGAGGGCCGAGGGCACCAACTGGGCGCAGATTGCGCGCCTGCTCCACGTGGACCGCTCCACGCTGGTCCGCTTCGCCAAGAGCCGGCTTGAGGCGGAATAAGGGGCCGTAAGGCCGCCACACTTTTCGGAGTCTCCGGCAGCTATGGCGGGATACGATACGGTTTCCCGACGATTTCCCCGTTTCGGACTGTCTGCCCGCCTGTTCTCAGGCCACGGAGGGCGGCGGGACGGGACGGGGAAATCGTCGATTTTGTGCCGCGATTTTTGATTATCTACATGAGGGACAATGGCTCTTACATTGCGCTGTTTGATATGATCTCAATTTCAGCAGCATACCCGCCAAACAATAGTGCTTACGGTTGGTACCCATTAGGTACATCAACGCTGGGTTCCGCAAATATAAGATACGCCAAAATAAATGCACAGACGCTTTCGTGGTATGACAGTAGCGGTGCGACCTATCAGATGAATTCGAGTGGAGCGGTTTACAATTACGTCGCCATTGGCTGAGGATCGAGCTTGTGCTAACACTTACCCGATAGCAACGTAATAGTAAATATATAGATTATAATTAAGTTGGTATTGTGCATTATAGGTATGGTACCACTTGACTGTATTTCCAGTTACCGCAGAATTGAGGCTGGGATTTGTCTGCATAGTATTCAAACCGCCAGCTTCACACACAATCCAGCCACTGTCATTTTCCTGGTTTACTTTTCTTGTGATTGCCAGAAACCTTGGCACAAAATCGAACGTTAAGCTGCACGGATTCGAGGCCCCATAGGTGCCCGTACCGGTGTAGGAGCCGGTGGCGATGCGCGCGCCAATGTTCTGTTTTTGGAGCCAGGTCTTGAGGTTGGTGAGGGTGACCTTCTTGCCGGTGGTGGCGCTGGCGTCCAGCAGGGGGAGGTAGTCGCCGGTCGCGAGGCCAGTGCTGGTCAGGGCCGTCAGGGCGCTGATCAGATTGTAGATTGCCGCGGCGGATGTGGTCCCGCCGGTCCCGCCGTTGGCCGTGGGAAGCGTGCCGGTCACGCCGGGGGTTATATTGCCCGTGCCGTCAAAGCTGGCCGTGGCGGTACTGCCCAAATTGGTCCGAATGGTGCGGGCGGTGGCCAGCTTCGTCGCCGCGGCAGCCGTGCCGCTGGAGGCCAGCGCTCCCACGTCGGCGGCAGTCGGCGTCCAGGTGCTCGGGCGGGCGCTGACGTCTGCGGCGCTCAGTGTAATGTCCGCGCTTAATGCTTTCCCGTTGACCTTGCGGCTGGTCGGGACAGCCCCTACGTCCGCCGCGGTAGGGGTCCAGGTCTCCGGGCGGGCCTTGACGTCGGCGGCGGTGAGCATCACGTCGGCGCTCAGAGGCTTACCGTTGACCGTGCGCGTGGCCGGAACTCTGCCGTTCCAGTTGGTACGCTCCTGCTCCGTGATGTGTCCGTTTGATCCGGCGTGGGTAATGATTGACTGGGCCGCATTCCGGGCCAGCTCCGAGATGTTGTCCAGCGCCGTCTCTACTGTGGTATCCCGGTAGGCAATCTCGGCGGAGGTCCCGGCGCTGGCAGGCTTCCATTGGTACGCGCCGTCCTTCTCTCCCAGGCATACATACTCCTTACCGCTGTCCGTATCCAGGTAGTGCTGTCCGGCGGTCCCCGGGGTCGTACTGTCCGGTGTCCCGCCCTTTGCAATTGGCGCTGCCTTGCTCACAGCCTCGTCCACCGCCGCCCGCATATCCGCCATGGACGCCATGGCCGACGGGTCCACATGGACGGTCACATCCGCGGCGCTGCTGACCGCCAGAACAGTATAGAAATTCAGGGCAAAGTCCGGGAACTCCGCCTCCGAATAGATGGGGATGCCCTCCGCGTCCTGGATCACGGCGAACAGCGCCGGCGTGTCGTCCCCGACGTGGGCCCAGATGCCCACCTGGCGCAGGGTGTACCCCTGGGCCAGACCGGCGCTGGTGATCAGGATATTCACCCGCCTGCCGGTCTCGAGCTCCGCCAGAGCGCCGCCAAAAGCGAAGGTCTGCCGCTGGTCCATCAGCGCGTTCTGCGTCATCAGGGAAGCCGCCGGGGCCACGCCCGCGCCGCCTCCGGCGTGGTCCAGCGTCAGCGTCTCGCCGCCCAGGCACCGGCGCAGCATTTCCAAGCCCTGCAAGGTCACGGCTCTGTCATTCCAAGCCATAGATGGGTACCTCCGTCGTCAGTTTTCCGCCGATGCCCGCCGCCGCGATAACACAGTAAGCGGTGCATTCTCCCTTGGGGACGGCGGTGTATTCCACCTGATCCAGGTGGGAGCGCAGATTCTTGTAATACTCGGCCCGCTCCAGCACACGGCGGTGCTTCTGCGGGTCGGCGTGCTCAAAGGTGGTGTCGATGAGCAGCTTGAAGTGGTACGGCGCGCCGCCGTACTCCCACCACTCCCGCACCGTGGTCTCGGGATAGACCGCCGACATGGCGGTCTCCACAGCGGCCTTGGTGCCAAGGGTCCGGTGGACCTGCCAGCTGGCCTGGAGCGTCCGGCGCTTCTCGGCCACGGTGTAGTCGGCGTCCCACCAGTCCACCTTGAAGTCCGCGGCCAGCCGGTCCAGAAGCGCTTCGTCCAGCCGGTCGATGGCCGCGTAAATGCGCAGCCGCTCGATCTCCTCGAGACGGCGGGCCAGCGCCTCGGCCTCGGTCCGGGCCAGGGCCAGGATGCTCCCGCTCTGCCGCAGCGCCTCTGGAAGGGTGGCAAGGAGGTTTTCCGCCGTCATGCCGTGCCACTCATTCATGCTCATACCCTCCGCACACCGCCGCCACGGTCCCGGCTGCCGCCACCTGTGGCACGCCGCCGCCGCTTCCGTCCCGCAGCGTCTGGAAGGCCGGGGCCGTCAGCTCCACCCGCTTGATACCGGTCTGCATCAGCAGGCCCAGGAGCCGGGAGGGGTTGATATCCCGGCCCAGCTTCGCCCGCTGCCACGCGATGTAATCCTGGACCGCTGCCTCCACCGCCGTCGCAGCCTGGGCCGTGCTCAGGCCGCTTCCCTCCTGAAGGTAGTAGGTGAAGCGGATGTCGTATCCCACTGCCGCCGCGTCCTCCACCGATACCTGGTCGGTCAGGGGCCGCCGCTCTGCCGCGCTGCAGGCGGCCAGGACCGCTTGTTTGATCTCCGCGCCGGCCGGCTCCCCGTTGTCCATCAGGACATAGAGCTTGACCGTGCCGGGCGCCGGTGATACCGCCGCCACGTCCGCGATCTCCACCGAGACCTGCTTGGCCCAGTAGATATAGCCGCCTATGGCGCCGGCGCAGCTGAATGCGTCCATGCTCTGACGCAGGAGCTCATAGTATTCCTGATCCGTGGCCGCGTCGGCCCCGCCGTCGGTGGCTGTGAGGTTGGAGCAGCCGGCGCAGTAGTCGTAGAGGTCCACCAGCTTATTCAGCTGCCCGGGCGCGAAGCCGTTGCCGGCAGTCCCCGGGGTCTGGCAGCGCAGCTCCACGTCCGCCCGGGTCTCGCCCGGCTGGATGCACGCCTCGTCCACCGTTTCCCAGACCAGCTGCCCGCCGGCGTCGGTGACGCGGGTGCCGGCGGCGATCCAGACCGGGGCACGCTGGGCCTGGGAGAGGAAGAACCGCTCCGTGCACCGGGCGGGCTTCGCCCGGGGACGCTCCTGCGCCCGGCAGAGGCCGCCCAGGGCATCCAGGTTCTCCCCCTCAGCCCGGCTCAAAAGGTTCTGATTGCCGATGTAGTTCTCCAGTGACCGCTCCTGCACCAGGATGGAGGCCAGCCAGCACAGGTGCAGTTTGTCCGGGCTGGCCGGGCTGACCTTGTACTGGTTGACCTCCTCATAGAGCCGGGTCACATCCTCCAGGACCTCCTCCGGGTCCGTGGGGACAAATTGATACTCTGTATTCCTGCTCATGCCAGGATCTCCACCTCCACCGAAGGGCGCAGCTGCCCCGGCTGCGCCGGGTCCTCCGAAAATGTCACGTCCAGCACCCGGACCCGCGGCTCAAACGCCTCAATGGCCTCCTTGACCGCGGCGCAGGCCAGGGGGACCGCCGCCGGGCCTGGCTTGTCCAGGAAAAGCTGGGGCAGGCCGAATTCCCGGTAAAAGGGCACCGTCCCGCGCCGTGTGCCCAGGATCAGGGCGCAGTTTTGCAGGACGGACCGCACCGGGTCCCGCTCGCACAGCCGCAGGCCGGAAAGGTCCGCGGCGGACACCAGATAAGCCATCGTCACACCTCATTCCCGCAAATATTCCTGGAGCGTCACGGACACCGTGGCGTGGGCCAGATCCCCGTTGACGTCGAATGCCTCAAGCTTGACCTCAATGCTCAGCACGTTCCAGCGGTACTTGCCGTAGGCTTTCGTTCCCAGGATCATGGACACGGCCCGGCCGCTGCGCTTGTAATCCCACAGCTTCACCAGCTCCTGCATGGGGTCCACGCCCAGGTTGACTGAGAGCACCATGTCGAAGCGCATTTTGTCCGGCGCCACGCCGAGAAATTCCGTCAGCGCGTTGGTTCCCACGCGGTTGTGGGTAGCGTACCGGGCAGAGCCGGACCAGCGTACGTTGTGGACCGTCTCGATCTTTTCCTCCGACGCCTCAAACACGACCTCGCCCAGCGCGCCGATCTTAGCCATAGTCGGTCCCTCCCAGAATGTATCCGTCGCCGTCCCCGTCCCCCGCCTGCGCGTAGAGCACCAGGACCGTGCTGCCCACCGGCGGCATCCACGCGCCCAGCCGCGAGCCCGGGTGGCTGTGCTGGCCGGCGTTTTCGGCGGAGCCGCCGCCGGTATAGCTGTCTGAAATGCCGTGGGTGTGCAGCCCGTCCGGCGCGACGGACAGCGCCGCGCCGCCGTGCTGGAGGACGTACAGCCAGTCGGAGATCATGCCGGTGTCCTCATGCTTGACCCGGGCCAGCCCCTCGGCGGGCCGGACGTCCGTCACGGTCCCGACCTGAATCATCCGTTCCAGTTTTCGCTGAAGCTCCATCATGCTCCCTCCAATGCCTTTCGCAGCTCGATCCTGGTCGTATAGCCGGACGGCCCCACGGTGTGGACCGCCCGGGCGATGACGTACCGCCCCGCCCAGGCGCCCCAGCCGGATACGTCCACGGTCTGGCCTGCCGCCAAAGTCGGATCGCCCGGCATGGTAAACACCATGGTCCGGGCGAACTTGTTGTAGAGCCGCAGGTACTTTTCGGCCTTGGCCTGGGCCTCTCCAATGCTGCGCACCTTCGCGGTGATCTCCAGCTGCTGCCGGTCCTTCTTCCGGGCGTCCTCCCGGGTGGCCACGGCGGCGATGCACTTGCCCGTCTTTGGGTCCACATAGCTGACGCGGCAGGCGTCGTACAGCTTTTGCGCCTTGCCAACGTGCATGGTGTACTTGGTATAGCTGCCGTCGCCCTTCCGAATGGTCCGCACGCCCGGCTTCTTCTCATAAAAGAGCTTCCCCCCAGAACGCTTGCGGTCGAGGAACTGGTACACCGGCTCGTCAGCAGGAGTGCATTTGAGATATATCCCCATGACATTGAACAGAGTCTTACGCAGATACGGTGAGCCGCGCTTGGAGGAGTGGTTGCTTCGTACATTTTTCTCACCGTACTGGTTAGGCATAGGATCAACACCAGCGAAGGCCGCCAAGGACTTCTTGTATGTAAAGCGCCGCACATCGCCGATCTCAGCCATCAGCTTAGGTCCAAATGAGGGCCACAAAAGGGGCTGAGCTGTGTGGAGCTGGGACGGAAGTACCACATGGCTCCCCGGACAGCGAAGCGGTACGCAAAGTCGCCGCAGAAGCCGGAGTACACGTTAAGCGAACCCAAACTGGACCCGTACAAACAGATCATGGACAAGTGACTGGAGGAGGCGCCGTATTCGGCGCTGCGGATCCTGGAGAAGCTGCGGAAAATGAACGCATTCGCATTTGATGGGGTTTGACAGGGGATACAGCATCGTCAAGGCATACGTGAGCAGCCGGAAGATGGACCTGAATGCGAAAGCGACGGTGCGGTTTGAGACGATGCCGGGGAAACAGGGGCAGATGGACTGGGTGAGGCGGTAGCTCTCGCCGGAGAAGATCAAGATGTGAGAGTGGTGGATCAGCCGGTCAATGAGGGCGGCAGTCAGGCGGTTATCGCTGAAAACGGTATTCCACCGGCTGAACTCCAAATTGGAAGTGATGATAAGGCTGCGGCGCTCCTGGCAGTCCGAGATCACCCGGAACAACCGCTCGGCGCTCTCCTTGTGCAGAGGCACGAAGCCGATTTCGTCCACCACGATCAACTCCACCCGCTTCAGATTCTCTTGGAAGCTGTTCAGCGTGCCCTTATTGTTGCGCTCCCACAGCAGATTGGCCAGCGAGGCGGCGGTAAAGAACCGGACCCGCCGTCCTGCCTGGCAGGCAGCCAAAGCGATAGCCGTGGCCAAATGGGTTTTGCCTGTCCCCAAGGAACCCAGAAAAATCAAGTCCTCACGGGACTTGAGAAACTGCGGCCCTTTCTTGCGCACATACCGCGGATAGCTCTTCTTTCGGGTGCTGATAATGGCTCTCTTTTTACTTATCCACCTGCACAACTTTTCGCGCCCTTTTGCACATGTTCCATTTTACTGAAAACACAACAGGAACGCAGGGAGTATTCCCACAGGGTTATAGGATATCAACGCCAAT